>CASEGV010000001.1:0-52472 GCA_949287595.1 uncultured Mycoplasmatota bacterium
ATAGTCTGATAAAGAATTTTTTCGACTATCTTCTATATTTATTTTAGTATTATCTAAGGAAGGTTCATTAATATTACCAACAAATCCTTCTTTATAGTCCGATAATGTTGGATCTCTATCATCTATTATATTCAGCCTAGTATTATCTAGAGATTGATCTTTTATCTCTCCTTCTAGATTTATTTTAGTATCATTGAGAGGTGGTTCATTAATAGTTCCTACAAAATCTTCTTTATAATTCGATAGATTAGAATCTTTAACTTCTCCCTCTAATTTTATTTTTTCATTATATATACTATTTAATTCTTCTGGAGTTCTTAATTTTTCACTAGAAGTATTTAAAGAATTAGATTCTTTTAATTCATTTGGAATTTCTTCTTTATAAGAAGAAATATTATTTACTACTTGATTTTTTATATTTTTTAGAGATTCTTTTTTATTTGATAATTCAATTATTTTATTTTCTTGAACTTCTATAGAATCTTTAAAATTAGATAAATTAGTTATTTCATTAGAATTATTAATATATATTTTTTCTTTTTCCAAAGAGTTAACAATATTCTGTTCTGTATTAACTAATTTTTCTACATGTTCATTTAATTCTTTTATATCATTTTTATCGGATAATGTTATTTTATCTGAAAAATTTTCTAAAGAATCTATATTCTCTTCTACGTCTAAATTTTCTTTAGTATTTTCTAATTTATGTATTTCTTTATTATTAATTAGTTTAATTTTTTGAGAAGATAGTTTATTTTTATCTACTACGTTTAATTTTTCTTTTATATGTTCCAAAGATATTTTTCTATCATCTATTAAATATTCTTCATGATTATCTAGGGAGATATCTCTATCATCTAATAAATTATCTTTGAAATTTTCTAAGTTATTTACTTCTTTAAAATTACCATCTAAAGATACTGATCCATTTACTAATTCAATAGAATTAGTAACTTTTAATGTATCTATATGATCTTCTAGGTTATTTATTTCTGGTAATTTTCCTGTAGTAATTCCTGGAATTTCTAAATTATTTTTTCCTAAAGACGTATAATTTTCCTGAGTTGTTCTTATATTTTTTAAATATTTACTTAGAGCTTTTATTTCCTCGGGTCTAGTTAATTGATCACAACCAGGAATTTTATTTTGTTTTAGGAGTTCTTTCTCTATATGTTCATCTTTCATATTATTAAGCTCTTTATTACATATCTAATGTTTCAACTATACTATTTAATGTATAAACATAGAATACCTCAGCAACTTCAGAATAACCCATTTTCATAGAAATTTTAAATCTAAAAGTATATTTTCCACGAGTATATTGTAATTCGTCGCCAACTTGTAGCGATCCATCATCTGTATAAACTTCTAGAGTATCTCTATTTCTGTTCCATACATCTCTAAGTTCATTTTGATTTAGGATAAGTTTTGTAGTAAGTTGGTCGTAGTCATTCTCTAACGTTGAATCAGATGAGTATGAACCCCCAAAAACATTTTTCCATTTACTGTTATTTTTTGGGCGTAATACTATAAACTCTATTCCAAGTAATTTTAATTGTAATTTAATATTTTTCATTCCAATTGAATAAAGTTTATTAGCTTTATCCAAATTACTAGAAGCCATATCCGCCATAATTATAAACTAACTTAAAATTTATTCATCATCTAATAAAGTACAAAACTCTTCGGTATTAATTATCTCTTTTATTAGTTTATACAGTTGATCAAAAGATAATATTCCGGACAATTTCATAACATAAATATTTCTCTCTAAAGAAACACTTGTTCTAATATGAGGTACCATATCCCTTATAAAGTCATCAATACTGTACTGTGAGTATTCTAGATCAGAGGGTATATATATTTTTAACATAGATGGATTAGGATAAATACTAATCACATCATTAGGGATTCTATTAGATACCTCATAATCTTCGATACCCTCTTTATCTAGTTTCTCTACTAATTTAGTTATCATCTTTCTCGTCATAGGATTTGAAAAATGTAGTGTTCTAAGTATTATCATTTTTCAAATATATTAGGTTCAACATCAAGTCTCATTAATTTATTTAAGATAAAGTCAAATTCATTTTTTGAAGAAATTGGATAGTTATACACTACTACTTTTCCAGTATCAACCCTTGTTAACTTTCCTTTAAGTTTTTCAAAAAATTCTTTATCTATTTTGTTAAAATTATCACTATTTTTAGATACAGTTACGATAAATAATCCAGAAAATAAGGATATTTCTACATCTGCTCTTATATCACCGACAGTATAGTCATATTTTTCTACATAATGTAGTTTATTTAATCTATCCTCTAGGTATTTATTACCATAATGTTCTCTTTTTATTGAGAGTCCTTCTTTAATTCCTTCTATAGAGTTTAATTTTTCTAAACTACCTAAAATTATTCCCAAGGTTCCTCCGGCTATTGTATTCTTTATATCACCCAACATTAAGTGAGGAGACATGAAATAGGTTCCTGATTTTCCAAGTAATTTAATTAAATCATATTTATTAAATTGTTTAACTGAAAATGTTTTTGTAGAGATTTCTTTTAATCTGTTTTCAGCTAAAGCTTTATTATCCAGTAGATTTATTTTAGTATTCAATATCTTACTTAGTTCCATTATAAAATTAGCTATTACTTGATAATTAGTAAATATAATAGATACTGAGTAAGAATTTGTTTTTGTATTAATAGCATGAGCTGAATATTCCATACTAAAATATTTCTTACAGTAATAATCCAATATTTCGGATGTTTTATCTAATTCATTATTAGTCATCCCAAATGTATACATTGTTATTGTATTATCTTGAATAGCAAAGGTTAGTTTATATGAACTTACATTTCTATCATTAAAGCTAAACTTTTCATCTATACTAGCACGTTTATCTAGTGAGTCTCCTACAGTAATTCCAGACATTCTATAAATTCCAAATTCTCTTCGAATTAATTTATCTACTTCTTGAAATTTTACTGATGTCATTGGATTATGTAAATAATTTAAGAAGAACTTTAAAATAATTCCTGCAATAGTTCCATATTTTCCGCCAGTCACTGCACCACTTAATACAGTAGAATCTTTTAATAATCCTCCAGTAATTCCTCCTACACCGGCTCCTGCTAAAGCAGATTTCCCAATTATTTCTATAGCTCCTGGTACTTTATCAATATCTTTTGGTCCTGTATAGTGACCTTCAGGAATAGTGTAATTTTTTTGTCTAAATTTAATCATAATAATTAATTAAAAACCATTTAGCATAATTTTTCCAGTATTAACAACTCCATTTATCGCTCCTTCTACATATTTTCCACCTTTTGAAGTAGTATATTTATTAGCTGCTTTGGACATTTTATCACCAACTCCTAGTCTCTTCCATATAGTTTTTTCTGGCTTACCCACTATTCCTATTAATGCAGAACTTCCCGGAACTGGTACTGCTTTCATTGCTAATGATGTGATTGGAGCTTCTATTGAAGGTTGAATTACTTTTTTATTAATTACTTCTCCAGGATTAGTTGCTAATTGATTTAAGGCTAAATTTCCATTTTCAATTGCTTTAGATACTTTTAATGCAGGTTTAGCAAGTGGAGTTAATATTTTCTTTTCTTCAATTATAGCAGCCCTTTTTGCCTGCATTGGAGATTTTCTTAAGATATTTTTATTAAAGCCCGCTAATCCTTTAGCAAGAGCTGTACTATATTCTTTCTGTTTTCTTAGTATGATCATATTTAATTAATATTTAAATCTAAACTAATAATTGTCCATACCATCCAGATTGAAGCATAAAATTATCACATCTACTTCTCAGTTCTTGATATGCTTGATCAATATTTCCTAAAATATCTATAGCTACTCCAGGTAATAGTAAAGATGCTTTTAGATTTCTTATATAATCTAATAAGTGAACCATACATAAATCTATAAAATAAACCCCTAAAGATCCTTCTTCTATATTCATCCAATAGATTGCTGCTTTCTTTGAATCTGGATTAAATGATTTATCTGGTAAAAAATCTGGTATTATAGGTCTACTACAAATTCCTCTAATATAAAATTCATTTAATTGAGGAACATCTTCCATATAAACATATGGTCGTTTATAGTCAGTAAAGTAAGTATATGATCCAGCTCCTGGATAATTTAAATTTCCAATTCTGTACTGCGGTAATGAATTAGGGACTAATATAATTTGATCTTCCGCTAATTTACAATCTAAAAATAAAGTAAAGTTACTTTTTATTTCACAATACCCAGTTAATCCTCTACCTTCACAACTGCACATTTGATTTTTATTAACTCTCATTTCAAGAATTAATGGATTTGTATGTTCAAATTCTCTTAATGCTTCTTTTATTATTTCTAATAATATCTCATCTGCACTAAGATAATCATTTAAGTCTAATATCTCATCTAGACTAGTTAAGTTTATTCATTAATTATATTACTAAAGTCTCCTTTAGAATTAGACTATATTATCTAAGTACTTACTATAGTCGTTGAAAATATTTTTATTAAAATATTCTGCTGATTTTCTCAATTATTCCAGCAATTTAAAGTATTTACTAAATAGCTATTACTTACTATTTAGCCTCAATAACTTAAGGCACTCCTAATAAACATTTTTTTCTTGAGATCAATTAATAATGTTTTATCCATAATAAAATTAATAAATTTATTAAGAGGATAGTAGTTGGTTAAACTACTATCCAATTAATATATTATACTAGCATTGATTCAGAGTTATCTTGTCCTTCTACTAAAGAAAGATCCATTCCAACATCAAATATATCATGATATACTAGTACATATTTCAATGTTCTTTGATAACGTACTAATACATTAACTACCATCTTATTCTGTCTTTGAATCTCTACTGGATTATTTGTATCATCAATTATGATTCTATAATCATCAATAGTATAGGTCATAGGTAAAATTGTAGTTTTAAACCAATAATCTATTGTAGAAGTAGCACTTTCCCACAATCTCTGAGAAATTTTCCATCCAATATATTGGCGTAATAGTGTTGGCATAGCTTTAGAAATACGAATAGCTAAACGAGAATTCCCTTCATCTGACATTATAGTATCTTGGTTCTGTTTAGTATAATTATCATTCATATTCCAAGCCTGAGTTTGTACATTCCACAACACTGAATTTACTCTCTTAGATAAAAGCAATTGACGAGTTTTCTTATTAAATTCCATCATTGGTCTCTGATATTGCATAATACCAGTTGATTGTCCAAGAATAGGTGCAAATTCTGCGTTATTTCTACGATTTCTAGCTACCGCTTCCCAATATAGTACTGCTGGAGAAGCATAATATCTCCATCCAAATGTTCCTGAGTCAATATCCCATGGAGTTGCCATATATAATTTATAACTATCTTGAGATATCTTAGAAGCATTATTAGCTATAGTCATATAGTTAGTCGAATTAACTGTAGATATTGGATAGAAATAGTTATCATTAATAGCCATATTAGCCATATAATTTTGGAAACTTAATGATGTATTACCTAAGTCGCAAAGTCCTTCTACTGTATATACTTCTTGAATACTAATCTCATCAAGTGCTTTCATTAGGTCACTTTCAGATACATTTAAGATAGTACTTTCCGTAGGATCTACACCTAATTTTGCATAAACTTGGTCTCCACCATTTTCCTGATATTGGTAGTATTTATATGGTTCTCCTGTTCCAACTTTATATACATCACCTACAGACATTCCAGATTCTGCATGAAGTTCTTCTAAATTAGATACTTCTTTTTTATAGCTTCCTGCTTCTGGAGAATTTGCATCCAACTCAACCCATACTTTATCATCTGCTCCGTATCCATAATAATTAAGATTAAGATCTCTCATATTAGTAGGAAGTTGCACCTGAATCATTGATAGATATGAATTAAGTTCATCAGCTTCCATATCTCCACGTCCGGTTACTTTACCTATATTAAAGAATTGTACAGTATCTGAAATATTAGGATCTAATATTGCTACTTCATAAAAATCTCTCTGAAGAATGGATTCACTAGGTTCTACTGTTCCTTTTTTAGTATAAGTATCTAATACTGAAGTTAATACAGTCCAAGGAGAATCAGAGTTTTCATTTAATGTAGGATCTACTAATGATTTTGCTACTACAGCATCATGATTAAATCTTCTAATGCGAATTCTAAGATCTGTATTAGAATTATATTTATTAGTTGCGTAGTAATTTACAGTATCGAATCCAGACCAAGGAGTACTATTAAGATCTATAGTATGTTGACTTGGATTGTCTGGAGTCCAATCGGGTTCACAAGTTATTAGATACTGTAATCCACTAGGACATCTTACTGAATCTGATGTATCTAATATAGTATTTCCTAAATAAACTTCATAAAAGATAACACTTTTTGCTTCATTAGCATCATCTGTTTCTTCAGTTCCTCTTTCATCCTTAAAGAATTTGTATGAAGGAGAAAAGAATTTAGAAGTTTCGTTTAATTGCTCTACTAACTCTTTAAGATTATTAACATAGTAGTCATATTGTGGTCCCTCATCCGTAGTTCTATTACCTATAATACCTACACCGTTAATATTCATTGACCAACCATCTTGATCATGTTCTGCATCATCTGCATCTATATCAAGAACAAATTTAAGAATACCTTTATCTTTGTTGATAAATCCTTTCATTAATTCTCCATCACGAAGAATGTATGTATTATAATCAACCTTATTTAAAGGTTTTGAATAATATATATCATTGGCTTTTGATGCACGAACTACTAATAATGTATTTGATCCTGCTAATCTATAAGCATTCATCCACATATTAGATGCTACACTTTTATCTCCAGTATTATTAGCATCTGTATATAAATTATTAAGAGATGCTAAGTAAGATTCTGTTAAATCTCCAGAAGAATAATTCTTTAAAAATTCTGATTGATTTGATATAAGTGTAGGTACTGCGGGACCAGCATCTGAAATTAAAGTTACACCAATGATTAAGCTTTCTCCTGCAGTAGGATTTAATGCTGCAGTATGAACTCTCTCCGTTACTTTTACATACGGTTCAAGTGTTTCAGTCCATTGTGCCATAGTTTAATAAATATGTTTTAAATTAAATTTTTTTAACCAACTTCTACTAAATAAATAGGATATTTATTTCTAATAAATCTTTCTGCTATTCCAGCTATTAATCCTACATCAGCTGAACCATCTGAAATAGAAGTAATAGATATTTCGTTGTATCTATTTTTTGCTTCTTGAGAAACTACTGAAGAATTTGGCAAGTTTTTAATTAATTCTTTAGTTATTGATTTTAATTTATCATCAGTAATAGTATTAACTAATAACTTGAGTTCTCCAGAATTTCTAGTTATTGCAATACTTATAGGAGTTTTCAATCTATCAGCTTCATGTGGATCTCTAGTAAAATTAATTCCTTCTTTAAAACCAGCTTTTTTTAGATCTGTTATTACTTTATCCATTAATCTATTATCTACAGTAGATTTTTGAGATATTAATTCATCTCCTTTTTTTATTAATCCCACTAATGCACCTAAAGAAGCTCCAATTATTATTCCAGCTCCTATTATCCCAGAACGTTTAATAAGAGCTGAGGAATTATTGAAGGAATTTATTTTATTTTCAGATATACTTCTAAATTTTGGCAATTTTATTCCTTTTGCATCTTTTCCTCCTAATCCAGAAGCTATTATTCCCAAAGATCCTCCAATACTTGCACCTTGTAGTGTATCTCCTAATATGCTAAATTCTTTTTTTCTAAAATTAATCATATTATTATAATTATTTTTTTTGGAGAAAAATTTTCTAAACCTAAAAGAAGAATTTGTTTCTTTCTTTTTTGTCGACGGTTGTTTTACAGCTACTGTTTTTAAATTATTATCTACTTTATTTAAAGCTCCAGTTAAGTCTCTCATAGCTTTTAATTGTTCATCTTGATATGCTTTATCTTGATTTTTTCTTGAAGCATTCATAGCAAGATTACTAGTTGATGCTACAAAAGTTCCAGTAGTTACTATAGATGCTGGATTTTTATGATAAAAATCTTTAACAGTTTTTTTTGCTTTATTTAACCTGGATGTTATTCCTCCAAAATTTTTTTGTCTAAACTTTTTCATAAATTAAAATTTAATAGGAGTAACCATCTCTTTGAGTCATATTAGTTTTCCAATCTTTCTTTTCTCTTCTTCTAGCTTGTCTTTGTGCAAAACTTAATCTATTATTGTACCACTCATTCTCTTTAGCTTGCTTGTTTCTATTATGTAAAGCCACTCCTCCAGCTACTAATCCACCAAGTATAGCTCCAGTTCTTCCACCTTTTCCCATACGTGTTAGTAAACCCTTTCCAGCTTTATTTTTAGAAAAAGCTCCAGCTACTGATCCTACAGTAGCACCTAGTGCTGCTCCACCTAGAGCACCTGTAGCAACTGAACCATATCCTGGAGCTTTTTTTGGTTTTTCAGCTAAGATATCTGAGTCTTTCATTCTTTTTAAATTATCAGTATCATCGTACTTAGTAAATAACTTTCTTCTAATTATCATTCAGGTATCTCCTCTTCTTTTGATTCTTGATAAGCATATGCATTCTTATCAACTTTTTTCATCCCTTTTCTTACTAATTTTTCTCCAGCATCCCAAGTTCCGGCCATAATTCCTGCTCCAACGGGAATAGATCCAACTAATGCGGTTTTTGGATGGTCCATTATAAATTTTCCAGCTTTTTGTGACCACTCTGATCCAGAATGTTTGCCGTATCTATTTAGTTGATGACCAAATTTATAGACTCCTCGTCTTCCACCTCCACCAATTATATTAGAAATTCCTCCTAATATAGTTTGTCCTGGAGTATGAAATATAGGAGCAGCTTTTATTTTTTTTCCAAAATTTCCAATAGAAGATGCAAAGGAATATGTTTTTTCTTTAGCTGGAGGTACAGTACTATTAATTTGATCTTTTATTGCTTTTTTTTCTGCCATATATCCTAATGCAGTAGGAGCTGATCCAAGTAGTGCCATACTTCCTATCATCATTTTATTTTTTTTTGCTGTTTGTTTAAGCTCTCTTCCTGCAAATTTAATACCCTTCATTATTGATTCTTTATTTAAGGAGTATTCTCTTTGTTCTTTTTTAGGAGGTAAAGGTATTCCGGATTTTTTCATATCATGTTGAATAGCTTTATCAGTAATATAAGATGCTCCAGATAAAGCAGCTCCTGCAAGTAATCCTCCAGCCAAATCTCTTCTATTTTTCCAAGCAATTTTTCCTACATCTTTTCCTAGTCCTATAGCATTTTTTACTGTTTTATTATTTGCTAAAGATCCTAAATTAATTTTTGCAAATTGTTTTTGACTAATAACATCAGCAGCTTGTTGTGCAGCTTGAGGATTATTCTTAGCATTTTCTGCAATATTGTTAAGAGCCTTCGTTATCTTTCTATTTTGAGCCGCTTGTTCTTCCGCTTGTTGCTCTGCTTGTTTCATTTGTTGAGCCCCTTGTGCAATACCACCTATAGCTGCAACATTTCCAGCTGCATTAAGTGCTCCAAGAGCACCTTTTCCGACAGTTAAAAGTGCTGCTGGAAGTACATATTCTTTTTGTCTAAACTTAATCATAATTCATCTCCTCCTATTATAATTAAGTTTGCATATCTTGTCCTGCACTCTTTAATCCTTTACCTAATCCTCTAGTAGCAGCTGCACCTATTAGATATCCAGCTCCCATTCCAAGTAAACTTCCAAAAGGACCACCAATCATTGTTCCTATAGTTCCTCCAAGCTTACTAGCACCTAGGACTCCACCAGCAACTCCAGCTACTTTGTTATCTAAAGCTTTACCTACTCCTTCAGTTACTCCACCTAAAGTATTTCCAGCTGCTTCAGTTAAGGCATTATAACATTTTCTTTTTAATCTATATTTTGCCATTTTCTTAAACCTCCACTATTTAATTCCATATTAAGCTTTCTCATTTCTCTACCCAAGTCTCCTACTTTAGTAAGTTCTCCTTGAGCCGTTTTTATTCTACCCAGTCTATCCATATCTGTATCATACTTTCTTCCTCTTGTAAAACCAAGAGCTGGGTTATTTGTATTAAGTATCTTGGTTTGAGAAAATCTTTTTATTTTCATGCGTTTAATAAATATATTTTATAACCTAATCCAAAAGGTAATATATTTAATGCATTTATAGCATCTTCAATAGTATTGAATTCAAGAACTAATGATCTAGATTTTTTATCATATTTTACAGCTTTTCCTAATAGTTCTTGTACAGTATAAGATAAATTTATATAAGGAGAAAAAGATCCAGATGCATAAGGAAATTGTTTATCTCCACCTTTTCCAAATTCTTTTTGAAGTAATGAATCTGGAAGTATATTATCCGAAAAAGCCTTATCTTTTTTAGGAGGTTTAGTATTTCCTAAATTTGTAGATTTATCATTATTATTAAAATTACCTTCATTAGTACTATCTTTTGGGGCAAATACAGAGTGTTGAAATTTTAACTCCATATTACCAAGTTTTTTATCATATACTTTTCCTGGTAATCTTACTTCGTCTGGCATCTTTGCTTTTGCACCAATTTTTAAATACATTCTATATTTATCTTTTCCAAATAGAGATGTACTTATTACAAATCTTTCTATTACTATATTATTACCTCTAAGTATTGGAATTAAAGCACTCGTATCAATAACTCCAAATTTATTTCTATCAGAATATCGCATAAGTTTTACATAAAGACTTCTCATAGCGTCATATTCTGTAAATTCTTTTTGTCTAAAATTAATCATACTACAATTGATAAATTATATTTTATTGCAAGAATCTCTATTATATCTAAAGCTACTCCTAAATGATCTATTTCTGCAGTAATTATTCTATGTTCTTTATCTATATTAGTAATTCTCATTCTAAATATATCGCGTATTAGTTTTTGTGTATAATTATATAATTCCTTGTCCTGAACTTGAATTTGATAGTATCCATATTCATTTTTAGTAAATGAGATAAGAACCATTGCTTTAGAATTAACCTTACTTACTTCATCTGCTTCATCCTTAGATATTATATTCGGTCTGAGTCCCTGTTTTTTAAGATATTCAAGAGCATCTGGCATTAAATTTTGGACAAGGTATTTCTTTTTTCTGAAATTAATCATGTTAATAATTCTATTAGATTGTTTAATTTATTATTTCAGTTTCTCTCACTATATTCTTATTTCCAAAATCATGATCTATATGTTGTACTATTTCCTCTAAGAATTTATATCTTTCATCTATAACTTCATAAAAATATAATTCACATCTAAATTGACATTCATATGAAAAGTTAGAATTATTATCCATTTGATAAGTATGATTAAAATCTTCAGTTATGGGACCCCATTTTATAGCAGCCGTCCATTTTTGTCCATACTTATCAGATGTTTTAAATTCACAGAAATTAGTTAGTAAATTTACATTATTATATTTATTTTTGAAATCAAAGAACATAGGCATATCAGTACTCCTAAGATAAAATTCTATTGGTATTTTGTGTTGTAAAATTTTATCATCATTATATTTAGGATGATTATCTTTAACAGGAGTTTGAAGAAATTGATATACTACATAAGAAGTTTTCTTTAGTGTAGTTTCTTTATTTGCTCTTATTAACTCAATTCCGTAGTTATCTAATATTTTTCTCAACTCTAATATAAATTGATCTTGATAATCAACAGCTCTTATTACGTAATCATCATACCTTCTTCTAAGAGTAAATACAGTTTCCGATGTAGAGTTTAAATCTACGTTATCTAAATTTAATTGAATTTTTGGAAAGTTTCTTATTTCATAGCAGTTAGGTCTGGGTCCTATAGGTTTAATATATAATAAATTTCCTGAAAAGAATAAAAAATTTATAAATTCCGGATTTTTATAGTCGTCTTTAGAAACTACAATAGTTGTATAATTATAGTCTTGAATTACTCTTGACTCAGAATCACTTACTATTATTATGTTTATAATATGTGGATCATAAGTTAACTTTCTAAATTTTAGCCCATTTAATGTAATTATTGTATTAGGAAATCTTTTTGGCAATCCCATTGGTAACATCTGTATACTCTTTTCTGTACAGGGTATTCCTAATAATTCTGACAAAGATCCTGAAGTACTATTTGGAGAATAAGTTAAAGTTAATGTGGATCTTTGTACATCTTCTACTATTGAACTTGTAACTCCTTCTTTAACTTGAAAATATCTACATTTATTAGAAGAAAGTTTAAGGCCTCTATAAATTATTTCATTCATAATTAACTTATTCTTATTAGGTTTACTATTTTCAGGGATTAGTAATTAATTATTTGCTATACTATCAAAAGCTGCCCCAGCTGCTAATGTTGCTGCTCCTGCTCCTAGTGCACCTTTTGCTACTCCAATTCCAGCTCTACCAATTCCGGCTGCTACATTTTTTAAGCCCTGTTTTGTATTTCCTGCATTAAAAGCAGCATTTGCATTTTTAAAATTTGCTATAGTTTTTCCAAAAATAGCAAAATTTTTTCTTTTAATTATGTATGTTGCCATATTTATCTAGTTATAAAGTTTATTCTAAAACTACATTCAATCATTAGCTCAATTAGTAAATTTGCTGCACTTTTATAATCTTTTAATTTCATAGTAACTATCCAACTATTGTCTTCTAATTTTTCTGAAACGTAGTCAGTATCTTTTGTTTCTATGCAAAACTTGTCTAATATATTACTAACCTCAGTAATTTCAGTTTTACTAATTGGGCGAATATATATAACTATAGAATCTTCATTAGCCTTAACAGACAGATCATATAATTTAGGATTATTGCTATCTAAATCATATTTTTCAATATTATATGGAATTACTGGGCGATTTTCTTCTGATTTATTAAGACTATCATAATAATCAACTAATCTAGAAAATTCCTTAAATATATTTTTTGTTGTTATATTATTTTTATGAGAAGAGTTAAATACAGATCTAGTTAATGCTGCAGTTAATAATCCAGATATTAGCCCAATTCCAGCACCAATTAAAGCTCCTTTTCCTTTTCCAGCCATAGCACCCATACCAGCTCCTAATGCGGTTCCTGTTATAGCTTGAGATATATAGGTTCTTTTAGTCGAAGGTTTATTCCCTGTAAATTTTCCTTCTTCCAATGAGAATAATCTTAATCTTTTAATAATCATAATATTTAGATTTAATCTTTTTTCTTACCGAATAATCCTTTTCCCATTAAATATGCTCCACCTAGTCCAGCAGCGATAGTTCCAGCCTTACCAGCTTTTCCCATACGATTCCATGTGTTTATTGCCCCTTGTTTTATTCCTACAGATGCTTGGCCAACTTTGTATCCCCCTCTAGAAGCTCCTCTAAACGCATTTTGATTTTTTAAGGCTTCTATTCCTGCTTTATCTCCTGCTTTTCCCATCTGTTGAAATTTCTTATTATCTAATTTATTTAGAGATCTAGTTTCATTTCTAGCAGCTTCGTTTATAGCAGTATCTCTTGCAGCTTCAGTTTTTAATGATTTTAAAGCTCCTTTAGCAGATCCACTTCCAGGTTTAAGATCATTCATTGCTTTCTTTCTAGCTAAAACTTCAGCTCCTGTAATAACTTCTCCATTAGGACCCATAAAAAATAATTTTCTTTTAATAACCATAAAATCAATCCTCCTGTTCTTTCTTTTTATTTTTATTTTTCTTAACTATAGCTGCAGCAGATCCAGCAGCCGCTAATCCTAAAGCAACTCCAGCTGCAATCTTACTAGGTTTACCAAGTTTAATTTTTTTTGCTCCTTTTTCAACTATTTCTTCAGCATCTTCTACCTTAAGATTATTCTTTTTTATATATTCATCAAACTTTTTTCCGAAAGTCTTTCTTTTTAATGTAAATACACTTGCCATGTTAAAATAATATTTAAAAAAGGAGAGGGAACACTAAGCTATTAAACTTAGGGAATCCCTCTCCTTATTGTATATTAATTAATTATTTTCCTTCTTTTCTTTAGGAGTATTGAGAGTAATACTCAAAGGATAAATTATTAGATACCGTATTTGAAAGTAACTTTCTGTACCAATTCAGGAGCCATATATTTAGTACCTTCTTGATAGTAAATACCAGAAGCCATCTGAGTTGGATTATTATAGTTACCAATAGTAGGAGTATCTGTTAAAGGCATATAGATACCACGTGCAAGAGGAGCCATCTGACCATCTTTTGTTTTGTGGATTGCATAGAATGTACCTTCACCAGCTGCTTCAGCGATATCAGTAGAACGTAATACTGGAATTCCATTATACCAACCAAGCAAGTCATTGATATAAGTCATCTTAGTATTTCTTTCCCATTTACCAATCATTCCACCTTTTTGGAACTGATTAGCTGCCTGATTACCTGCAACATAAGCTGTAACATCAACACCCTTAACAGCCTTAGTAGCTAATGCAGATTCAACGTTGATCAAGTAAGCATCAAACAAGTCAACTCTTGAACGATAATCATAGAACTGACCAGTCATAGCATTCTGAGTTAAATCTAGATCAGCCATTACATTACCGTTATAGCCTTCTTCCAAAGTAGAAACTAATTTAAAGTTAATTACTTTAGTATAAAGTTCACGTAACTTAGTAAACAAGAATGTAGCCATATCAGAGCCTGTAGCTTTCTTCATTGCACCGAGAGCTGCGATATTGTATTCAGCTACCAACATATCAGGTACAGTAGCTAAACCAAGCTGTTGCATCTTAGCAATAAATCTCTTATCATTAGTATGAGCGTTAGAAGCACCTACAGTATTACATGGAGTACCTGTAACATCTTCTTTACCAATAATAGTGATTGATTCTTTAGTTGCATCGCCAGCTAAAGCTTTAGCCAATGTAAATTCTACACGACCATTCAAATAATTAATTGTACCAGCTACAATCTTACCAGCTACAGCCATGAATGCTCCCTGACCATTATCAATTAATTCATACTTTTCAGTATCAGTAGCAATCTTAACACGTACAGTACCAGGAATAATCTTACGACCAATCAAGCTTGAATAATCAGTATTAGTAGTTGGAGTGATATTTAATGTAAAGTTACCCATAGCTTGAATATCCTGATAGTTATCTGGACCAAGGTTAGGAATAACTGAACGCATATCAGTTACACCAAGAACGTCAAACCAATAGAACAAACCATTAGGTTGATCAAAATCACGTTCAATTGACATATAACCAGCAAAAGAGCTTACATAAGAAGCTACAGATGCATTGAAATACTGAGTAGACAAAAGTGGAGTTTCTGCATAACCAGAGAAAGTTTTCTGCAATAAGTTAGTGCTTTTGCCTAATCCAAAAATATCTTTCATCTCATCATTACGAGAGAACATTTTAGCATATTCACGTGAACGTAAATTAGCATCTTCAGCTGATACTGAACTATTAATAAGAGCCTCCATCATCTGAGGAGTCTGCATCATTTGCAAATACTGTGTATTCATACGTTTTAATTAAATTATATATAAGTTAATTATTATCTTTTATTATTATTTAACCAAGATACTAATGTATCATTAGAGTCATTAAATTTCATTTCTGAGAACTGAGCTTCCTTTAAGTCATCTCCCTGAACCGGTGCTGGAGCTTGTTTAGCTTCCATAATCTGATTAGCAGCTTCATCAGCAACTGCGCGAATACTTTGAACAGCTGCAAGAGCTTTATCTTCAATAGCTTCTACACTAGGAACAGATTGTCCTTCAACTGCCATAGGATCTTGAGCTTCCTGTGCAGGTTCTACTGGAGCAGCGTTAGGATCTGCTATAGGAATTACTGGAGTATTAGGATCTACTTCACCTGCTGCAACTGGTACAGCACCTACAACTTCAGCAAAGAATTTACTTAGAGTATCTCCTTCAGAGAATTTCTTTTCTTCGTCTTTCTCTTCTAATTTCTCAGCTTCTTCTTCAGTAAGTGGATGAACTTCAACACTATCATTATCTACAGTAGCTTTAGTAAATTCACCATTTTCCTTATCTTCAACTACAGCTTCTGTGTCTGAAATAGGAGTAATAATTTCTTTATCAGTTTCTACTTCTTTTCCAGATTCTATAGCTTTTTCAATTTCTTCACAGTCACATTCTTCTGAGAATAGTCTAACCATGTATTCAGTCATTTCTTCATTTTCAGAGAAGAATTTATCCTGAGCATCATTAGTGTAGACTTCATCTTCAGTATCTGAGAAGTATTTATCGATGATTTCAGAGAACTTCTTCTCTTCTTCATCTTCATCAGTATCATTATCTTCTACTGCTAAATCTTCTGTGAGTTTGTCAGCTTCTTCTTCAGATATAGGGTGAACTTCAACATTATCATCGTCCATAGTAGCTTTAGTAAATTCACCATTTTCCTTATCTTCAACTACAGCTGTTTTAGAATCTACTGGAGTGATGATCTCTTTATCATTTTCAATTTGTTCACCTTCTGAAATTGCTTTTTCAATTTCCTCAGAATTACTCTCTTCCGAGAATAATCTAACCATATATTCAGTTACTTCTTCATTTTCAGAGAAGAATTTATCCTGAGCATCATTAGTATATACATTATCATCTGTATCTGAGAAGTATCTTTCAATTATAGTTTCTGAGAATTTCTTTTCTTCGTCCTCATCTTCTCCTTCCTCATCTTCATCAATACCTTCTTCATCTACTATAATATGATCTTTTAACTCATCAGCTTGATTTTCATTAATTTTTTCAAGTTCAATTTCTTGACCTTCTAAACTAGCTTTAGTAAATTCATTACTATCCTTATCTTCTACAATAGCCGTTTTAGAGTCAATAGGTGTAATGATTTCATTATCTGTTTCAATTTCGTCACCATTTTCAATAGCATCTTCTACTGCATCTTGTGTATCAGAGATACCTTCTATAGATTCAGAGAACATACGAAGCATAAATAATGACTTATCTTCTTCAGAGTAGAATTTTGTTAAATATACAGTATGATCTGAGAATTCTGCTTGTACAGGTTCTTCTACATCATCTTCACTCTGAGCTCCAAGTCCTTCCAATAGTTCAATAGCATAAGCACGTCCTTCCTCAGGGCTATCAAATATTTTTACCCCAGCAACGCCTTTTTCCATTAAACTTTCAGCTAATTCTTCAGCTGACTCTTCATCATACTCTGGAGCATCTACAATTATGTGATTAACCGGATCTACTCCTACTACATAAAGAGGTTCGTATTCCTCTTCTTCTGAGAATGTTTTAGATTCTAATTCAGTAACTTCCATATCTTCTCCATCCATTTTCACCTTTGCTTGGTCTCCTGATACTGTAGATGTAACTACTACTTCTTCTGGTCCAACTTTTTCTACTTTTAAATCACCAACTTTTGCAGTTTCTTCTGATTCAATAACTTCTGAGAATAATCTTTCACAAAATTCTTGATCTGAGAAAATTCTAAGAACTACGCTATTATCAGTACTTACTGAAAACTCTTTTTCTTCTGCATCTGGTCCTTCAATAGCTGTAACTTCTACTGATTTTTCATGACCAGCTTCAGGATTTAAACCTCCACAAGGCATGTTAGGAGCAATTACTGAACTTCCATCCATATGATCTTCAACTTTTTCATCTGCTGCACCTACCTGTTTACCTGGAGTAACTCCATCTTGTTCCGGATGAAGATAACCCTCAATTTGTTCAGATTGTTCTGCAGGATACATATCATAAGTATCAGATTCATCGGATGCTTTTTCAACGATGGTTACTTCACCATTACCTTTATCTGTAACAGCAACTTTACCATCTCCCATATTTTCATATTTAACTTCTTCTGTATCAACAGTACCATTAGCCTTAGCATCTTCTATATCTTTAGCTACTTGTGCTGCCAATTCTTCATCTTTATTCTCTACAGCAGAGAACAAAACTTCCATAAATCTTGTATTTTTCATATTGAATTTACAAATAATTTAATAATATTTATTTCATTATGTCTACTTGATTTCCTTGGATTTTTATTACGCCTTTTTCTATCAAAAGATCTATAATATTTTCCGGGGCATCATCGTATCTATCTTCTAGTAATTTAGTAAACTCCTTAATTCCCATAGAAGTATTTCCAAATTCTAGTTTCAAATCTCCAATAATTCCCGAGTCTTTTATCCAAGCTTCGGACTCTTCTGTATTAGAGAATTCAGATTCTTTTATCATAGGTATAGAATGAGCTTTTTTCAAAATCATAATACCTTTGCTAGGTAACATCTCTTTTTCTTCCATCATATCTATAATATCAGATTTTGGCTCACATACCGGATTTAAGTCTAGTACTTTAGTAACTGATACTATTAATTTAGAGAATAATTTATTTTGTAAAAAAGCAGATTCGTTTATTTTAATACTATTATCTTCATTTACTCTAGCAAAACCATTTTTTACCATATCTTCAGAAGACATACTAAATAATCTTTCAGATTCTTCTTCTTTTATTGTTTTTCCAGAGTAAAGTTTTAAATTTTTTTCAAAATTATTAGAGGCTTCTGAAAATTCTTTTTGAAATTCTGAATTTTCTAATTCACCAAATAAAGAGCGTCTAGTAAATGTTTTTTCTTCACTTGATATTGGCTCTTTTACTTCTTTTATTTTCTTTTCATCTACCTGTACTGCTTCAGGAACATCATTTCTTGATGGAGTTAGTGTAAGTACGTTAAATCTATTTTTAGATCCACATTTAGGACAAACTATGTTAGTAGTAGATGCAGCGGTTTCCATAACATAACCACAATCTAAACATTGAATTTTTTTCGTTACACTAGAACCTTCGAATATGTTATTACTTGCTCCACCTTCATTTTCTGAAAATAATTTACGTCTTACATTAGTAGATGAAGAGAATAGTTTACGTTTTCTATTCATAAATGTATTTTATTTTTCAGGTTCTTTAGTTTCTTCTCCATCTATCTTGCTAGATAAGTCTTCAGACTTAGATCCAAAAACTTCTTCAATCATTGCATTAGTGAAATTCATATATGCTTCTTGTATCTTTTGATAACGGTTTTTAGAAATAGCGTTTGTCTTAGATACTTCTGATAAAGCCATTTTATAAGGCAAGAATAACTGTTGTACTGCTACTCTAACATTTTTTCCAAGAGAACTAGCTCCTAATAATGTTCCAGGATTTTTTCCAGCCATTATATCCGGAGTAATACTTTTCATAATATCTAATAAGTCAGTAGTAAATAAAGACTTCATAATCTTTAAAGTCTCTGGTTTTATTTTTTCAACACCACCCATCTGACGAATTAACTGTTTGTATGAAAGTACTAAGAGTCTAAATCTCTGACGAACTGAATAACCATTTTCTCTAACTCTCTCTCTAAGAGATGATACCGAGAATGTTTTTTCAGCATTATAAGATTCGTTAACTGGCTTTATATCACAGTTAAAGGAGAAATCTTTTGCTATTAATCTAGTGTATTTTCCATCTATCTTAGAAGATTGAGCTAGTCCTTCACAGTTAATTGAGAATTGTTTAACTTTTATTCTAGTATCTTTATATGCTTCTGGATCATATTCAATATCTAGTTCAGAAAATGTTCTTTCTTCACCATCTGAGTTATCAATAGATACTATTCCAGCACTCTTCCATGAAGGATTAAGAGTTAAATCAGCTCCTTTTAGTGCAACCATTTTCTTTAAGTAATCACTTCCACTAGAATTTTCCCAATATCCCAAAATTACACAAGATATTCCGATCTTACATCCATTCTTTAAGAGTCCTTTTACTCTTCTTATTCTTTGTATAGCTTCATCATCTAAGCCATCTTCAGATAATACTTCAAATTCTCCGTAACACCACCCATCATTTTCGAACCAAACTTTTGTTAACACATGTGTAGGGGAACTTTCACCAATCAGTAAAAGAAGATCATCCTTTCCAATAGTCTTGGATACTGCTGGGCCACCATTTTTAGCCGATGCTAAATTTCTTGATAAATGTGTTAATGTACCAAAGAGTTTTCTATCTTTCAATGCTTGTTTAAACTCTTGGCTATTAAAGAAAGATTCTGCAACATCGTGAGGTATCATACTTCCATCTGAAGCTGGAAGCATTGTTGAAAATAATTTTGCAGTAAATTTCATATTAAAATTATATATAATTTTTTATTAATTTAAACGATTATCTTCTCTATTTTTTAGAGCTTTTTTAAATATATTTTCTCGTTTTTTAGAATATAATCTTGGATACTTCTTAACAGTATTTGTTATATTTTCAACCTGTTTTTTTGTTCCTTCTTCACTATGTCTTCTTACTCTATTAAGAAGAGATTTAAAAGACAATTTTAATTTATTAAAAATTCTTTTAATGATCATAAATAATATTTATTAAGTAAAGTATGTTTTCATGTCTCTTCTTTATAGAAATATAATAGTTTATAGTTTGTGGGATTTGAGAGATTCGAACTCACTAAACTAAAAAGTACTTGATTTACAGTCAAGCCCAACTCTCCAACTTTGGCGAAATCCCATCCCAGTTTTTATTCTATTCCACTATCTTTTTGGAATAATCTCATAAAATCTGATATAACTTTTTGAGATTCTGGAGATTTTAACTCATCATTTCCAGATTCTGCAGCAATTTTTTTTAACTCTAGATCTGATCCCTTAACTATTATTTGATCCTTCATATCTTCTAATTGTTGTATAAATTGCATTATTTTTTCTACTGCAATAAAACTATCTTGTAATGTCATTTGAGAAGTATCAAATAATCTAGTGGGATCTAATATGTAATCTATAGCAAGACATAGTTTAGAGATCATATTAAGAATTAATATAGGTCTAATACTTTGAAATACTTCAGATACATATAATTCCAATATATGTCTAGACTTAGGATCAGATACATTAACTAGCGTATTAGATAAGCTACTAAAATCTACATGAAGATCTATACTATACTCTTTATTATACCTAGTAAATACTTCATTTAGTTTTTGAGTTAATTCTAATGCCTTCTGTTCTTTTTGAGAACTAGCTATAGCTGATGCATCTAGTATAATATTTTTTGCTTGTTTGGGAATTTTAGGAGCACTGGATATGATTGTTTTGAGATCACTTGAAACATCATTATCCGGCTGTATTATTTCATAATCCCCTTCATCATATCCAGTTTTTCCTTCTTTCTCTAGAATTTGTTTTTTAAATTCTGGATCAGTAAATGGATTAACTGAATTTATCATACTTATTTATTATCTTTCTTATTAAAGAACTCTTTTAAAGGATTTATTATTCTTTTTATCCTATCTCTTTTTCTTTTATATAAATCAGTATTTCCTATAGGTGTTTCTCCTAATTTATTAATAGATTTATCAATAGGATTAATTACATATTTAGAAATTACTTGACTATTATAGTAAGTAGTTCCATTAGGAGAGGATTCTGAATATCCAGAGAATCTTTTTATTTTCATTATTTAAATAATTGTTTTAATGGATCAAATCCTTCATTCTTATCTTCAGAATTCTCAACTCCTTCTGTAAATTTCTTTTCTTTAATCATATTAATTTCCTCCTAATAATTATTAAGACATCTTCATAGATACTGGCTGAACAGGTTTAGATTTAGTTTTATATAATCCTATATTTTCAGAATTATTATTCTCTTTTTGATTCTCAATTTTTCTTACTTTTATTTGATTATCTTTTTCCTCCTCATCTTTTTTCTGTTCCATTTTCTGAACTTGAGAAATTTGTCTCATTCTCTGCATTCTTTCTTCAGCTTGTAAACGTTGTCTCATTTTTTGAGTTTCAATCATCTGTCTCTGAAGCCTCATCTGTTCAATTTGGAGATCTTTAGATGTCATGTTTTGTTTATCTGCATTTATCTCTGGTTGTTGCTCTATAGAAGGTTGTTGAAAATTTGAAGAGTAATATTTACGCTTTATTATCATCTTCTTTATCTTTTTTCCTATATTTAAAATGTTTATAAGCAGATATACCAGCAACTGGGATACCTACAGCCATTAAAGTTTTTCCAACTCTTCTTGAGGTAATGATATCATCTATTATATCCTTTTCGCTTCCTTTTATTAAGTCAAAATTACCAGATTTTATCTTCTTTTCAAGATTTTTTGACATTCCGTAAACCCCAGCACCTAATAAACTTGCAGCCGAACCAGAAACTATACCTTTTGCAGCTAGATCCCTCTTGCTCGCTTCAATTTGATAATCCTCTGGAGACCTCTGTATTTCTTTTCTTTCTTTCATAATAATTCTAATTACATTCCATCACCATTTAAACCTAGTTGTTCCCTCTGTGCTTGAATCTTCATATTTAAAAGTTCTATGTATTGTTTTATAGAATTTTCATCAATTAATGATTCTGTTCCAGGATCTATATCTTTTAATAAATTTTGTATATAAGAGATAAATGTATCTGGATTAAGTAAAGGAGAGGTTTGTTCTAATGTTTGAAGTGAGTTAGTTAATATTCCTGAAATTCCTTGTACTAAATTAGATACAGATTCAGCTTCGTTTATTTGATTATTATATTCTACTGTCGTTTTACTAAATAAATGTAATTGAATTAAACTTGGGTCCAATTCTTCATTATATAACGTTTTGTAAATACTACATACTAAGCTTATTACTGAATCTTTAATTCCAGATATAAAATTAGACACTCTAGAATTTGCTCTTTCAGATTGTTGCAATACTTGCCATTTACTACCAGAAGTGCCATCTAAAATTGAAGATGGAAGTCCTAACGGAGATAGTACAGAATTCCTAACATAATCAAGATTCTGCATTAAATCTAAAATCTTATCAGAAAGTTTATCTAGTGGTAATAATGAAGTACGTGAAGTAATTGTTCCATTATAATCTGGAAAAGCTTTTACATTTTGTGTTAAACTAGATTCTATGAAAGATGTAATGTCAAATTGAGCAGTCAAAAAACTTCCTAATTCATTATAATTGTTTGCCAATTTTTGAACTTTTCCACAAAGTTCATTCATAGTTTCTATAGGAATATTTTTATCTGCCTGTAATCCCAATAACTGAGGAGTAGATAAATCTCTCAAAGAAATTAAGGTAACTAACAATTCCTTTATTACTAATTCTTTTATCTTTAATATACTTGAATAGAATAATGGTTCAGAAGCTAAGTAAGATTCTTTTTTTCTTACCTTATTTCTATTTTCTTCATTATCTTTTTCAGTACTTAATTTTGGTTTACTGGGTTTTTTATCTTTCCATCCTTCATCTAAGTCATTTGTTAATCTTAGTTTTGGATTACTAATATACATTATCTCATTACTTGGTATTTCATACATATTCCCATCATCTCCTATAGCTAGGAATATTTCTTCTATGATACCATCTTTATTCTTTTTTCTTTTTATTATTACTGAATTTGGATTATTTAATTCTTCTGATCTAAATACTAAGTGTCCTTTATCATCTTTTTGATTAGATAATAATGAATAATATCCCCCATAAAATACATAATCATTTATATGATCCTTTATATACTCAGTTAGTTTTAAATCTTTGGTAAGTATATTATTTATTCGTTCTGTTACAGATTCATTATTCGTATTATCTTCTTCATTTAATATAGTAACTACTTGTTGTCCTTCTTGAATTAAAAAGTTTATAATATAATCAGAGAAAAAATTAGTAGCTAATTTCGTAACATCTAGTAAATAATATGATTTTAATTCAGACATTCTATCTAAATATCCAGATATTCTAGAACTAGGTTGGGCATTTCCTAAGAGAGGACTTTCTCTTTCATTATCAAAAAATCTAGATCCACCAGTTCCACCTATATGCGAATATCCTCTCGATCCTGGACCACGGAATATATTACTTCTTAATGGTATTCTCGAAGATCCAGTAAATCCAATTCCAGAAAACATTTTTTGAAATATATTCTCTGACTTTTTCATATCTATTTTAATATTAATTTGTTGTTAATTTATGTACGAATGAAGGGAATCGAACCCTTAACCTCATATGAGACTAGATCCTAAGTCTAGCGCGTCTACCAATTTCGCCACATTCGCATTTAGTTACGGAGGTCTGACTCGAACAGACGACCTTTGGGTTATGAGCCCAACGAGCTACCAACTGCTCCACTCCGCGATGTTTCTATAGAGCCATTAATTTAGCTCTATAGAATTTATTTTTAATTCTTATTAAAGAGGATTTTTCTGATATAGATTATTTACTTTTTTTATTTTTCATATATTTGTATGCAGCAGCTCCTACTCCTAATCCGGTTGTAGTCAATGCTCCAATAGCTAATCCTTTCTTATTTTTCTTCGCCCATTCTGCTAATCTTTTAGAAAGTTTTTCCTTATTGATTTTAGTTTTTTCTGCACTATTACTCTCTTTAGATATTTTAGCTAATTCTTTTCCTGGTTTTACTCCTTCTGGTTTTGGTTTCACAGCTTCCTTATTACCTTTAGCAGATTGATACTTTTTATTTTCTCTTGCCTTGGTTACTTCTCCTTCGAAATCATTTACAACTTGATCTCTCATTATCTTTCCAGCTTCTTCTGCTGATTTTAGCTGTTCTTTTCTAATATTACCAACATGTCTTTTAGCTAGAGTATCGTAATTATCTAATTTATTAGCTGTATTTGATACCTTAATAGTAGATTTTACTCCACCTCCTTTAATGGTTCCGTTAGTTTCTACTCCACTCCATCCATTTTTTTCTAATAAATCTTTCGTATCTTTTAAATTAAATTTGTTTCTAGATTTTCTTAAATCTTTAGCATATTCAGATCTTTTTCTTTTAAGAACTTCTTTCTGGACATCATCTAGTCCTTCATAATCTCTTCTAGCAAATAATTTTTCCTCATTTAAGCTAAAGATTCTCTCTTCATCATCTTCTAGATTAATATCTGTAGTAGAGAATAATCTCTCTTCTCCCTCTATATCTAATAGAGAAAATACTTTTCTTCTTATGTACATAGTAATACTTATATTTATAATTATTTTTGTTTTCTTGCCTGAACTAATATATCTTTCTTATCTTTCTTAGAAGCTCTTCTATAGTTATTCCCTAACTTATTCAATAAGTAAGAACCTCCACCAAGAATTGCTAAACCAGTTCCACTAATCAATGCAGCTTTTCCTTTTTTGGATAATTTAGCGGCTTTTATTGCTTTTTTATTCTTACTTAAAATTTCTTCAATCTCAGCTTTAGATTTATCAATTATTTTTTTATGTCTTTCTCTATCTTTTTTTAACTGTTCTCCAAAAAATCCATCTTCCCCTTCATGACCAAAGTGATCTTTAGAGAAAAATTCAGAACTTCTTATATCATCTTTTAGTTTACTAATTTTATCTAAAGCTTCTCTTCCTTTCTTAGCTTTCCCTCCAGCTTCTCCTAATGCAGAGGTTAATCCTCCTGCTGTTGCTAGTCCAGCTCCTCCTACAGCTACCCCTTTAGAAAGTTTTCCTATTAATTTTTCATAATAAGGATCTTCTGGGGCATTTTTATCAATATCACCGTAAGCTTCTTCATCTTTAATGCTGAAGATTCTCTCTTCAGAATCTTCTAAGTTAATATCTGTAGTAGAGAACAATTTCTCTTCTCCCTCTACTTCTAATAGAGAAAATACTTTTCTTCTTATATACATATTATTATATTTTATTATGTGAGATAAATGTTATCCCTATGAGATTTGAACTCATGACTCCGATATTAAAAGTATCGTACTCTACCACTGAGTTAAGGGATAAACTTTCTTATCTTAATTTTTTCTTTAAGATAAATTTTCCAATATCTTTTGCAGATCCTTTTATAACTTGTCCTGCAGCTTTAAAAGCTGTTTTTCCTGCATTAGATCTAGCAAAATGATCTACAGCCATAGCAGTTTCTCCTATAGGTAACGCAGTAGCAACTCCTGCAGCTGCAACACCTGCTTCTTTACCTTTTTTCTCTGAAACTACTTTTCCTACTCCAACAGGAATTAAATTACCTACTGCTAAATATGCAGCATCTCTTGGATTTTTCTTTATATAATTAACTAATTTATTTTCTGTTTTCTTTGCTATTCTTCCCATCAATTTAGGACTTTTTGCTATTCTTCCAAAATTTTCTCCAGTCTTTTTTATCTTTTTACCAATTTTTTCTGGATTTTTTACAGTATCGCTAATTCCGGAAACTACATTATTTTTAAAATTTCTAAAATTTTCTGCAGTTTCTTTCATCTCTTTTGTCTTTTCAAAGAATATCTTTTGTCTAAGTATTCTCATAGTATCTATACTTTAATTATCTAATAATCAATATCTTTTACAACAAAAGGGTATATAGGAAAATAAACCCTATATCCCAACATCATTAATTATACTTTACTTAACTGATTTTTTATTAGAACTTTGATTACTATGATATTCTGGAGGAAACATTCCAGTAACATAAATATAAGTTCCACTTTCAGCTAATTTATTAAAGTACCATTTTATTGCCTTCTTAAAAGGACTAACTGCTTTTTTAATAATTTTCGTTGTCATAAGATTTAAAAATTTATTAGTTAATTAATTTAATGATTTAGTTTCCCCTACCTGGCTCGAACAGGTGATTTTTCTTTAGAAGAGAAATGTTTTATCCACTAAACTAAGGGGAATTATAACTAATAAATTTTTATTAATTATTTTTTTGCTCTAAGAATATTTTCAAAACAATAGTCCTTATAATCAAGTACTTTATATTGATTATTGCTTTTGTTTAAAAAATTTTCAGAAATATTAAATGATATTGTTTTTCTTCCTTTAACTTTTTCTATAGGGATTAATAATAATATATTTTCTTGAAGATTATATAGAGAAAAATAATCAACTTCTAATTCATTATACATATGTATTCCAGATTTCGTATGACTTAATAAGTTAAATGAAATTTTATTATTTTTAGAAAATTCTGAAGTTTTTACTTGAATTTTGTTTAATCTTCCATTAAATTCAGCAATTAAATCAGCCTTTTCATTATCCCCATAAGGGATATAAACTGGAACATTTAATCTTACAAACTTTGCTAATGTAACTGATTCTCCAATATTTCCTAATTGTTTTTTAGACATTTCAGATTTATTAGTTCTAGGATAATAATTATTAGAGGGTTTTGTAAAATGAGAAGTATCTAGTTTTAAATCATTTATTCTCTTATTTATCTCTTTTCTCCCTCCTGAAGAAGTAGAATATCCTAATTTCTTAGAGATCTCTGACACATTACTACTAGTTTTTACTAAATTAATAAATTCTTTTTCTGAAATAGCATTAACTTTTGAAATCTTTTTTTGTAATAGGTTTATTTTCATTCATTTTTGTATACTTTAGTTACACCCAGTGAATCATTAATATACATCTTATTAATCTATTTAAAGAATAGGATCCCCGTCGAGATCCTATCTCTATTATACAAAAATGATTAATAAGGAATCGATTCACATCGTTAACTTATCGTGGAAAGGATAAGAATCGAACTTATTTAGTATGATTTTCAGTCATATGCAATACCACCAGGTCTGCCACCTTTCCAGCCATAATATTATATATTATATATTAATTTACTTTATCTTTTTGTTTTTTCTTTCTTGATAGTGCAATTCCTCCAGCTAGTAGTCCACTACCAATTAATGTTCCTGCAACTAATGGATTTTTCAAATGTTTTAGTACATTCTTTGACTTACTACTAACATTATTACCTACTTTTCCATTTGAGAATTTAGATTTTGGAGAGTTAGTAGATGATTTTGGAATATCATCTATAACTTTATTTGTACTCGTCTCAGGGATTTTAGTACTAGTATTAGAAGTAGTTGTTTGTGTTACAAGTGCTGGTAATAGATTATTTTTTCTACTTCTTTCCAGAGATTTTTTATTTAGTATTTCTCTACTCTTATCAGATAAAAGAGATTTTCTATATTCTTTACTTCTAAAATAATCTCTATGGGCTTGATCAACTATAATATTTCCTTTTGATGTTCTAATAGTAGCATTTTTCCCCTCTAATGGATCTATTCCTCTATTCTTAAACCTTTCCATTCTAACCTCTTGTCTAGATTTTCCATATAATCTTTTTGAGTTAGAATCCCTGAATTTACTTAAATAACGACCATTTAGAGATTTTATTCTATCAGTTTTTGTTTTTGGAGTAGTAACTTCTAATGCAGCTCTTTCATTAGCTTGTCTTGCTTTGAATTTTCTTTTTGTTTCGTTACTAAGTCTCTTCCATCTTTCTTCTTTTGTTAATTTATCTCCAGACCCAATAACACCCTTTTTTATGTGTTTTTGTAACTCTCTTTCTCTTCTAAGTATTTTTTCTTGAGCATCTCCTAACATTGGATTATTCCAGTCTGGATTAGAATGAGTTAATTTTTGATTAGCACTTTGTTCTATTACCTCCGGACTTAATCCTAATCTTCTTCCTCTAAAAGATCCTTTCTTTATTAAATAACTTCTATTAGAAGCTTTGTTAGCAGACTTATTTCCTTTAGACCTTATTTTCTTTTTCGCCATATCTTTAAGTCTAGCTTTATTCTCTGACATTCTGGCGGTATCTTGATATTCCCTGAACGTATCTAGATTAGTTAGATCTAGAGTTGTTGGTGATGTTTTTCTCCCATATTCTTTCTGTTTTAGTAGTAATAATGGTGTACGAAGTATAATCATAATTTTAGTTATTTTTATTTCTTTCTCTCCAAGCTTTTATATCTTTATCATATTGTTTCTTGGATTTATTATATTTTTTATTTTTACTAATTCCTTTAGTAATTAAAGCACCTCCAGTAATTAAAGGTATTGCAGCTCCTATAATTCTTCCTTTTCTAATAGCTTTTCTAAGTCTAGGATTATTACTACTTAAATTAGATAATCCAGATATTACTTCTGGATCATTCATCCTCAACATAGCTTCCATAGCTCTCTTATCCCCTCTTTTCGCTCTATTTCCAATTTCATCTATTCTATCTAATACTTCTTTATTAATCTTATTAGATATCTTCTTTTTTGCTAAATCATTTCCACTTATTATTCCTATTGGGGTTGAAGAAATAGCCAAAGTTCCTAAAGCAATTTCTGGATTTCCATTTCTTTCTTTCAACTTTGGTTTAGGATCACTTTTTGAAAATGATTTATTCCTTAGTATTATCATAATTATTGTTATTTATTAGCGTGATAAGCAGATAAAGCTTTTTCCGCACTCTCTCTAGTCTTATAATGTGCATTCCAATATTCAGCCGGAGAAGTTTTTAAGCTAACAATTCTCCAAGATCCATTTCTATCTTTTTGAATTACTCCTTCTTCCTTAGCTTTCTTCTCTATATCAGCAGGTACTTTCTCTCTTTCAGAAAATTTTCTTAAAATAATCATAATTATAAAGCTATTTTAATTTCATAAAATATATTTTATCAGTTTCATCATAAATTTTCCAACCAAGATTTTTATATAAGTTTATTGCACTTATATTATGTTTATTAACTGTTAATTTATTAGCACCGTTATTAATTGCTTTTGATAGTAATTTTGTAGCAATTCCATTATTTCTATAGTTAGATATAACTTCTAGTGCTATTATAGTATCTCCTTCCCAAGCAATATATCCAACTAAACTACTATCCTCATCTACTATGAATATTCCATTAGTTAATCCTTTAATATATCTAGCATGTCTAAGTAAATTATCCTTAGACTTATATTTATTTATATTTTCTTGATTATATGGAATTTCTTTTAATTTACTATTTTTTAAAATAATCATACCTTAAAGCCTTATATTCGTAATAAACATTATATTATATGAAAAATTTTAAAGTAGGAGATAAGGTAAAATCTAGAGAATCTGGAAATTTTGGAATAGTAACTGATATAGATATTACCCCAAATAAATTATTTGTTAAAGTAAAATTTAGTATTGGTGGAAATTATGAAATTGATGTTCTAAAAAGATTCTTGGATTACGTTAGTGAAGAAGAATGGAAATTTGTAGAAAGCATGGAGAATAGGAAAGATTAATCTTTCCTATTTATTTTTTTTGCGGAGAGTACAGGATTTGAACCTGTGAGCCATTTTACTGACTGACGACTTAGCAGATCGCTGGTTTAAACCACTCACCCAACTCTCCTCCTACGACTATTTCCTCTGTTATTTATTATCACTTAACTTTTTCTTCATTAAGTCTTCTTAGCTAATTTAGATCTTTCTTCTTTTAGTAAAGATTTTTTATAATCACTAAGATTTTTATAATCTTTCTTAGCGAATAACTTTAATATTATTATATTATTTTTAATTAATAAGTACAGTGATATAAAAGATCCTAAAATATCCCTTCTAACATTCCTTGAAAATTTTTAGCGGCTTCTTCCCTAGCATCAGAGGTAATTTTTGATAATCCTTGTAATTGTTTCTGAATACCGTTAGAATATCCTAACTCTTCACCTTCAATCATAGAAAGTTTTATAGAATAGCAGCTTGAAGCTAGAGCATCCCATAAATCTTTACTTCCAGGTTTACTTCCATCTGGATTATCAAACATCGGAGAAATACTAGCTTTTTTAGGATGATCTACTTTTCTTTTTGGTCCTACGTATCTTAAATCCAAGGCTTCTCTCTGAAGTCTTTTATTCTCAGGAATATCTATTAATTCATTATTAATGAGATATTTCAAATATAATGCTGGCTCACAAGGAGTATTATCTGTAGATATTCTTTGTGATCTTATATTTTTTTGTTCACATCCTTGAAGAATTCCTCTAGAAAAAGCTTGATCTGCACTTACTATTACATTAAACTGTTTGTTTAAGTCTTCTATAAATTGTTCAATATGAAATAAACTCGTTTCTTGACCCTCTAGTCTTGATAACCCAAAGATAAAATGACATTTTATCTTTGGAACTAGTGTTCCATTTATATTTTCCCAATGATCAAAACTACATCCAGCTATTCCAGTTGTATCATCTACTACAGCTAAATCTAATCCTAACCAAATAGCAGTTCCTCTAGGTAATAAATTTATCGATTTATCAATATGATTTATTATTCTATCTTCTTTATCATAAAAATCTACTGAAAATACTTCTGGAATTCTATTTTTTATTTTAGAACAATTTGATAAATGTTCTATAGATCCTCCAAAGAAACTATTACTAGAACCAGTATTAATACCAGATTTATCCTGTAAAGCTTTTATTAAGTCTGATTTATACTCACCAAATAATTGAATTGGAACATGTATAACTCTATCAGTATCTTGATCTTCTTCTAACTTATATTTATCCTCTTTATCATTTCTATTTAAAATTTTAGGAGGATATTTTCCATCACCAGTATAGACAGAAAAAGTTATTCCATTAGATCTTTCATATAGATTTTTTCTTACTTCATAATGAGCTGGTCTACAATCCCAAGTAAATTGAGGTTCTGCATTTTCCAAAAATATTTCAGTAGGTCCACCAGCACCCCTAGAACTACTATCTACTATCAATCCTCCAGCAATTGTTAAGCTATCCTTTACATCAAAACGAGATGTAATACGAATATAAGTACTATTAACTCGTTCCATAGCTTTTTCTTCATTTGGCCAGAAATTAACCTCAGACATTATAGCAAAGATAAGGTCAGTACCAAGACCACCAGCACCTCTAGGACCAGAAGTTAAAATTCTTATTTTATGTCTATGTGGTAGATTTTTAAAAAAAGGACTTTGCTTTAATACATCATCTAGTAACCATTTTCTAAATTCAGCATTAGCTACATCTTCATCTCTATGAAATATAATAAAACTAAGTGGTTTTGGAGCTAATTTAAAGGTTTTCCAAGGATTTATCATACAACTAAGTCTAGCTAATGTATTTGCCATAGCTAATTTTGAGACTGTTGATTTACCAATTCCAATTGCTCCTGATAAACATAATAATGGTTTAGATGTAGTAACTTCATTTGGAAATATATTATTTAATCCATCTTTCCAAAAAGGAAATATAATATCCCCATGATCAAAAAATTCTTGTCCCCCTAAATAATATTCATCTTGATATAGTCTTTCTATTGTTGGAGGGCGATGACTAAATCCCTTTATTTTTAGAAAAACCATTATTTTTTCATCTTTTGTTAAAGATGTATATTGTTGCCTAAGATCTACTTGTTCTAAGTCTTTTTCTATATTTCTAGTTGGATCTTCATGAAACATAAAATTATTGACATCTTTCATTTGATCTCCTTTCTTATAATTATAAATTTTATATAACTAATTTATCTAAAAAGTAGAACAAATGAATAATTGTATATTATTTAGACAAATTTAGTTTCATTTTAGTAAGTCCTCCCCATACTTGATCTTCTTCCTGGGTAGTTAATATACCATTTTCTTTAAATCCTAGTTTTTCATAAATATGTCTTGCATCTGGAGAATCCCCAGGAACTTCTAGTGTTATGTATTTATATTTTTGCATTTTTGCAAATTTTATTATTTCAGATAATATACTTTGAGCATATCCTTTTCCAGTATTCCCAGGATATACTTCTATCCATATTATATTCAATTCATCACTAGATACTTCATTTAATATTAATTCAGCAACTTTATTACTATCTATATAAATATCAAATGCTGGTTTATTAGACTGTATGTTTCTATACCATTTGAATATTTTACTGAGAAATCTTGTAAGAAAATTACTAAATCTTTTCACAGACAATACTTCCTTTGTCTTTTTATTAACTATCTTTATAGAATTTTCTAGATTATCTAACTTACTAAATCTTTTTATTTTCATAGTTTTATTTATTTAAGTTGGACTATCAAGATTCGAACTTGAACAAACAGAACCAAAATCTGTTGTGCTACCATTACACCATAGTCCAAAATTATATATTCCCAGTATGGAATTAAACTATTAACTTCATAAATTGATAAGCTACTATAGCATTTGCAGTAGAGCTTGAACCTACATCCTTCTGATTGACGACCAGACGCTCTAACCGATTAAGCTACATAAGAATATATTTAGTAGTACTCCCACCAAGATTCGAACTTGGGACTCCACCGTGAAAAGGTGATGACTTAACCACTTGTCGATAGGAGCATATATTCGAAAGCATATATTTTATACTTGGTTTAATCCCCCTGCGCCACTGATATTATATCTATCAGCAATACTTAATTCAAATTAAGTCATTGTGAACACTTCAATTTAAGCTATCTATTCACCTTTATTATGGCACACACTCTCAGATAGGCACTTTCAAATATATTGCGGTGCGTACGGGACTCGAACCCGTGACCCCATGCGTGACAGGCATGTATTCTAACCAACTGAACTAACGCACCCCACCACCACTAAAAGGTCTAGTGGACGAAGATTAATCTTCGTCACTAGCTCCTCTCCATTTCTTTCTAAATTCTTTCTTTGTCATCTTTCCAGCGGCTACTTTTAATCTATCTGCATGCATTCTATCTAATGTATCTGCTGAACCAGAGATTTCTCTAGTAATATTTCTTAAACCACCACCAACTCTAGTACCAACGTATCCACTTGCAGCTCCTATACCAGCACCTGCAGCACCACCAGCTGCTCCACCTAAGATAGCGCCTTTAACACCACCATGTCTAGCTCCTAATACAGCACCACCAATAGCACCGCTAATACCTCCACCAGCTGAACCGTATTTTGCAGTTTGTTTAGCTAAATTATGATATTTACCTTCTTCAAGAGCTTCAATCATAGCTTCCTTATCTTTTTTTGTAGTGAGGTGTTTTTTAATAGCTATATCAAGTTTATCTCCTAAAGTTAATTCTCCACCAGATGTGTAAAGTTTTTCAGATAAATATTCATCTTCATTTATAAATTCGGTAGTAGAGAATAATCTTTCTTCTCCATTTTCATCAGTAATTACTGAAAATACTTTTCTTCTAATATACATAATAAATTATTTTAAAGTTTTAAAAAGTTAAAATTTATTTTTCTTCAGAAAATGCTAATTATTATATACTATTAAATCTTATAATAATTAACAAAATACGTAAATTTTATAACTCTTTCTTAATTAAGTTTCTATATTTATTAATGAATTCTAAATCCCCTTTATTTTTTTCAGGACTTACATAATTTCTTATATAATCTTCGTCTTGTTTTAATTTATTAAGTAAAAGAGACTTAAGATCTGGATAACTATTATCATGTGGATCATATCCATATTTTCTAGTCTTAAAATTATATGTTAACCAAGTATCATCAGCCATTTCTGGATTTATAGCTAACATTGAACTTAGTTCTTCTGGATTTATTCTTCTTTCTTCATTTACCCAATTTTTAGAAGAATTTGGATTTACACTCATTAATATTCCATATCTATCAGTCACTGGTGTTCCTTTTTTCTCAAGATCTACTAAAATAGGGACAAGTTTTTTTCTAAGTTTGAGATATTTATAAAAATCATCCCCATATTTAACATTATATTGATTTTCAATATCTCTAAACCCTTTTTCTAGATTTGGATCTTCTAAATCTTTATATCTAAGTCTAGGATTTTTCTTATACATTTCCTCTTCTTTAGCTCTTTTTAAAGCTAGAGCATTACGTTTGTCCGCTGACTCTTTACTAGTATCTTTCCAACCAAGTCTAGCTAATCCAGAACCTAAAGCTAAGCCTCCTAATGTAGCTCCAACTTTAGCTCCAGTTTTTCCACCGATTAATCCTCCAGCCAAGCACCCATACCAGCTCCTACACCAGCTCCGAATCCAAACCCTGTTGCTGTATTCTTTAATCTTTGTCCCATTGAGTAGTATGGTTGTTTTTTATATTCTGAGAAGTTTTTATTTCTTAAAATTATCATATTCCTATACTTGTATAAATAGTTAACTACTACCTTTAACTCTCCTTCTTTTTCTATCACTGTTCTTATTCTTAGATTTATAAGTATCTAATTGAGAATCGCAGTTAGGACATATTAATCTTAAGTTACTTCTTTCATTATTATTAGCATGTCCATCTATATGATCTAATATGAAAGTAATTGGTTTACTATTCCAGGTATCTTCCATCCCACATATATCACACTTATGATTTTGTTCTTCTAATATATGTTTTTTAACCCATTTCATATTTTCTTGTCCTTCATATTTTTCAGGGTTCTTAAGATAATTTTTATACTTTATGGACGATTGATAGTCTAATTGACACTTTACCGAACAATATTTACCTAGAGAAGTTTTCTTATGTACGAACTCTTTTCCACAATTTATACACACTACTTTATCATCCTTCCCAGCAGAGCAATTTCCAAAAGTAGACTTCCTCTCAGCTAACTTACTTTTCCCCTTAATACTTTTTCTATTTTTATTAAAAGTCTCGATAGGATTAATTTTTCGTCTATTTGGTAGCTTTATTCCTAACTTTTTTGCTTTCTTTTTAATTCCAGATCCAGAAACTCCATAACCCCTTCCTATTTCCTCATATGATAATTTTTCATCTAGAATTAACTTTTCTAATTCTTCTTTTGTTACATTTTTAAGCTTATTTTCATTCATTTTTTTACAATGATTTTGAGCCTCTTGTCGGATTCGAACCAACGACTTTTTGATTACAAATCAAATGCTCTGACCAACTGAGCTAAAGAGGCTTATTAATTTTGAAGAGTACAGAATTTGAGCCTGTAGATCAACTTAGTATATTGCTAGTTTAAGTTATTTATCTAACTCTTCTAAACTAAATATTAATTTTCTTTCTTTTTCTTATTTTTATTATATAAATAAGTTCCGCCTACTACAGCTAAAGCTGAGGGAACTGCTATCTTAGAAATTCTTTTTATTTTATAAATTTTATGTTGCTTTCTTATCTCTTTTTTGATAGCTTCCCTTAGTTCTTTATCTATTTTTCCTTGAGGAGTTCCAGAATTTTTAAATGCTTCTTCTGTATCCTTAATAAAATTTCTATAAGTATATTTTATATGTTTATTTCTTTCCGTAGATCTAAACATAATAGGAATTCTTCTTCCTAATTCATCTATTGCATTTTTCGAAGTTCCTGTAAAAGAGAATTCATTTCCTGGTTTATAATAAAACTTACTAGTTCTATCTTTAAATAATCCAGATTTATTTTTAGAAGACTTAGATTCTGATACGAATACAAAACTATTATCATCTCCATTCGGAAGAATAATTCCATCTCTCACTATCCCATCTTTCCCTGTTACAGTATTTGATTGTGTCCAAGCTACTCTTTTTCCACTATCTTTCTTTCTTTTCCTTAATATTTTCATAAGTCTTTTATATTATTAGTTGCGGGAAAGGGATTCGAACCCCTGACCTTTAGGTTATGAGCCTAACGAGCTACCAACTGCTCCATCCCACGATGTTTCTATAGAACTAAATTAATAGCTTTTGGAATTAATTTTTCCATTGACTGAAAGTCTATTAAATGTTTTCCAGGATAAGTTAATATTTTTCCTTTATATTTTTTATTAAAAATCTCTTCCACTCCAGTTGATTTTATCTTAAGGTCATTGTCTCCTAAAATCATTACAGAACTAACTCCTTTTCGATATTTTGGAAGATTATTAAGTATATTTAACTCTTCTAAATTTACTTTAAAATTTTCAGGATATGTTTTTACTATACTATAGAACTTAAATGCAGGATTTATAAATATTTTCCTACTACAGTCTAATAAATCTGCATAAAAACCTCCCATTGAGTATCCTATTATTATATCTGCATTCTTAGATAACGACTTTAAAGTATTATAAGTTTCAATAGGTCTACTTTCATCTACTTCCTGGAACAAAATACTACAAGAATTTTCTAATATCTTTTTTAAAGAATTAATCATATAAGTCTCTTTATCTGGATTATATCCATCTATATAAAGAATCGATATTTTTTTATTTCGTAATATTATCATCTTATTCTATACTTTTATAAGAGCGAATGAAGGGAATCGAACCCTCATCCTTAGCTTGGAAGGCTAACGCACTAAACCGTTATGCTACATTCGCATAGATATTATTTTGTTAATATCTTAAATAATTGTTTATCTAATGCTGCTTCACTTTCACTGGCATCCTTAGAATTTTTAAAAATTTTTATAGGATTTAATGAAGTGATTTTTCTACTAGACTTTTCATAAGCGTCTTTTGCTCTTGCTATTCTTTTAGCTACATCCCACTTATTTTTCCCAGCAGCTATTAATTTATCAGACTCTGAAATTAGCTTTTTAGCATAAGGTCTTACACTAAAATTATTATTTTTTAATATAATCATCGTAAATACTTTTTATTTAAGTTACTATAAAACATAATTATTTCAAAGAATTAATTATTTTATAATAATTTTCAGTATTTCCAAGAAAATAGTTATTTTTTATCTCTCTAATCTCTGTTAAATTAGAAAATTTATTATAAACATTTCCTGGAGATAATTCTAAATCTTTGGATACTATATTTTCTACAAACCAAAATACATCTTCAAAATAATCCATTATTTATCTTTTTTAGAAGATACTATTCCTGTTGCTAAACCAGTTAACGCCATTCCTCCAATCAACGCTTTTCCTTTTGCATTTTTTACTAATCTTCTAGATAATCTATTAGATCTTTTATTTGCATCCCTAATAATACGTTTCTTTAAAGATTGAATACCTTTCTTATAAACTTGTTCGTTATTTGATAATTCATTAGCTAACTTTTCTTCAGCGGCTTTATTTATTTTTTTATGAAATGCAAGATCTATTACTGAACTACCTCTTTTTCCTTGTTCATTAGCGAAACTAATCTTAGCAGTTTTATCAGCTATATCTTTCTCTTTTCTTAATTTAAGAATTCCTTTTTTAAAAGATTCTTTAGACTTCTTTAAATTCTTTTTATTAAAGTTATCTTCTGCTTCTCCAGCTTTATTTGCTAAAGCTAAAGTAGATGCAGTTCCTAGTCCAATTGTACCTAAAGCTTTACCGACTCTTACAGCTTTTTCATTACTTTCCTTATTATTCTCTACATCATTTTTAGAGAATTTTTTCAGTATAATCATAACTTTCCTTTCTTTTCCCAAGGTTTTAATATTTCTTTCCAATTCCAAGTACTTAATTTTCCAATAGTACTTCTTGGACCATAATGATAGATTAAATTATTATCTATTAATCCATCTACTCTTATTTCTGCTATAAACTTTACTCTTAAATCCCTCAAATACCAATATTCATCAGTAATAATTGAATCCGGTACTTGAGATATATCAGGTTTTATTAAAGAATCCCCAAATATTCCAACTGGTTGATAAACATATAGTGTTTTTCCAGATAAATTTTGAGATAATGCAGTTAATGCTTTATCTACAGATGGATAAAGACAAATTCTAGGAGTTTTCCAATCTTCAAATTTATTATTAACTAACATATTATTAGGAATCCTAGGATGTAATATTTCTTTATCTAAAGAAGGAAGTGAAGATAAAAAATATAAGTCACTAGCCTTCACTATCTTTCTTTTTATAATCATATCTTAAATATTAAATATCAAAAAGAAAAGGTCGGAACTAATGTGTCGGGATATAAAATAAGCTTTCTGCTTAAATCATTTCCTCAGCTACATTAGTGCCGAACCTAATCCCTGAAAATAGTTATATCGTTAAATATAAATATCTAGTGAAAAGAAATTATAAAGGGATTCTTCTGCATAAAAAAGTAAAATTATGAAAAGAATAAAGAGAGTTTATTAAAGTATTTGTATAACCAAATTACAATAATAATTAATATATGAGATTATTAACAACAATTATGAAAAAAGAACTATTTTGTTTGCACCTGTTAAGTTAATAAAGAAAGGAGGTGTGTCAATAAATAAAGGAAGGACACAGAATTTCCCTTTATAATTTCATGTATAAGGCTATTAAAAAAATAAAGGACAAAAATTGGGGGGATTTTTATTATTTCTTACTAAATCTACAGTAAAAATTAAATAAAATCCCCCACTTTATTAAAAATAAAGCAAAAATAAACTATTATTTGGTATTTTTATTAAATAATTTATATTTTTTATAATTACACTCATCACAATCTTGAATTACACAAATCTTACATATATCTATTATAGATTTTCTAAATGGTTCTATTGATTTTTTCTTTAAAAGTAATATATCATTTGAATATATTAATTTATAATATCTTCTTGATAAGAAGAATTTAGAATCAGAAAAAGAATTTTCTCTAACTAAATATTTTATAGTTCTATAAAAATTTTCTTCTGATATATCATCCCCATCAATTTGAATTTTATTATCTTTAACTACTAAAACATTTTTATCTCCTGGACTAGTAATTTCTACACACTTTCCAGAATTTTCAACACTAATAAATCTTTCAATACTATCTAAAAATCTTCTGAGATAAATTCCCTTTACTACAAACCTATATTTTGGATTTTCGCCAAGTATAACTTCATCTCCTAAATAATATTGATCTTTGAATTGATGTGAATTTTTTATACAAAATTCAATATTATCTACACAACATATATTATTTTTATGATTTGGACAATAAGAACATACATTATCTCTAAATCCAAACATTTCTTTTTTAACAGAAAATATATTATCTCTTTTTAAAGAAATTATAGAGTAAGAATCAAATTCATGATCATAATGATATACTATAATAGATAATCCGTTATTAAAATTTTCTAATCCTACTACAATTCCTTCTAAATGACCTTTATTATTTCTAGTTTTTGTTATTTTTTGATAAACAAATATATCTCTATCATTTACTTCTTTTTTGGATATATTAAATTCAACAGTATCTAATAATTTTATATCATTCATTTTCTAAACCAAATAAAAATTTTATATTACTTATTTCACTATCTGTTAGTTTCTTCTTAGATTTACTAGCATTATCTAGAAAAAGTTTATAACACTTTTTTCTATTCTCAATTGGTTTTTTAAGATTCTTTTCCCTAATATCTAGTATAGTATTTACTGTTAATCTCCCTCTATTTTTATGCCACCAATACTCTTTCCCTAATAAATAAAGAATTACTAAAGATAGTCCAGTCCAATCAATAATTGTTATTTTTTTAAAAATCGTTGTTAAATAATTTTTCATAATTTATTATATTTTATTTCACTAATAAGAGTTTAAACCTTATAATCCTTATTAATGTATAATATAAATTTTAAAAATATGAAAAATAAAGAAATTTACAGAGAATTACTTAATGAAAATGATTTTAAAGAAGTTTTTAAAATTATTGTAGAAAAAACTAGTAATTATGTTAAAAAACATAATTTAAAAGAAATGGTACTCGGAATTTCTGGAGGAATTGATAGTACTGTTGTAGCTGCTATAGCACACGAGGTAAGTAAGAATACTAACATACCTTTAAAAGGAAGATCTTTAACGATAAAAAATAAAACAGCAGAAAGATCTACGTCAATATTAGTAGGAAAAGCTTTTTGTAATGACTTCAAGGAGGTTAATATGGCCACTTTTTATAGAAATTATCTAATAGATCTTTACCTAAATGAATATAATGTAGATAATAAGTCTGAAGAAGACTTATGGTCTTTAGAATTATCAGAATTAGAAAATCTCGAACCATTTAAGTCTGGAAAAATTAGTAATGGAAATATAATGGCTAGATTAAGAATGAGCTATTTATACGATTTAGCCGGAAGAGATAAAGGACTAGTATTAGATACTGACAATCTTACTGAACATTATCTTGGTTTTTGGACTCTTCACGGAGATGAAGGGGATTTTAACCCTATAGGAGGACTTTGGAAAACTGAAGTATATGGATTAGCTAAATATATAAGAAATAATTATACTTCAAAAGGAATCAATAATCTTCCAAAAGAAACAGGATACAATATGTTAGATGTTTCAGATGCATTAGATGGGTCTATTGATCTTATACCTACTGATGGAAACGGAATATCTAATAGTGACCTGGAACAAATAGGGGGAAAAGATTATTTTGAAGTCGATAAAATCTTGGTTCCACTAGTTTTAGATGGATATAGTGCAGTAGATAAATTAAAAGATTCATTTTCTATGGATACTATTAATAGAATTTACAATAGATATGAATCTTCAGAATTTAAAAGAAGAACTAATAGAACCATAAAAATTACAAGAGAAGAAATTTATGAATCAATGAATAAATAATTATAATATTATGGAAAATGAAAATTTACTATTGATTATAGATCCTCAAAATGATTTTGTAGATACTGAGGGAACTATGTATGTACCAGGAGCAGAACAAGCTATAAAAAATTTATGTAGATGGATTTCTGTTAATCGGAAGAATATACATGAAATTGTAGTAACTCAAGATACTCATAGATCCTATCACATAGGACATAGTGCTTTTTGGAAAGAAACTCCTTCAGAATTTACTAATATAACTAGTGAAGACGTAAGAAAAGGAACATATTCTCCTATAGATAAAGGAAAACGGGAGAACTTTAGAGAAGATGTTATAAAATACTTAGAGAATGTTGAAAAAAGGGGTCAAACTCATACTATTTGGCCAGAACACTGTATTAATGGATCATGGGGACAAGTTTTTCCAAAAGATTTAGTAGAATCATTAAATATTTGGTCATTATTTCATGAAGATATCGGAAAAGATTATAAAATAATTCAAAAAGGATTGAACCCAGAAAAAGAAATGTATTCTGCTTTTTCATATGCAGATGGAGTAGTGGAAGATAAAGAACAATTAATTTTAAGATATATTAGGTTATTTAAAAAGATTTATATCGCTGGGTTTGCTAAAGATTATTGTGTAGCAGAAACAGTAAAAGATCTAGTAAGAGTACATTGTAAAGATACAGAGTTAATATTTTTAGATAACTGTATGGCTGCTATTGATAAAAATTCTGAAAATATGAAAATTTACGAAGAAGCCATAAATAAAGGAATAGCGAGATATGAATAAAACAATTAATATTGATCTATACCCTGAAAGAGAACAAGAAGAGATTGAGAGATTAACTTACTTAATCGAAGAATTAAAAAGAGAAAAATCAAAGGAGTCAGAGTCTTTAATTAATTCATATCAAAAGAAGTTAGATAAAATAATCAATACTTATGAAGATAGTATTAAATTTTGGACTACTGACTGTATGAATAAATATTGGAAGGTTAAATTTGCTGATGGTGATTACTTAATCATATATCCTTACAAAAGCAACTTAGATAATGGAACTTTATGGGGAGTATTTAGATATTTAGATAACTATCACAGTGGATTAACTGATGGATGCTTACCTATTATTCACTTTATAGGACGTAGTATTGAGCATATTGAATTAAGTGGTCAAGAATTTATGGAGATTGCTTACGAAAACATAGAAATACCATTAATAACAAGACTAAAGAAATTAGGATTAGATAATTAATCTGCTTCATAAATTAAAATTAAAAAAGATAGAACTAGTGTTAGTTCTATCTTTTTGTTTATACTTCTTTATAATTAGTTTTTCTTTTTTTATATTATATTTTAATGTTAAAAATATTAATATATCCTAAATCCTTATAAATGAAAGAATAAATTTTAATAAATAATATAATATGAGTAAAAAAATTTTAGCATTAACATTTCCTAGACAAGATAAAAATTTAGGATTAGAACCATCAATTCTTACAGTAGTTCCTAGAAATGAAGAGGTTATTTATATTACTGATAATAATACAGAAACATACGATCCTGAAGAAATTAAGTATTATTTATGTTCTGTATATATAACGGGAATGGAAGAATTTATAAGATGGTCAAATAATATAGATAAAAGAAAAATTATAGTAGGTGGATATGAACCAACAATAACCCCAAAAGATTTTATAAATTATTCAAGCAAAGTTATTGTTGGACCGTGTGATAGTTTTTATGATACAATAGCTCAGCCAGGAAAAATAGTAAAAGGAATAACTAATTATAAAAATATTCCAAGATATGATATATATGATGTAAAATTAAATCAACAAATTATTCCTGATAAATTACCTGAAGATATTGTTACTTCAATAAATACATCGCAGGGTTGTCCATTTAAATGTGATTTCTGTTGTTCGCCACTAATGTGTGATAAATTAATGTCAAAACCTATAAAATTAGTAGACGAAGAAACAAAATATTTAAATAAATTATCTCCTAAATGGATATTTATTAGAGATGAAAATTTTCCTTTACAAAAAGATTGGAAAGAGAAATTAAAATTAATCTTTAATAATCTAAATAGGAGAACAAAAATATACCTATTCTCTTCTGCAAATTTTTGTACTGAAGAAAATGTAAAATATATGAAAGAAAATGGAGTATACATGATATGTTTAGGATTAGAGGATATAACTGAAAATTACTCTAAGAATAAACATTTAGATGATGCATGTCATTTATTACATAAATACGGAATATATGTATATTTAAGTTTTATAGTAGATCCTTTAAAGGTTAGTAATGAGGCCAATTCTAAAACTTTTTATAAAAAATTAAAAGAAAGATTATTAGAGTTATTCCCAGAAATGATTTGTGGAAATTTTCTAATGCCATTTAGAGGAACAAAAATTTGGGATAAATATAAAAAATATATTACTAAAGAAGATTTTAGATTATATAATTCTAAATCCGCTTTTTTAGAAAAAAATTTAGAGATTAGAAAAAGAACTGAATATAATATGTTTAAATTTCAATGGGATTACTATAATTCTGATTTTTATAATAATAATGTAAGAAAATTCGCTACTGGTGATACATTATACTTAAGATTTCTAGAATTAAAAAGACAGTTTAATTATGGAGATAGATGATTTTATAAAATCAACACTAGGGTTAAAGTATAATACGTATATAGATATAAATAATATAAGATTCACTAAAATTTTAGATAAATCATATTTATACTATACAGATATAGAAATATTAGTAAATAAATTTAATTTCAGTTCAAGAAATAAATATCGTTATTCTTGGATTATGAGTTTAAAAGGTGTTCCTTATATTTCTGTAGGTAGAGGAGATTATCCATTAGTTCCATTAGATAATGTAATTAAATGGATTGAAGAATTATTTGCTGTACGTATCAATTCTTATTTAAATAATGATACTAATTTTTGGAATTGTAATATAGAATTAAAATATAGTAAATTAATATTAATGGAAAGAACAGGATTTAAGTATAAAGAAGGAAGCTTAATATATTGTATAAAACTTTTATTAGATTATTAAATTATGAAAAAATTAACAGTTATTTGTGGAAGTCCAAGAAGTATTAATGAAAGCAATACTTACGCTGCATTAAATGCAGAGATAGATTATTTTAAGAAGAACAATGAAAATTTAGAAGTTGCTTTTCATAAACTTCCAGTAAATCTACAAGGATGTATAAATTGTAAGAAATGCAATCTTTGGTGTAATATACAGGATGATTTTCAAAAAATTTTAAAAGATATAGAAACATCTGATAGTATTTTATTAGGGAGTCCAGTTTATTTAGATATGCCAACTCCTCAAGTAGTTGCATTTCTAACAAGATTAAATTGTATGGCAGAAAATACTAATAGAGAGTTTTTCAAAGGAAAAGATATTTATCTATTAGCTACAGGATTTTGTAGTGGTACGAAAACCTGTATACATACAATGATGGGAGCTTGTGAAATGTTAGGATTTAATATACCTGGTAGAAGTACTAGAGAATATATAATTAAGTGGAATGATACTAAATTAAGAGGAGGAATGAGAAGAGAGGATAGTATATTTATAAATAAAAAAGAAGAGGAATAAATCCTCTTCTTTTCTTTTTTCAATCCTCAATAATATGTGGTATGAAGTAACTTAAATTATCAGTAATTTTTGACGTTGTCTCTCTAATACCTATTCCGGCAGCTTCTCCACCAATTATCCAAGAACCTATTAAACAATAATTTCCATCAAAACATGGTAATTCAGCGAGTTCCTGATAAATATATCCCTCTTCCCCGTATTCTCCTTTAGTTTCTTCAATAACTTCATTATCTTTTACTATAGTTATATTAGCTCCCTCTCTGGAATATACAGGTTTCTTTACATAATTTGTCATTCCAACATTATTCTCTTTACATCTTAAAATATAAGGAGAATCTGGATATAAGGTAGATAGAATAGTCAGAATAGCTTTATTGGACATAACCGATTTCCATAATGGCTCTATCCAATTTATTTTTGCTTTACATGCATCTAAACATTCATCAAATAACCATTCAAATGGATACAATGTAAAACAAGTATCTATTCTTTCCCCGGCGGGATCATAAAAACAATTTTCTTCTTCATTATACAACAATTGTTCCATTTCGATTTCTGCGGTATTTAACCCAGCTTCCATCGCAGTTGACAATAAATACTGTATTGTCTCTTCATCTTCTACGCTTTCTCTAGAACATGCAAAATAATATCTATCAGAGTTATATCTTTGATGTATATCTATCCAAGAATTAACCAATTTTTCATGTACACTGTTAAATTGATCTTTATCAGGAAATTTATACTCTTTCCAATCCCACTGAATAATAGATGTTTCTAAAACACAGGAAGGGGTTTGTGCATTAAATTCAAGAAGTTTAGGAACTCTTTTTCCATCTTCTTCTATAAACGCAAAATCAAATCTACCGTATAAACTTAAATGATCCTCTTCCCATGATTTAATAATTTCTGGAACTATTCCTCTAGGAATCTTAAGAACGTCCCAAAGATCATTATCTATAACAAACTGTACTGCATCACAATACATTTTATAACACTCATTAGTAGCTTTTTCCAATTCTTCTATTTCTTCTGAAGAAAAACTATAATAAGCATTTTCTAACCAATAATCAGGATGGAAATTAAATCCTAACTTTTCGATTTTCTCTTCATAATTTTCTCTAGGTTCAATTTTAAATCTTTTCATATTTATAAAAAATTAATTATATTCTAATATAAGGATTTGAAAGGATAAAAAAAATAAATCCAAAAGATATATATCTTCTGGATAAATTTTTAATAATTAAAAAATCTAATATAAATAACGGAAATCATTACAGTGATTAAATAAGCCATTCTTTATTAAATTAGAAGTAACTAATAATGTAAGCCGTTATTTATATTAGATAAATTCGGAAATCAATGCGGTAGTATAACCAAAAATTCATAATTAATAGTAGTAACCAACATTGTAAGCCGAATTATATTCATAATTTAATTATTAATAAATTAGTTTCTTTAAATTTTTATAATTCTTTTTCATACACTTATAAGAATTTGAGGGTTTTTAAATTCCCTTTTTTATTAGCTTAGATTTTAATAATCTTATTTTATCTTCAAAAATTCTTTCCTGAAAATCTATATTATCATATATTAGAGAATTCCAATGCTCTATTGCTTCATCTTTAGTTTCATGTATGTAATCATTTACTATTTTATAATCACGTACCCTAACCCAAGCGATAAAAATATTATTTTCGTTTGGATTAACATTCTTTCTCCAAACTTTTAAATCTCCTTGTCCGTTATTATTCTTTAGATTATCTAAAATCTCATTATTAATTTCTATTTCAACCTCTGTTATTGGTTTTACTGAACGACATCTTCCAGAAGCATAAAAGCTTAAATTAAAATAGTAAAAAGTTTTATTCAAAAACTCTGAAAAATTTCTTACATCTTTATCAATCATAAGTTATTACAATTATTAATAGTCCACTTTTTAAAATCTACATTCCCAGTTTTTCTATAAAAATAGTCAAGAATACTTTCAAAAGGAACTAGAAATGTTCCTAAATTCTTTGCTATTTTAGATCCATATCCGATATCTAATCTCAAATCATATACACTATCATTATATTGATCAATATTTCCATGACAATGACCGTGAATCATTATACTTCCTTGAGATTTATGATTCCAAGAAACTATTGGGTAATGACTAAGTGTAATCATATACGTTACGTTATTATACTCTATTTGAATATCTAATATATCACTTATAATTTTAAAATAACTTTTTAATGGAGCTTGATCATAATATAAACCATATTTGTCATGGTTTCCCATAATTTTATATATATTCTTACAAGGTATAGATTCTAAAATTTCCTTTATTTCATTTAAAGGAGTATTCCAAAACATATCCCCTAAGTCAAATACTATATCATCTGGGTTTAGTTTATTTAATTTGGAAACTATATACGAATTCATATTCTCTACAGTATCAAATCCTCTATCATCATATTTAATAACATTATTATGTCCATAGTGTAGATCTGACATAAAATATATTTTCCCAGATCCCTCTTTTAATATGAATTTATCTTTAATTTTCATAATTCTTCATTATATTTATAATAGTTCCAATCATCTGTTCCAAATCCAATTATATTTTCAGATGTAATTTGCTCTAAAACATCTGTAGGTAAGTTTTCCAGATTTAATGAAATTTTTTCTTTACTGCATTTATTATTATATAAACCTATCCTAATTTCATCTTTATATACTGATCTTGATATATAAGTTATTTTAGCTGAAGTATAGCTTTCATAGTTATTAGAAAAATCAATATCTAATACATAGTCTTTTCCAGAATATTGAAGCAATTTATCTACTCTTTTTTTAAAGTCATTAATAAGTAATTCTCTATACTCTCTTCTTTTATCTAAAAAAATTTCTCTATTCATAATCTTCTACTTTCCATTTTCTTTTATATTCTTTTTTACTATTATGAACTTTACTAGGTCTAAGAGATAATAATTTTCCATACATATTTAATTCATTATCCCTCCTTACTTTTTCAGCAAAATTTATCTTCTTTTTATTATTTTTCTTACTACACATATAACAATTTTATTTTCTCATATATAAGAATTTAAGTTGTGCATAGTAGAAAAAAAAGATCTATAGGGATTGATTTCCTATAGATCTAAAAAATTATCATTTAATTAACCCAAGAAATAGTCAGAGTAATTATAGTTATCCTCAGACTTTTGATCTCTATTTTTAGGTTTTTTATCATTAATGATAATTTTATTTTTCTTAGTATCTTCAATATTTTGTTCTGATACTAAATCTCTTCTTACATAAGAGTTATTTTCTTTTACTTCTGAATAATTAAAAGTCCTTTTCATAATTTTATTATTAGATTTTTGTTATATAATTTTCATATATAAGGAATTAAAGGGATTTTAAATTACTCGGATATTTTATTAACTAACCAAATAGCAAATCTTCTTTCATTTATATCCCAAGAAGGAGAAAAACTTTCAATTAAATTTTTCCTATATTCTGTTCCTGATATAGAAATATTATTACTATCTTTTAATTCATTAATTTCTATTGTATCAAATTTTCCCCCATTATCTTTATACTTTTGAGCCACAGAATCTCTAGATCCTATAATAAATATTTCATTATCTTCAGGTATTATCTCTAATAGTCTTAAAGCTTCTATTTTAGAATCCAAATTTTCTACCCATTTAGGATAATTACCTACGTCTACTATCCTAAATATTTTTATATTTTCATCTTTACTCAAACTTAATAGTTTTCTCTCATAGAAATCAAGAGGATCATCTATCGTTTGACTAATAAACTGATTAATTGATTTAACTCTTGCTTCAAAAGGTAGAGGATCATGTGATGTTAGTTTGCCATCTTTAGTATCTCCAACAAATATAATTAATTGATCAACCTCAAGAGCTGCATTCTTAATCAAATACTTATGACCATTCGTTAACATAGGTACTTGAAATCTTCCAACAATAATTCCTGTTTTCATTTTTTCTTCCTTTTAATTGCTTTACTAATAATATTATTATCTCTTAAATAATTGTCACATTGTTTTATAATATTTAATAGCTCTGTTCTATTATCGTATGGAATTACAAATTTCTTAATAGCTAAATCAATAGGATATTGAACTATCGAGAATATAGCTGTTCCATGAAAAAATCTAGATTTTTCTATTTTATATCCAATAAAATCAGTAACGTTAGATGTTATAGGAATTACAAATAATGTATTTTTAGTAATTTTCTTAACAATACAATAGTGTTGAATTGGTCCAACAAATAAGTAAACTACATCTCCAATCTTTAACTCAGATGGTCTTACTCTTTTAACATATTCAGGAATAGGATCTAATGTATCTTTGCTTTTCTTAGTTGTAATAGATTGTTTATCCTCTATAACATTATCATCATTACTACCATCTGCTTGTTGAGAATCTAAGGTATCATAGTTAAACTCATCAGACTTATCATCTAAGAATTTTAATTTAAATTCTAAAGACGTAGTAACTATATCTTTAACAAGCAATTTATTCTTTATCCAAACTTTAGATGTACCTACTAAATTTGATACATTCTTATTTACTAAGTCTAAGCTAACTATTCCTGCACCTACTTGAAGAAATCTAATAATATTATCTATATTACCTAATAAACTAGTCTTTATACTATTTCGAATATTAGTTAATTCATTAACATTTTTTCTAATTTCTCCGAATGAGGAAATTGCATCTTTTGTATTATCCATTTTTATGAGTATCTATAATATTCTGAATATATTCGATTAATTCATTCTCATCAATTATATTACTTGTATGTGATACTATATGATCTAGTAAATTAGAATCTTCGAAATCACCATTAATTAATATACCTTTTCCACCAATATTTACATATCTATCTCTATGCCAAGAATTAATCATATTATTAACTAGATTATTTTCAAGCCCTAATTTTACTTTATTAATTAAATTGTCTCTATTATTAATCTTTTCTATTAAATTAGGATTAAATTTAGAGATTATTTTAAATAGTATCAATTCTAATTTACTATCTACGCAATTATTTATTGTATCTATTAGGGTATTGTTAACTTCATTGGTAATATTACAATCTTTTTGTATATTATTTAAAAATAATTGTTCATCTAATACCCCCTTTTTCGTACTATTTTTAATAGCACAAACATACCCAAAACTTTTACTATTAACTAAATCACATTTTATTAAATCTTTAATAAATATATCTATGGGTTTTCCTTTATAATTATTAATTAATTCCTCTACTTCATCTCTTACTTCTGTATAAAGAATGCATAAAGATAAAGTTCCATTATTATTAACATTAAAATAATGTCCTCTACTAAAGGATTTATTAAAACATTTTTTAAAACGATCTCTAGAACACCAATATGATAAAAATACATCATCTTTATATTCTCCTAAATATATAACATACTCTGTAGGACTTATATAATATTTTCCTCCAGGAATCCATTTAGATGTTTTCTTATTAGAACTTAAGAGTTTTGAAATTCTTTTACTTTCTTTTATATCTTTATCACCAACTAAATTTTCTACAAAAATATACGAATCTAATGAATTATATCGTAAGCAATATGATCCACTTATAATTCCATTATTTATAGTAAAAGTATTTTTTAATAATTCAAAAAAGTTATGTAGTTTACATCGAACTATAAATTTATAACTATCTAATATATTGTTCCCTTTCTGAAGAAGTCTAACATACACTTCATTATCATAGTTATAATAACTATCTTTTCCAGTGTCTATAGATAACATTAAATCTGAATTAACTATAGTAATCTCTTTGATATTATTTGTATCATATTCACCATCTTCACGATTATACGCAACAAAATTAATTGCAGTAGCCTGTAAAGAATTTCTTCTTTTATTCGTTAAGAGTTTTTTATCAACTATTGCAGGATATACTTTATCAGTATTAATCGGATTACAATAAATTAATGTAATTTCTTCTGGTATGTTAACTAAATTTTTCATTGTTGTATAAATTTAATAAATTCAATTATAAGGGATTTAAACCCTAATAACTGTAATTAAAAATTTAAATTAATATGAAAGTAGTATATTTTATTTCTGGTCATAGAAATCTTAGTAAAGAAGAATTTCTAAAAATTTATAAAGATCCAATTGATACTGCAATTAATAATCCAGAATCAGAATTTGTATTAGCAGAATGTGAAGGAGTAGATTCATTTGCTCAAGATTATCTAAGAGATCACTTAAAAAGTCATAAAAGAGTAACTATATATCATATGTTTGATTCACCAAGATATTTAGCTTCCAAATTATTTAATACTAAAGGTGGATATAAATCTGATATTGAAAGGGATACTGCAATGACTAAAGATAGTAATATAGATATAGCATTTATTCATAAAGGTGCTTGGACATCTGGAACAGCCCAAAATATTCTTAGAAGATATGAAAAATTATAAAGTAGGAATATATAGACTGTATAGTGATATACAAAAATCTTATAGATATTTTGGAATATATTATATAAACTGCACTAGCTTTAAGCATTGCAATTTAGACCTAATATATAATAAAAATAATATTTATAAGTACTTTGAAGAAAAATCAAAAAATGAAATTGACGTATTACAAATAGAAATACCTATATTTACAGGAGGAAAAAAATTTTTCTTAAAAGAAAGTATTTTAAATAAAAAATTTGGAACTTCTTTAGTAAGAGTAGGTAATTTCAAATATTGGAATGAGGTAGATACTTATATTAATGGTGAATATCTATACACAATAGATATTCCTGAGGATAAGTTATTAGAATCTCTAGAAATTAATATCCCAGATGATGTTTTAAATGATAATATTAAAAGACCTAGAGATGAATATATAACAAAATATATGAGATATTTATGGATAAAGGAATATGGGATTACTCAGGTATTTCTGGAAGATTAGATATTAACGAACTTAAACGTAGTGGATATAGTAAACTTATAGTTAGTAATCTTCCAAATGTTGAAATAGAGAACTGGAATTTTATACTTGATTTATTAAAATCAGTAAGTTTAGATAATAAACAATTAATTGATATAATTGATCACAGTTTATATGATTTAATTAAAGTTGGTAATGGAATTTATTGCTTTTTAGTAACTACTAAATGTCCAATATATAAACCTATAATGTCAGATAAATTATTATTATATAAGAAAATTGAATATGTAGATAATAATTTAAATACTACTAATTATAATAATTTTAAAAAAATAAAAATTAATAATTTATCTGAATTATTAAATATTATTAATTTTCAAGTAAAGTTTGAAAAAGAATCAAAAAAAAAAATAATAGCGTTATAGGATATATAAGAGAATCTATTAGAGATAATAAATATGTTGATGATATATTTATAAAAACCGGCTTAGAAATATTAATAAATAACTTATTCATAAAAAATACATTAGGGAATTATATTTTAGAAAATACGTAATATATGAAAAAGGGAGTTTGAAAAACCCTGTAATTCTTATATATGAAAAGAGGGAATTTAAAACCCCTCAAATTCTTATATGTGTAAGAAAAAAGGGAATCTGAAAAACCCTGTAAT
>CASEGV010000001.1:52482-370971 GCA_949287595.1 uncultured Mycoplasmatota bacterium
CTTATATATGAAAAGAGGGAATTTAAAACCCCTCAAATTCTTATATGTGTAAGAAAAAAGGGAATCTGAAAAACCCTGTAATTCTTATATATGAAAAGATAAATGTGCCGAGATGATGAAATAGGTAGACATGAGGGACTTAAAATCCCTTGGGTATTGCACTCGTGTGGGTTCGACTCCCATTCTCGGTACTAAAAAGTTAAAGGACATTTATAACAATGGATCGTTAGCTCAGTAGGTTAGAGCATCTGACTCATAATCAGGAGGTCAATGGTTCAAGCCCATTACGATCCACATAAAACTATAGGTAGAGTATTTTACTCTACCTTTTATTTTTTTATCTTTTTCCATATATATAAATTAAATTACATAAATAAGGAATAATAAAAAAAGTATTTCTACTCTCACGAGCAAAAATACTTAGAATATATACGGGTTTATTAACAAGAAATTACAATTTTCCTTTCTTTTCCCTAATTCTATTCTCTAGAATTTCATTCTCTTTTTTAAGAAATATAGTAAATTCCTTAGCTCCCTCATTAACTGTATCAAGGGTCTCATTTACCACTACCGATATACTTTTATACTTATTATATAATTTATACCCAACAATTCCGGTAGCTATAATAAAAATAACTGTTCCTAATTTCATAATTTATTTTATTTAATAATATACATATATAAGGATTTTAAAGGGAAATAAAAAGAATACCTCTTAGGGGTATTCTTTTTATTCATTAAATATTTAATATTTAATTTTTTGTTTAGTTAGAGATAAATAATCAGATAGTGAAATAGCTTCAGATTCATTTGCTAAATCATATAAAATAGTTCTCAATTTCTTTACAGAAACATCATTATCATCCCACCACTCTATATAATTATAGTTAGTAGATATGTAGGATATTAATTTTTCTGGTAAAAATGATGCTGTACTGTATAGCTCTTTAAATACTTTCCAAAATTTAGGTCTATTTAAAGAAAATCCACAATCTTTCTTCTTCATTGCTTCTTTTTCTATCTTAAAAGCATCATTTATTATTTTAATTGAGTCAACTACTTGTCCTGAGTTTACCTTTAATTGATATCCAAGAGTACTTCTTACACATCTTGATACATCTTTTATCCCTATTATATGTCCAGATATAGTAATTAGAGTATCTCTTTTAACAGTTTCACTTTCAAATTTCTTCTCTAAGTGTTTTAAAACTTTATCAAATCTATTATAATTCCCTTTTTTAGCCTCATCTCTAGAATTAAGTCCTTGATTATAAAAATCTTTTCCTCTCCAGTTACGAGAAATATTTATTTCTCTAATAATTCTTTCTTCAGCTGAAATTGTAGGAATATCTATAAATTCTATAAGTACTTCAAAATTATTGGATCCAAATTCACTCATAAACTTCAATCCAGCACTTACAGTATGTTGTCCGTCGATAATATGCATATTACGACGGTTTACTAAAATTCTTCTTTCTTCTACGAAATATTTTGGATTTCTTTTTAATCTTTCAATATCATTTCGTACATTTCCATCCCGCTTTACTTCTCTATTTAATCCCTTTAATTCTGGAATATTATTGATAAAAACAAGATGTTTTAAAAATTCTCCTTTCAGTTTTACCAATTCTCTCTGAAACTTTTCACTTCGAGTATTACTTTTGAATTTCTCTAAGTTAAATTTTTGATCTTTGATTTCGTTTTCCATAAATTTTAATTATTTTAAATTTTTTTATTTTACAGTTATAAGGATTTTAGAGGATTTGATAAATAGCCAAATCCAAACGAGAATCAAGATCTAAGTCTTCCTTTTTTGGAGATACTAACTCAATTGATCTATTTAATATCTCATGCATTCTTGTATCTTTATTTTTTACATCATTGATTTTAAAAACATTTTTTCTATTCTTCCACAATTTAATATATACATTATTAATGTCTATCGTCTTAAATTGTGAAATTATATCACTCGAGTTAATAAATATCTCCTTAGATTTCTTTCTAATACAATCTTCTTTTTCATAGAGATAATCTTGAAAATATAATTGTATGGCCAATTCATCTACATAATCTCCTTTAATTTCAAAAATATAGTCTGATAAATTACCTCCATCATAAGAACAATTATATCTAGAAATCTTATTACTGGTAAAACCTATTTTTAATAAACTTTTTAAATTATCTGTAGCATATTTTAAATATACTACAGAATCTGAATTAACTTTATTTTTCATAATCTAATATAAATTATATAATACTAACATATATAAGATTTTCAGTATTTCTTTTATTTGGGGTTAAAATTCTTATATATGTAATATAATAAATTTAATAATTATGGAAAGATTTATTCAATGTAAATGTGTATTGACAAAAAATAAAGAGTTAATACCTGTATGGGAATTAAATGCTCGTGTAGATGACGAGGATGATATAGTTATAGATAATAATTTATTTAGCAATGTAATATTAGAATCAGAAGATGAAGTATTTGATTGTACTGCACTTATAGTAGATTCTTATTACGATTTAGTTACTAAAAAAGTAGTTGTTGGAAAATTAATAGAAATTGTACTTGAAAATTATAACCCATTCAAAGTTGGGGAAAAAGTTTTAGTTGAAGAAGAGCGTAATAATAAAAACATGATTCTGAAGACAATAGAGTCTATTGAAATTAATAAAAATAAGTGTTCTTGTTATTTCTTAAAGAAAGAAGAAAAAGATGTTAAATACAATTGGCTAAAAGGAGGAACAGTTATTAGAGAAGAATCATTCTCTGATAATATTGATCTAATAGAGATAAAAGCATATAGCGATTTTATTTACAAATTTACAGACGGGACTTCAGAAACTTATGAATTTAAACTAAAAAGACTAATTACCAATGAATGAAAAAATTATAGAAATTATAGAAAAAAGAAAAGAAGCTAACTTAGAAATATTAGATTTATTAAAAGAGTTAGTAGAAAAAAATCCAAAACTACGTTTTCACCAACTTCTAGAAATGTTAAATATTACAGTATTAGGTAAAGATAAGTTCTATGAAGAAAGTGTAAAAACTTTAAATGATTTAAAAAACGAAATAAAAAGATTGGATGAAAGCAAACAAATTGATGATAAATGACGTTATTGAATATTTAGGTGAATGGTGGGTAATTATTGAAATAAGCTCAGCAATCCCAAGTTCACACGAATATTTTAATAATAAAGAATACGTCACTATAAAAAGGTATGGTATTAGTAAATCAGTATTAATTACTGATATCACTCCTATACTTATTACTAAAGAAATTTTATTAGATAAATTAGGATTTAAAGTAGATGAGTATGAAAGTTTTATTGAACCGCCAGAGTTTATATTAAATTGTAAAAATTGTAACCTAAGAGTTAATAGTTATTCTAATTCAGTAGGAAAAGATTGGTTTTTACATATAGATAATATTAACTTTTCTACAATTGGTGGTGGAGATTGTAAATATCTGAATGAAATTCAACAATTAGTAAGAATTATAGCAGATGAAGAAATATTAAAGGAAGAGGTTTAAACCTCTTCCTTTTATTTTTATTTAAATGTTATTACTGGATAGATAGATTCATCATAAGCTGCAATCATACTTCCTTCAGCATTATCTTGACAAATATATACTACTTGATTTTCATCTTGAGTTCCGCAAACCTTAGATAAATCTTTCGGTAATACTTTAACTCCATTATGCATCAAATTGACGAAATTAACTTTAATCTTTCCGTCTCCAAATAAATTATTTGTTGCTATCTCTTCAGGATTTTTACTTGTATAATCCTCAAAAATTAAGAATCCTGCCCACATAGGATTAGAATCCCATTTATCAATAGTACAATTTACTATATTAACAGTAATATTTTTAGCATTAGATTTATTACTTAATCTAAGAGCATTAGATACTGATTCAAAACTACAATTATTTAATGTAATAACTGCATCATCACTAGTTCCAAAAATTAATATAGCATTATTAGTAAATGATCCGGTAAATTTACAATTATCAAATAATACATTATTAGGAAGTTTATCCTCATCTGAAGATAATCCTATTTCTATACCGTTATAAATATTACTAGAGTCAAAAGTTAACCCAGTAAATGAAACATTCTTAGAATTATTTATCCTAACTACTGCATTACCTCCATCATCTTTTGGGAAATCTCCACTGATAGAGAAGTTATTAAATTCTGATCCATCGGCTAAAACAGACAATCTTGCATTATTACTTAAAGAAGAATCATTCAATACAATATTCTTTGCAGTAATAGTGTTAGTATTTGTTATAGTTCCGTTAGATACTTCATACATCTTTGCAGAATCATTTATAGGAGAACTTCCATCAAAACTAGGAACATCTTCAGAAGCAGCTGTTTGAAGCATATCTACTTTATTTTCTAATAGAGTTAACTTACCAGATAATACTGAAATAATTCCTTGAATATCTACTATACTTTCCTGTAAAGGATTAATATAAGAAGATATATTAGTATTAGTTAAAATAGTTCCTGAGAATCCATTCTTAACAACAGAATAAACGCCGTCAGGAGATACACTTACAGTAATAGATCTAACAACAGGAGTAGACTTTGGATTTAAATAACCTACTTGAGTAAATGTATAAGCAGAGCCATTCCATCCAACCATAATAGATCCATTCATAACTTCTTCCTTAATCATGAATCCATATACATAGCAGCGATCTAGATCTTCACTAGTAATTAGTTGTTTTGAAATTACTCCTGTCATAGCAGCTTTGATCTCATCTGGAGTAGATTCAGTAGTAAGCGCGAAGAATTTAGGACCGCTTATAGCTCTATTCAATAGGAATACTTGATCTTCTCCAGATGGTTTAAATTCAGCTGTTTGTACTTCACCAGCTTCAGTAACAGTTAAAGTTCTACCAGATACAGTATTCTTCCAATAAAGTGTCTGATAAACTTTTTTCTGAGTATAGATATTAGTACAATAACCTCCTTCATCTCCAGATACAGTATTAGATACTACAAATGTTAATACAACATTATTTGCATTAGTACATATATCTTTCTGTGCTAATTTATCTGGAATATCATAAAAAGATCCTACTTTACCAATAGAATAAACACCTAAAGAATCTATAGAATTCTTTAAACTTTCTTCTGCAGCTTCTGCTCTTTCTTTCTCTCCTTGGATAGCTGTATTAAAGTTTTGAGATAATTCTTCTTTAGCTGCCTGTAATTCCTGAGAAGTAACTTTATCTGATACTGCATTTTCTACATCTTTAACAAATGCTAATTGCTCTGCATCATTATAAGTAGGGTGTTCTGCAGATCCATTAAGATTAATTTCTACCTGAGGTGATCCTAAATCTACTTTATCCCATTTAGAAACCATTGCAATGTTTACTCCAGATCCAGTAGTAGTTACTCCAGTAATAGAATCATAATTAGCTAACTGAATAGTTTTTCTCTTATCTCCGTTAAGTTCAAAATCTTGATACTTAACTACATTAACTAAATCACTAGTATTAGCTTTATCTGCTAAAGCTTTATCAATTCCTACTAACTTAATTCCAGACTCAGATACTTCTAAATAAGCCTCAGTAGCTGGATCCAAATTAATTGAGAATTTATTTTCTTCTAATTTCAATCCATTTCCAGCAACATAAGTATCAACAAGATCAGAGATATCTATATTACTAACCTGTTCCCCTTCAGTTGTTTCGAAAACAAATTTCAATTCTTTAGTATCTGGTAAATATTCTACAGATTTTAGGAATTGATCTTTTGGTATAGATATAGTTCCTGCAATTCTATCACCTACTTCTAATTCATAGGTAAGATCATCTTTCTTAACTAAATTAATAGTTTCAGCAGTTCCATTTATATCTTCTAATAAAGCTAATTCTTTATCATCATTATAAGTAGGTCTTGTTTGAGAACCATTAAAATTAAGTTCTACACCAGAAGCTCCAACATCAGCTTTATTCCACTTAGAAAGCATAATTAAATTATGAGAAGTACCTTCTGTATCTTTACCTAATACTGATGCATAATTATCTAATAGAATATTCTTAGTCTTAATTCCGTTTTTATCAGCTTCAAAGTATCCTACCTTATTTTTATCTAATTCTGAAATTTCTGGAAGTACCTCACTATCAATTCTAGTATTTAATTTAGCAGTTTCTTCATCAATTCTAGTATTAATAGCAGAGTTAGAATCTACTACTGTAGTATTTAAATTATCTACCTTAGTATCAATACCATCTACCTTTTCTTCTAAAGCTTTAATATCTTCTGCAGTTGCGCCTTCTAGATCTTTTAAAAGAGCTATTTTCTCAGTATCATTATAAGTAGGATGATCTGATAAACCATTAAGATTAAGTTCTACAGATGTACTACCCATATCAACTTTTCCCCACTTAGAAACCATTGCAATATTTACAGCAGTTTGTCCATCGGGCATATAACCACATATATTTTCATGATTATCTAAGTAGATAGTTTTTCTTCCATCTTCTTCAACAGTTTCTTTTACTACATTAGTTATGTCAGACACATAAGCTACTTCTTCTGTATCATTAACCTGTGGACGACCTGTAGAATTAAGATTAAGCTGAACATTTGCAGAACCTACATCAGCTTTATTCCACTTAGAAAGCATGATTAAATTATGACCATTTCCTTCTGTATCTACTCCAGAAATAGTATCATGATTAGCTAGCTGAATAGTTTTTCTAGTTTCTCCTTGATATTCAAATTCTTGATACTTAACTACATCTTCAGCAGTACCAGTAATAGCATCAATACTCTGTTGTAATTTAGTATCTGCTTCTTCTCTAGCTTGTTTTTCTGCTTCTACACTTGTTTCTACTTCAGTTATATTAGTAGTTAGATCATTAATAGAGGCATTAGTGCTTTCATTGAGTTGATTAATTTTTTCATCTACTCTATCAGCTTCTTTTTGAATCTCAGAATCAATTTTTGCATCTAGATCATTTACTTTATTATCTAGATCTTTTATCTGACTTTCAAACTCTTCACCTGATGCAGTAAGATCATAAATTACTCCATCAACTTGAATTTTCTTAATTTCACTCATAACAAATTTACTGATTATTAATTACTAATGATTCATTTTCAACTTTTATTAATTCGGGATTTTCTAAAACTAAAGTATCCCCTTCAACATAAGCAATTTCAAAAGATTCCGGAATAAAAAGTAAATCACCTTTTACTACAATATTCTCTTGGAAATTGTCTTTTACATTTTGTTCACCATTATAATATATTCCGTAAACTAGTGGTAAATATGTACCGAATTCACCCCAACTATTATAATCAGAACCAAAATCACAATTACAATTCATAGTATTTATAATTTATAGTTTAATTTTTCTTAGATTTCCATTTAATTATTTCTCTCTTTTTTACATAGCTAATATTATTAGGATCATATATCATGTTATCTGGATCGCCTTGTTGATAGTAATATCCATCAGGCGCAGGCATTCCGGTATTAACATATTTTTCTTTAAGACATTTAATTATATAATCATTTTTTCTTTTATTTTCACTTAATAATAGATTTGTCATAATATGAAACAAAAATGGTGAAGATTTCTCTATTACTCCTTCTTTATTAAATCTATAATAAATATACTTAATATCTTCTTTTATTTTATCTTCTTCTCCTTCTTTACACCAAAGATGGTTCTTAAAAGTGAGATGCTTTCCATTTATTGTTTCACTGATACCACCACTACTAACTCCTTCAATAGAATTAGTTGAATTAAATCTTTTGACAAATTTTCCAGTTAAATCATAACACTTACAAGAATTTCTTATTAATTTTAAAGTTTCTTCATTGTTACTATTTTCTTTTGGAGTAACTTCACGAAGATTGGAAAATTCATTATTAATTGTCTCTATACTTCTTATTGGTTGTATATGATCTATAAATTTTCCAGGATCTATCCTCTTTCCACTAATAGTTTCATAAATTAATCTATGTGTATAATACACATTATTTTGTAACTTTATAGAATATACTAACTTTGATTTTCTTAGAGTACCTATAGTTTCTTTTCCATTAATTCTAAGTATTCCACATAGATTAGCTTCTACTTTATGTGATGTTATAAATTTATTAGTATACCATTCACCTTCTACTACTGGATGTTTAAGTTTATAATTTTCTAATGCATTATCGGATAATCTCTTTGATACTAAACTATATTTTTCTTTATATAATTTTTTACCATTCAAATATTTTCTAAAATCAGGAATATCTTTTTTTAAACTTGCTTCTCCTTTCCAAGAATTAATTATCTTATCATCATCCATTAAATAATAAATGGTAAGATAACCAAGAGTATTTTTATTTTCTGATCTAGAATTATAACTAAGCGTACACCATTCTAAATTTTCTTTACTAAAGTTACTTTCATTACAATCTTTATGATTTACTATAATATTTTTCTCTGGATCGATATTAGGAATAAATATAGAAGCAATAATTACATGAATTAGTGATTTTTTCCTTATATTATCCAATATAAAAGTTAATCCTGGATATTCATCCCTAATCCCTATAAATGATCTTAGTTTTTTAGATCTATTGGAATTTTTACTAAATATCTCGTAATTTTTATTTATATAATACCTGTCTTTTAAATTTACTCCTAATTTTAAGAAGTTCTCTTTAGTTTTGAAAAATTTTTCAAGATCTATCCATTGATCATCTGGAATATCATCATAGTAATACTCCATTAAATCCATTGTATTCCTATTCAGTACTAAAATTTTATTAGTCCCATCAATATTAAATTCTGCTACATCATAATAGTCTTCTGGATATGAATCATGATGATTAAACTGATTCTCCCATCCTTCTGGTAATTTTGATTTTAATTGATTTTGTAACATATTAGATAAATTTAAATAATTATTATAACAATAACTAACATAGATAATACTAGATAAAGGGCTTTCTTGTAAGTAGCTAATTCACAATACTCGCCCTTATATTATCTATGTTACAAAATAAAAGTAGAACAACATAAATACTTTTACTATATTTATAATTGTTCTACTTTCATATATTAGAGTTTTAAGATATTATTAACGCAAAATCTTATTTTACTTCACTGTTTCATAGTAACATCTTATTATAATACCACCAGTCCCAGGAACATTATTATCATCCCAAACTCCTACACCACTACATCCCTTAGAATATTTACTGTACTGTACATCTGGGAGATCATTTGGTTTTATAATAGCATCAGAATTACTTGCCATACCTGCCAATCCATTTGGAGCTTTAACATCATAGTAATCTAATATATTTTCACTAGTTTCACTAAGAATTACATTATTAGATATTCCATTTGGTCCTATTCCTCCATCTCCTTTCCCTAAAGCTCCAGCATTTCCACCTTTACTGGCATCTGAACCGTTAAATGCTTTTATAGTATTTTCCAAACAAGATAAAAAATATCCATCTGACTCTTTTCTATAGGTGATAATACTATCTAATGTAACTGGAAATTTTGCTATAACAATTCCTCCATTACAACTAGCAGATGAAGATCCTCCATGATAAAGTCCCCAATTATTGCCAGGTCCAGCAGCATTTCCACCAGCTCCCATAACTTGAACTTGTAATGTCAGTATATATTCTGGTTTTAAATCAAATAAATCAGACACTTTATCTATGTGTTCTTCATTTTCTGTTAATTCGAAAAATAATTTATCTTGATAATAAATTGATCCTTGATCTCTAGACGTAATAGTATATAAATACCTTCCGCTAGTGATACAACTTATATCTAAAATTAAAATTGATTCTCCTGCTTTAAGATCAAAACTATAATTATTACTAACTGGAATAAAATCTTCAGTATTAGGCAGATCTAGCTTAAAAGACTCTGTAGGTATAATAAATACTCTATATTCATTACCTATAGAAGGATTAGATGAAAAAGATAATACACTTTGAACATCTATAGTAGCTATTATAGTATGTTTATCTATTGGAAGATTTTCAAGAGTTGTTACTTCATTACATCCTGTATTAAACTCATTTACAGTATCTCTACCTATGTAATATCTTCCATGAGTAAATATTTCTCTCACATCCTCAATAAAAGCTATAGAAGTATCTTTAATTATTCCTTGCTCTAAGGATTTAATAAATTCCGACTTTGTTTTATAATTTAAAAATATATTATCTAATTCTTCCATAAAATTACTAATTATTAATCTCCTTCGTACCAAGAAAGAAGATTATTAATATATTTCTTTAATTCTTCTGATAGTTTTTTATCTTCACTTCTAAAAGATCCTTCGGTGTCTGAATTACCATTAATTAATGTAATCTGTTCATTAATTGAATCCAAAGCTTCTTGTGTAGCAGTAGATATAGGTTTTTCTAAATCACTTGTATTATCAACTTTATCAAGACCCACTTGAGCTTTAGTAACGTTATGGGGATTCTCTGTATTAGCTACATGTTCATTTACTTTATCAGTAGTAGCTTTACCTTTATTTCCTTCATAAGCAGTTCCAGAAGTTTCACCAAGTGCTAAAGAAGAAGATATTTCTACTAGATCTGCACCATCCCATCTATATAAAATATTAGTTCTTTCTTCTGAACCAGTAGCATCAGATTTTCTAAAATTATAGATAGTATCTGCTTTTGGAGTAGTTCCTTCATCCCATTCAGAAGATAATCTTTCAAAAATCTTCTTCTCATCAATTACATAGTATTTTTCCCCTTCAGTAGCATCCTCAGGTAATGCAGATTGATTAGCTACTGCTTTTTCAATTCCAAATACATGAGCTAATGCACCATCTAATTGACTAACTGGAACTTTTCCTTCTTCATTTAATGTTGCAACTCCATTAGCAACTCCCATTTCAGATCTTTTAACCTGAGCATCATTAGTAACATTTCCTAATCCCACTTGTTCTTTAGTAACTTCGTGAGGATTAGATTTATTAGCAATATGGTCATTAATAGATGATTCCAATTCATCCAAAGCTTCTTGTGTAGCAGTAGATATAGGTTTATCAACATCTGCCGTATTATCAACTTTATCAAGACCTATATCAGTTTTATTTAATACGGGATTTTCAGAGATCTTATGTCCATTAACAGTATAATTATCAACTGTTTCCTTATTACTATTAATTGTATCATTAATTCCTGGAATAGTTACATCTTCTATTTCTGTAACTTTAGTAGTAAGAGCTTCTAACTTTTCTTTTTCTCCTTCTACTATAGTTGTTAATCCAGAAACCATTCCAATAACAGTATTAATAGTATCCTCTACTAACTTCTGAGAAGGAACCTTATCTGTACTCTGTCCAAGTTCCTGTACTATAAATGATTTAATTTCATCATCTACTACAGATAAGTCTACAGAACAACTATAATATTGTCCATGAGTATAGACTTCTTTAGAGTCTTGTATAAATACGATAGAATCTTCTGAAATGTTTTCTAATTGTGCAGTAAATGCATCTTTAGTTTTAAAATGTAAAAATAAATTTTCAATCATAGTTTAATAAAATTTAATTACCCTCATACCAGTCAGAAATATTTCTGACTCTTTTATCAATCTCATTTATTGATGAATTAATATCTGAATTCATATCATCGATCAACTTCTGAATCCTATTACTTTCTTCTTCTAATTTTTTTGATAAATTAGAAGTTTCTTCATGATTAATCTTACTATAAATATCATATACTACCCCATCAACTTTGATCTTGTTTAAATTTTTCTCCATAGTATATTTCTAAATAGTTATTATAATAAAAAGAAAAAAAGAAAAATTTACTAAATAAATAATTAAATTGTAAATTTTTCTTTTTCAGATATTAGAGTTTAAACCCTCAGAAAACGCAAAATTAAATATTACTACAAATAAGTTTTAATGAAATATTAAATAGCTCTTCTTCTGACTTAATATCATTATTACGATACTTTAATTGAAAAAATCCTGAAATTTTTTGATAATATTCCAAAATAAGATCATCATAACCGTATCCGTTAGCATTGGATACAGCATTTATCTCAACTTTAATAGTTCTTCTATTATCGTATATTATCAATAAATTCCTGTATTTATTTTTTATGTGTTTTAACTCCAATACTTGATCTTGTTTTAAAAATTTATATAACCTATTTACCCATAGATCTTTACTTAACTCGGAAAACTTAGTTTCATTAAATTCTATCATAATATTATAAATATATAATTCAATAATAAGGCTATTAACCTTATTATTGTAATAAATAATAAAATAATTAAAATATGAAAAAAGAAGTTATAAAACAATTTAACTATGATTTAGCAAAAAAAATCTTTAATAAAGAAATTAATGGAGAAATTTTTAAAGAAAGTCTTCCTAATGACATAGAAATTCTTTCTATGGATTTATCTAGTACGGTTAACCCAGAGTACCCTATATTAGTACATATAAAAGAAAACGATGATATTGTAAGATATAATAAAGAAGGAAATGAGTTAACTAATAAGTATGATTCATTAAAAATTAAAATATCTGAAAGTTTTAAAGAAGGAGATATTATAGTTTACTCCCTTAGAGAGGACATCGGTATAGTAAGTAAATATTCAGAAAATACAAAAAGTTTATCTTTATACTTTTCATTTAGTCCTTCTAATAAAAAATTCTGGAATGGATTTATTCTTACTAATACAGAGGATAATATTAGATTAGCAACTGAAGAGGAAAAAAGAGAAATATTAACTGTTATAGCATGCACTAAGGATAAAATTTTTTATGATTTAATGAAAAGTATTGGATATAATGACATAGAATCATATAAAATTCCAACAGGAACTCCAGTATTAGGTAAAGATGGTGGTGGAGAATGGAGATATGATATATTCAGTAATATTTATTTTAGACAAAATTCTATCTACTATAGATGCGTAGGAAGAAGCTATAGTGTAATTCTTCCATATGAAGGAAATGAGAATTTACTAGATAATAATTAATCTATTATGGATAAAGAAGAATTAAGAAAAGAAGATCTATGTTTAAATTGTAAAAATTATTTTTCTGATTTACAAATAATAAATCATGAAACAGTATATGTATCATCTTGTGAGATTATAGGAGAATTAAGTAATGTGGAATATCCATTAAAAGTCTGTAAATACTTTAATAAGAAAGATAAAGATGACTAATTTTATATTAGGAATAATTTTTGCCATTATTATTATGGCTATATTTATTTGTTTAATTATAAGATATGAAACAAAAATAATAAACTTATTAATATAATTTTAGCAATAGCAACTTTCTTTTTATTAATATTCTGGTTTTTAATAATAAAAAATAATATAATGAAAGTAATATTTTTAGACATAGATGGAGTAATTGCAATAGATAAGACAAATTATAATTTATCTATTGATTTAATGAAAAAAGTTAAAAGAATCTGTGATGAAACTGAAGCAAAAATAGTAATTACATCTAGTAGGAGACTTGGAAATAATAACCTAGAAGAATTAATAAATACTCTAACTAATGATAAACAATCTTCTTCGACTCCTTTCTTAATGCCTGAACTAATTATAGGAATGACACCTATCATAACACCAGGTAATAAGAAAGAATATAAATATGTTCTTAGAGGAAAAGAGTTAAATTACTATTTAGGATCTAATTCTGAAGTTACTAGATACGTAATACTAGATGATGAATCTGATTATTATCCATTTCAAAGAAACTTTTTAATAAAAACCTCAAATGAGAATGGAATATCAGATGACGATGTAGAAAAAGCAATTGAAATACTAAATAGAAGTCCAGAAGAATATCTTAAAAGTATAGCAATTGATAGCTGCAGCTTAGATTCTTTTACAGCAATAGAATTAGATGATGCTCTTAATGCATTAAGAGAATTAAGAGAAAAGTATTCATGGAAATCTCCTAAAAATGGATATCCAAAAGATAAATTTGTGCTCTGTAGAATGAAATCTAATGGAGCGATAGTTGGTGGATTTATCTACGAAGATAATGGAAAATTTAAAGTCTCTACATTACCAGATTTTGAATTCGAAGATTATGGAGAATATGAATGTGAAGAATAAAGATTTAGAGAGTTATAAACACTTTAAAAGAATAGTTGACTCTGTAGACATTAATTGTCCAGAAAGTTATAGAAAAACGGCTAGGTATTTTGATAGCTATGATATGAATAAATCCTTTAAGGATGGATGGGATAACTGTACTATTCATCAATGGAATAAAGAACCTCCTGAAGATAAAACGAAAAGATATATAGCTATATTTAAAATTGATTATAGCATTCATGAAATCCTCTTTAATAAAGATGGAGAATTAATATACTATGATTGTAACGGTTGGGAAAAACCTGTAGAGTTTTTAGGAGAATTTATTTGGATTGAAAAACCATCCTATAAAAATATAATCAATGAAATATGAAACGAATAATTTATATTGCAACATTTATTAGTATGATATTATTGACCAGTTGTTATAATGATAGAGAAACTGTAGTGAAAAAATATCCTAATGCTGAAATATATAATCTAGATACATCATTTGAATTTCTAGTTATAGATTCCACTGGTATATATTACGTATCATGTAATAATCCTTTTAATTCAAGTATAACAGACGAACGTTTAATTAAAAAATATTAATTATGAATATAAAAAATCTGTAATAACATTTATCTCAAATTATTTTATTGCTCCAAGAAGAAGAAGAGATAAACCTCTAAATAGATTAGAGGATAAAAGTGGAGTAATATTAACCTGGGGAGAGTTACAATCATACACAAATATGTGTCAATATATTAATTGGCTAACATCTATGATAAGATACTCTAGAAAAATTGATATTGATTTGACTAAGTTAATAAAATTAATAAAAAGTGGATATGCTATTGGATTAAACTGGTATAATGAAAAAGAATTTATTGATATATACTTAGATTCAATCGAAAGAGATGAGGATGAAGGAGAAGATATCGGAGAAACAACATTATCACGTAATTCACTAGAAAAAGATAAAAAGTATGGTAAATAGTATTGAAATAATAGATTGGAATGGTAATTTTCCTAGAAATTATATAAAAAATTTACAAGGATTAATTCCAAATAAAATCGAGTTTAAAAAAGGTTTAAATATCTTAATAGGTGAAAATGGTTCTGGAAAATCTACTATACTTAATTTAATTAAATACTATAATTTCTGTAATGATAAATTTATATCAAAAATTACAAATAGTAGTATTTATGAGTTAGTTGGACATAATTTTAAATTAGATGATGATAAAAAAGAGGATATTTCCGGGATAAAAATATTAGGAGATTACAAAAAACCTATATTTAATCTAAGAGATAGTTCACAATTAAGTGAAAGTAATAGGCTGGAAAATTCTACATCATTTATGCAAACCTATAAATATCATAATAGTAGTACTGGAGAGAGTCAATGGGATAGTATAGGTAGATTATTTCAAATAATGTTCGAGAAATATGATTATGATCTATTTAAAAGTCTAAAATCATGTAATAAAGAAAATTTAATAGAATATTATAATAGTAATCATATAGATTCTAACGTCTTTACTATTGTAATGGATGAACCAGATAAAAATTTAGATCTTGGAAAAGTAGAAGAAATATATAATATTATATCTAATCCTAGAGAAGATACGCAATTTATAATATCTTTACATAATCCAGCATTAATCTATAAACTAAAAGATAAAGGAAATTTTATAGAATTAACTAACGGATATTTAGATAAAATTATAAAATTTATAGAAAAATGAAAATAATCAATAATATGATCGATTGCTATAAACACATACCATATACTTGGAAACATTACTTAGCATTTTTAAAGGTAGAGAAACAATTACTAGGCTATTACAAATATAAATTCCATGACTGGGATAAATTGTTTATGTATATTTTTCTCCCTTTTTTAGGTGTAAGGAGAATAGGACAAATACATCAAGGATATAGAGATCATCATCCTATATATACAGAAGGAAAAGAGAAAATAAAACATCTGGAATAGTTAATTGGGAAGAAACTATCATTGATTGGGAATGTGCAAGATTAACTAAACTAGATAAACCATTAAATGCTAGAGATACTTTGGAAAAATATTATCCAATGTACAAAGATGTAGCAATTGTAGTTATTGAAAAATTGGGTCTATAAAAAAGAAGATAGGGAATTATATCCCTATCTTTATATTTTGTAATTAATAAGTACAAATAAAAAATCCCCTCGCTAGGGGATTAGCGCCAATCAGTACGATTTTCACAAATAATACTGATACACAAATGTTTAAATTAACAAAATCTTAAATTATTATGTACTTTCACAAGTACTTCTATCAATCACCATATATAAGGATTTCAAGGATTAATAGAAGGAAAATAAAGGAGGGAATTTATTTCCCTCCGAGTTTATTTAGTAATGTTAATAGGATAATCATGTTCATATTAATGCTACATTTGGCTTTATTCACCATTTCTTCAAGCTCTTTAACATTTTCCCTTCTCTCCTTTATTGCATCCTTTACCATAGTTAAATACTCTTTACACTGATTGATAACGTTTTCTTTCAGAAAAAAATCATATTTATTAATATTTTCAATTTTTTCTTCTAACCTAAGCGTATTCTTTTCTTCACACTCTATAAAGCGCTTTAACGTATCAATAGCCTTTTCTCCAGCCAATAACGGATTTTTTGGAAAATCAACTCTTATCAAAGTCATTTTCCTATTTAAAAGTTCATGATTATCTTTCATCATTGCCATATTAACGGCTAAATCTTCTAATAAAATATTTAAATTTTCCATAATTAAAAAATTAAATCCTCAAGACTTTTATTTTGTCTTGAGGAGTATGTTAATATTATTGTTAATTCATTCTCATATATAAGGGTTTTAAGGATTAATAGAAGGAAATAATCAATCAGTTTTAGTTTCTGTTAATATATATTTTTGAGATAATAATTTATAGCATATAGTTCTTCGCTTCTCTCCATTTATTACTTCAGTAATCTTATATTCTTTAATTTCAAAATATTTTTTTATATCAACCGCTTTTGCAATTTTTTGATAATTAATACTATTATATATATTAGCTAGTTTTTGTTTAATTTCAACTAATTTAAATTTATCACCAACTTTAAAATTTTGATATATATGATTTTGAAGTAAAAGAGGGTTAAATGTTACTATTCCAAGAGCCTTCTGAATACTCCCCTTTCTATAATTCAATGCTTTCAGTTTTCGAGCCCCTAAAGATAAATAATTCCTCTTTACTGGATCACTATTATGTAATTGATTCACTACTATTTTTATTACGTTTTCTGGATAAGGAGATTCACAAAGTAATTTATATTTATTTTGTACGTCTGTAAGAGATTCATATTCTTGTAATACCTCTTTAACTTTAATATTTAACTCTTCGTTATTTGTAAATTTTCCAGATTCTCTAAGTAATTCTTTATTTAAATAATTAGTAATGGACTCTTCTCCAAAATCTTTCTTAAGATAACTATATACATTTTCAATATCTAATACTTTATCTCCTAAATTATCTATTAAGTTTTTATAATAATTCTTAACTTCTTTACTATTATCTTCTAAGTTAGAAGATACTGGATAAATTGAGTTAATTATTCTTTTTATTATATTCTTTTGTTCGAGATAATCTCTACTAGTAGGTCTTTGGATACTTATTTTTTCTATATCTTCTAATGATTTAATTTCTTTAAAGAAATTAATTATCTCCTCTGAATAATTAAACCATTCATGTCCATACCCATTATACTTTAAATATTTAAACTTATATTGTATTCTTTTTTCATGATCTTCAGTACCATTAGGTATCTTAAACAATACTTTACTAGTGGGATTATGTAATCTATATTGATCAAATCTTTTATCCTTTCTACTATCTTCTGTATAACCTATTTTTAACAACTTAAAGAAGGTGGTATTTCCACCTTCTTCTTTATATCCTGCTGACTCAATTAAGTATATCATTTCTTACTCAATATTTCATAATACCGTACGATCTTTTTCTCACCATTTACTACTGCTCTCATCCCAGATTCTTTAACCTCAAAATAATTTTCTAAATCTTTTGCTTTTGGAGTCTTATCATACCCTACTAAATTATATATATTAGATAATCTGGTCTTAACATCTGATAAAAATATCTTATCCCCTACATGAAAATTATTTTCTATCTCATTAACTAATATAGTTGCATCAAATGTTACTATTCCTAAAGCTTTCTGTATATTTATCTTCTTATATCCTAATGCTTTAAGTTTTTGAGGTCCTAAAGATGAATAATTTCCCTTTACTGGATCACTATCATGTAACTGGTTTACTACTGTTTCGATTACTTCTTTTGGATAACTAGATTCACAAAGTAACTTATATTTATCTCGTACATCAGTAAGAGATTCATATTCTTCTAAAATCTTCTTAATCTTTATATTTAACTCTTCATTATCTGTAAACTTACCAGATTCCCTTAAAGAAATTATCTCATAATATTTAGATAAATCTCTACCATCATTTTTAAGATAATTTAGTACAACTTCCTTATTCAAATTATCTCCATACTGTAATATTAATTTATTTAAATATTCTTCTAGTTCATCAGAACGTAATACATATTCTAATATAATTTTTATATCTTTTATAACTCCTTTAAGTTTCTTTCCTATATTTTTTGGAAGAGAATATAAATCTATTTTATCTATCTCCTTAAAGAAATCAATTATCTCTTCAGAATAATAAAACCATTCATGCCCATATTCATTATATTTTAAATTTCTAAACTTATATTGTATTCTTCTCTCTATATCCTCATTATATCCAGGAATTTCATATAATAATTGAAACCCTGGATTATGAAGCCTATAATGTGAATATCTAAAATCTTTTTTATTATCTTCAGTATAACCAATTTTTAATAAATCTAATATTTCTTTTGTCTCTTTGTTATAATAAGTAGTCTCTATTAAGTAAATCATAATTAATCAATTTTAGTTTCTACTAGTATATGTTTCTGAGATAATAGCTCATATCCCCTAACTCTCTTTTTCTTTCCATTTTCCTCTACTGAAATCAAACACTCTTTTATTTCAAAAAAGTTCTCTAAATCACTCGCTTTTGCTACCTTATCATAATTTATATTACTATATATATCTGATAACTTAATTTTAATTTCTGCTAAACTAAGCTTATCTCCTACCTTAAAATCTTGATATATGTGATTTTGTAAGAGTAATGGATTAAATGTTACTATTCCTAAGGCCTTCTGTATATTTATCTTCTTATATCCTAATGCTTTAAGTTTTTGAGGTCCTAAAGATAAGTAATTTCCCTTTATTGGATCACTATCATGTAACTGGTTTACTACTATTTTTATTACCTCTTCCGGATAAGGAGATTCACATAATAACCTATATTTATCTTGTACATCAGTAAGAGATTCATATTCCTTTAATACACTTTTTGCATCTTGATTAATACTATTATTATACGTTTCTACTGTATCATATAAAGTAGAGAATAAGGTTAATCTATCTGCATAATCAATCTGCTGTATCCTAAATGCCCTCAACTCATTAACATATACTAGTTCATTTACATGAGGTACTAATATTTTATCTCCTGTAGTATCATTAATTACTACATCTACTCCTACGTAGTCACTCTTATAATTTTGAGTCTTTGCAAGTGTCTGATATGCATTCGCTAAATAATATTTTACAGAGTTATCCTTAGAATCAGTATAAGCTTTTAATAAACTTTCAGTAGCTTTTTGCTTCTTTTCCAAAACTTTTTTAAAATCATCTACTGTCATTTTTCTATAATCCGCAGTAGTTCTGTAAAATAAAGTCGCACAATTATGCCAAGGATTATTAATATCTCTTTGACGACCAAGTATTTGCCCTAAGTCATCACTTATATCAACGGCAAGAGAATCTATATTTGCATCACTGAAGATATAAGTAGAAGCACAAGTAGAATAAAAATCAACACCAAGATAAGCAGTTCTAGTACATAATGTAATTGGTTTATGGTATTCACCTTTTCCTGGAATATTACCAATATCAAATTTTTTGCCTAATTTCTTCTGTATCTTCTTTCTATTATCATCATTAATAGCACAAATAATGTTTACTTGCTCTGGCATTAATCCATTATTCTTTATAATACTAATAATATGATTAATAGAATTAACATAAAATACTATTTCTGTAGAATACACAATACTTCCATCTGGTCTAACAGTAAATTTATACTTACCTGCTAGAAAATCTTCTAGTATCTCTTTTGCTTTTGTACCAACACTTTTCATAGTTTTTGAATCTAAATGTGGTCTTTCTACCCTTCCAGGATTTAATTTCTCCCAATCTAATGTATAATATGGAAGATCTTTGAAATCTGATAACATCTCTAAGTAATCATCTAACATCGGAGTTGCACTTAGGAAGATAGTTCTTGAAGATTGTCTAAGATATTTTAAAAATCGATTCTCTGTAGTACTTTTAAATCTACTATCATGAAGAATACTTTGAAACTCATCTACTACTACATAAAAATTATGAAATATACCTAGAGAATTTAATATTTGATAAACAATCCTATAAGAATCATAAGTTACTAATATTTTACTAGGAAGATTATTATTTCTTCTAATAGTAATATATTCCACTATCTCATTATACAATCTTTGATAAATTTCATTATTTTTCTTTTCCCTTTCCTGCATTTGTTTTTGTAACTCTTCTTCAGTAGGAACTTTAGAATAATCTTTTACATCTTTGGAAATATCTTTATCTGTAGAAATATCTTTATCCATCTCATTCCTAACTAAATAAACCTCTCCCTTATGCTGTTCATACTTATTTTTGCCTAATACTTTTCTAGGGACAGGCACTATGATATCCTCATTACTTCTAAGTAAATATTCAGTAAATCCACACCCCGGTAATTGTTTGTTAATGATGCATTTATCTGGAAACATAGATAAATTAAATCCAATCCATTCTGACATATATCTTATATCTCCTGGTACATCAATCTTAAATTTTTCCATATTCTATTATATTTTAAATTATTAAACATATTAATACAGAATCCAGTTAAAATCCAAATTCTTCTTATAATTTATTTTTGAAGACTTGGGATATTGTAATTTCTAGATTCATTTATTAGAGTATTAGAGGATTTAAAGAGCAAAATGATACATTTAAATTCTAAAATAGGGAATATACAAAGAAGTAGTTTGTCTGAAAAAAATGTATCATCAAATTAGTGAAAGAGAAAAAGACAAGACCAGCCCTCCCCTCTTAATGGGGAGAGGCGTGGTCTTTTTCGATTGAACGATAAATAATAGAGGATATTTTGATATGATATAATAAGCTAAAATAACACTGCTATGCAGTGAAGACATAGCTTAAATTTTCATATCATCTTTCCCTCTAAATAAACGTTCTTATTGGATATTAAATTCGAAAAGAGACCGACCTCAGACTCTTTAAGGAGTCTGGGTCTCTATTCGTCCTTTTCTCATTTAATAAGGAAATATTTTAGGGATTTCATTCAAGATTTTCTAAATTTCTTCGACTTATGATAGGAGAAGAAATTTCATTAGCTTACGCGTATCCCGAGTCTTTAAATTTTTGTTACCTTAAAAGCCTTATACAAGAGAATAAATATTAATAACAATTAAAACAAGAAATTATGAAAAAGATTAGTATTAGTAGAAATGAATTAGTAAAAAATTTTCATGACTATTTGTTAAAAGAAGGTAGAACAAAATCTGATTTGATTGATTATTTGAAAACTTATTATCCTAATAGAACAGAAAATAATCTAATCAGTATTTTCAGAGATATAAGAAATCAATTAGGTTCTCAGTTAAAAGAAAATCAAGGTATTTATAGTATACAGAAAGATCCTTTGGGTTTCTATAATGTAAGAACTCTTCTTCGTTATATTTACACATTATATAGTGGGTTAGAGAAATCGAATAAGACTAGTTTGACTATTGAAGATATTGTTTACCTAATTAATAGCGGTAAAATGCTTGAAAAGGTTAACATAAATATACTAACACTTCAGACTGTATTAAGGTGGTTTGAATTGATGAATGAGTATGTTTGTGGAATAAAGGATTCTATCAAAAGAGAAAATGGTAGAATATATTTTACAAATATTTCAGACTTTAAAAATAAGTGTGGAGAGAGGTTAAATAGTTTATTTAACAGTTGTGTAACCATTAATACAAATTTAACAAAAGGAAAAAGAAAAAATGATGAGGAGGAATCAGACAGTACTATTTCTAATTTATTTGGAGAAAAGGTAGTACTCAGAGTTGAAATACCTGAAGAGAAACTAACTATATTCAGTAATTATATTCATGATATAGTAGTTTTAGATAAAATAAGTGAGAGTGATTTAATTGTAGAGGGATATTACAATACTGAGAATGATTTAAGAAACCTTTATAGGATTCTTAGGGGTAATGAAAAAATATTAGACTCTACTATCAATAAAAAATTAAAGGAGCAAATAGAATTAGAAAATAAATATTTAGAAAAGATGTTAACTAAGTAATAGATGAAGTGGACGTATTTACCATTATACGTCCACTTTTTATTTTCCTTCTATTAATCCTTGAAACCCTTATATATGAGAATGAATTAACAATAATATTAACATACTCCTCAAGACTAAATAAAAGTCTTGAGGATTTAATTTTTTAAATTATGGAAAAGAAAGAAGTAAAAGCACAGATGTTTATTATTCCTAACTACATCGTTGATATGAAAGATCAATTTGAATGTGAACGGAAATATAATAATAAACACGAAAGTCAAACTGAATTGGCTTTGAGAAATTTATTCCCTGGGATTGAATTTCCAGAGGATGATAAGTTAGTTGAAATCTGGGTACATGATGAAGTTTCGGACAATTGGAACTGCCATGGAAGAAAAGTAGAGGAGTGGGATAAAGCAACTGTAGAAGAATTTATCGAAAGAACTGGTGTAAAAACTGGTGAGGAGTTGATGGAACTCTGGGTATCTAATACTAGATTCCCGAGATGGTTACCATTAAGTCAGTTAAAATCCATTAAGGAAGGTGATACTATTAAGGTAAATTATAAAGGGTTGAATGTAATTCTAGAAGCTTCTCAACTTACAGGCCGTTATCGCGGTTTCGGCAAGTTTGAAGGTCTTTTGGAAAGATTGATTAAAAAAGCCGGAATGTAACCAGAAATAGCACTCTGACCTATCGGAGTTATACGGGGATTTTTTAACTTTAAATGAGATAATGACAATTTAAAATATAAAATTATGAAAACGATAGAAGCAACAATGTTTATAGTTCCTAATAGTGCAGTAACAGTAAAAAGTCAGCTAGATTGGGAACGAAAATTAAATCAAATTAGTGGTGCAAATACTACTAAAACAAAAAATATCTTCGGAGAGTTATCTGAAGACGACAAGTTGGTTGAGATTTGGGTTTTCGAAGATGAAAATCAAAATCCAAATGATGAAGATCAGTCAGAAAATTGGGCTGATCATGGAAGAAAAATCCCTGAATGGGATGATAAAATTAAAGAGGAGTATAGAATAGCGAAAGCTAATAAGGATGATGCCTCTATGAACGAAATACGGAATAGGAAGTATGATAATAAGTGGCCATCATATTTCCCATTATCGAAAATTAGTCACCTAAACGATGGTGATACATTAGAAGTAGAATGGAAAGGATGCAGAATAAAGCTGAAGGTAGATCAGTTAAATACTAGATATGGAAGTGTAACTGGTGATTTTCAGTCGGCTCTTAAGAGAGTAGTGAAAACTGCATATTAATCCAGGAAGTCCTAGGCAAGACTTAAAACTGCCCATTTTATTAAAAGAGAGTACAGGAATAAACCTGCTGAAGAGTTATTGATAAATAGATAACGAAACTCTTGAATTGGAAAATTAAAAAAATAATAAAATAAATTTAAAGAATTATGGATAAAATATATTTATTTGAGTCGGTATTTTACGATAATAAAACTAATATTCAGTATGTTGGTACCGACGGAAAGAAATCTTTCAGAGAATTGAAAGATGCTATAGATTACGGAGATAAAGTACATGAAATGAAAATAAATGACTTTAGCAGAAGTAAGTCTCCATTTACTCATGAAGTGAAGGAGTTTAATGGAAGAATAAAAAGAAGATATATATTGAAGGATGATATGTTTCTTTATGTAAATACAATAGAGGAATTAACTTTAGTATAACTATTACTTGCCGTCCAGGGTAAGGCATAAACCTGGATTTTATTTGAACCTAAATATAGGAGTAAACCTACTGAAGAGATCATGAAGATCGAAATTTAGGAAAATTAAAAATCAAACTTAAATTCTGTGTAGTATGGTAGATCAGGATTTATTGAATGCGGTAGCTTCTGTAGCTAACCGTTTATCAGAAAGAGGATATGATCCTCAGGTAGTTAATCGTGCTGGAATTCTTGTAAACCAGTACGCTGAAAAGGACTCAATTAAGCATTTGAGTTCTAGCGTTTACGCAGAAAGTTTCATAGACTTTCTAGAGGAGAATAAGATAGAATAAGATTATTTAGAAATAATCTTATATAAGAGAGAGGACAATTATTCCCTTTCTTGTTGATAGTTAATTAAGTAAAGAAATTATAATATTAAAGTAAATTATAAAACGGGGTGGGCCCGTTTATTTTTTTTTGTTCGCTTGAAAACTTTATATATGTAATTATAATTTAAAATATTAATTTATGTTAACTATTGATATAAGAGATTTGATAGATAAGTATACTTATACTAAATCTCAAGTTTTAAATTTTATGAAAAATGATAAATTATTAGTATTAAGTAATCTATCTGAGTTAGATAATATTAAACATAAATTTAATGACGAGAATAGAAGTTATATGTTTAATTTACGGAGAACATTAAATTTGAGTATGTTGAATTATGAAAAAAATTATAAGAATTTTAAAAATTTAGAATATAATGATAATGATAAATTTCTTTTAATTAAAGATATGGTATTTGAAAAAGTATCTAACATATTTAAAGCAAGTGATTTTTACAATAGATTATCTATAATAGCATTAAATGAAATTTGTCTAGATGAATATAATAAAGGATTATTTGAGTATTTATTAGATTACAATACTTATTCTTGTGAGATTAATAGATTAATTAAATTATATGAAGAATATTTAGGTAGCCAAGATAATATATATACTATAAAAATATTTAAAGATTCTAAATTTAAAAATAAGGTTTATCCAAAGAAAATAAAGATAACAAAACTTCTTAGAGAATATTACTTAGGTGTAAACTCTGAATTATTATTAGAGAATAATAAGGTAAAGAAAATAAATGATGATATATTATCAGAAACTGATAAATATTTAATTTGTTTTAGTAAAGAAGATATTAAATTAATGTTATCTTTAATTAAAGAACATGGACTTAAAACTTTAAATGATAAAATAAATAGGTCCCATAAAAGAATTAGATTTTTGGAAGATGAGATAAAAAGAGAAGAGAAGAAAATAGAAGAATTATCAGATAAATCAATTTACTTAGAAGAAGAATTAAATTACGTACTTGGATTATGAGCAAATTATTAGAATTATCGGACATTTTATTAATTCCAGCAATGGAAAATAATGGTTGGAATAAAAAAGTTGATTATAGTGTGATAGATAATCTTGAAGTTACAGGAATGTCTAAAAGTTTACCTATATTTACTAGTCCTATGGAGGCTATAATTGGGGTAAATAATTGGAAAGTATGGCAAGATAATGGAATAAAAACTATTTTGCCAAGAACTGTTCCATTAAATGTTAGATTAGAGGCGTGTACTGTAATATTCTCTGCTTTTTCTATTCAAGAAGTAAAAGAATATTTTATTGATAGGGATATGAGAAGTAATAATTCACAATATCACATAACTATTGATTCCGGAAATGGTCATGATACCTATATGTTTTATTTAGGAAATAAATTAAAACAAATGTATGGAAATCAAGTAATATTGATGGGAGGAAATATCGCTAATCCTAATACGTATCTTCAGTATAGTTCTTCTGGATTTGATTATGTTAGAGTTGGTATTTCTAGTGGTTCTTTAGTAGATAAAGATAAATATGGATTTCATTATCCTATGGCATCTTTGTTAGGAAGCATTAGTCAAATTAAGAAGCAGAAAGGAAATACATGTAGAAATGTAAAAGTAATTGCTGATGGTGGTATTAAAACTCATTCAGATGTATTAAAAGCTATAGCAATGGGGGCTGATTATGTTATGATAGGTCGTCAATTTGCAGAGTGTATAGAAGCTTATGGAACAATCTACAAAAGAACTATAAAATCAGATCAAGATATTATAGAAGAAGTTCAAAATCCGGAATCTTTGAAAAATTTAAGTGATATAGAATTGAAAAATTTAGACTTAGTTAGACAATATTTTGGAAATACTACTCCGGAGATGCAAGCTCTACGTGCTGGGTTTAATGATATAGACTCATGGAGTAAATCTAATCCGAGAGTCAGAATAACAGATTCTGAGTGGATTTGGGTAAATGTAACTACATCTATAGTTGATTGGGTTAAGGATTTTAAAGAATGCGCTATGTATGGATTTATGATGTCTAATTCTGCTAATTGGATAGAATTTAAGGATAGAGTTTTGTATGGAGAAAAGTAAATTTATTGAGTATATTTTTATAAGAAATATTCCAGAGTTTAATAGAGAAATTAGATTTTCACATAAATTTAATGAACCTGTTGATTTTGAAATTGCTAAAAATTTTTTAATTAATGGGTTACTATTAGATGATAGTACAGAATGTGTTGATTGGAGAAAGAGAAATAAGATTCCAGAGTTTATAACTAAATATGGAATTTTAGAAAAGGAGATTAAGAAATGGAATATTAAAGGAATAAATAGATAGCTTATGGCAGTAATATTATTAGATTTCGATGGAACTTGTGTACCTAAACTTCCAGAACCAGGATTTACTGAAATTGATACTGGTGCTGAAAGAGTACTTAAAAAATTAGTAAATAAAGGACATAAATTAGTTTTATGGACTTGTAGAAATAATTCTGGAAATAATCCTTTTAATTATTCTGCAGGAAGACGCAGAACTGAATCATCTTTAGAAGAGGCTGAAAGATGGTTTAAAGAAAGAGACATACCTTTATATGGTGTAAATGGATATCCTGAGGAAGAAGGAATTGTAGGGTATGCTCGAAAAGCTGTAGGAGATATTATTATAGACGATACAGCTGTAGGAGTACCACTTACGTATGGAAACGTTCAATATTGTGCATATAGTACAGGAGAATTAATTGATATATATACTTATTGTGTTAATTGGAATGCAATAGAGCAGGAATTAGTTAGAAATGGGATCTTATAACTATCTTAATGTATATTATGCAGATTCTTCTGAAGGAGAGTGGACTCATATAATAGCAAAAGATTTACATACGGCAGAAGATATTTTATTCTATGCACTTAAAGATAATTTTGACTATGAAGGAGATAAACCAATTAAATTAGGACAATTAAAAAAGATGATCTTAAAAAATTGGAATATAAGGAAATGCCCTAATATATTATATAAAGGTAGTACTCAGGGATTAAAACCACTTCTTTCTGATAAATCTTTTAGTTTTAAATTCCTTTAAACTCTTATTCTTGAGAATAATATTAAATCCAAGAATTATGAGTAATCTAACTAAAGTATTTAGCAGTAGTAGTAATCAAGAAGTTATTACTAGGAATGATGGAATTATTAGAATTGGTGGTGAAGTAGAATTATCCGATGGAAGAACGTACTTAGTAGAAAATATAGTACAATCTTCAGAAAATTCTAATAAAAGTGATTATTTAATATACTTAAAAGATAAGTCTTCTCCAATTTGTGTAGAAGATGTAGTTAAAATCCTTCCGATAAATTTTAATATCTATAGATGGAAAGGATACTATATTTTAGCTAATTCAATTGAACAAGCACAGAGAATATGGGATACGTATATGGATATTTTAAAAATAAAATCAGAAGATGGAAATTCGAAATCATTAAAGTTATCTAAGAAACTTAATAGTGGAGTTGATTCCGAGTTATTTCCCAGATTAATTAGTAGATTAAAATGTGAATCATCATTCCCATGTATAGTTGATTCTTTAGAATTTGATAAAGAACCTATATATGAATATAAATATTTAGTATAAAAAAAAAAAGAAGACCCTACCGGGTCTTCTTTTTTATTCTTTTTTTATTCTTCTATAATATTTTTTAATTTTTTAAGAGTTTCTTCTATATTATAATTATTTGGAAATATATCTAGTTTTTTATCTTCTTCTATAAAACCCATTACAATATTATACCAATTATCCGATACAATTTTCAATTCTTCAATAGTTTCAATATCGTAATAAGTTTTTCCATTTATAGCATTAATTCTTTTAAAATTATTAATTTTATGGATTAATCGACAGTAATCTATAAATGCTGTTTTTATCTTATTTAGTACTTTCTCTGGTATTTTATCAATATTATCTGCAAATTTACTGTAGATCATTAATTCATCTGATTTATTTTCATCAATTCTCTTTTTTATTATTGCTGGAAATTGAATTTCATCATCTGAATAATTAAATGTAAATGTTTCTGGAATTAGTGATTTATATAGAGCCTTTCCATTAAAGTTTGGGATTAATTCACTGTCATCTAATTTCTTATTTGAAACATAATTATTGGTTTTATCTTCGCTTAAACCTAAATCAGCTAATTTAATTGTTACTCCTTTTAGTGGAATGTATATTCTATTATTTTCACAAAGTTTAAGTTCATTTTTATCAATTACATACTCTTTGTAAGAATTTTTTAGTAAATCATTAATATTTTTTTCAAGATTTTTCATTTCAGTAACTAAATTAGATTTCTCTAATAAATAGTTTTGCAATCTTGTTCTATATTCGTCTTTAAATTTAGTTGATCTCATTGTTTTGCAATTTTATATAATTCTGGATAATATTTTTTCAAGCTAGTTAATGTTATATCTGGTAAATCAAGAACTTCTTTTAAAGTTGATACTTTATCATGAACTTTATTAGATAACTCAATAAAGTTTTTTGTTAAGTCTTTTAATTTTTCAAAATTCTTTTTATCAGAAAGTTTTAACTCTTCCCAAAAGGACTTATTATAGTATGTATTTACTATATCGTTATTAGTTCCTGGAAAATAAATCCTAATACATTGTTTATAATAGTCTGAAGAATAAGAAGTTATCGTTGGAAAATTCTTTTTCTCATCTTCATCTAATTCTAATCTTAGTTTTGATAGTTCAATATACAAACAAACTCTACATTTAGATGGATATAATTTAAAGTACTCTAATTCATTTTTTGTTAGATTATTGTATACTAGTTCATTTAGTATAGTTTTTATCTCTTCAATTATTTTTTCTTTTTTAATAAATTCAGGGAGATTTGACTCTACTCCCTTTATTATTTTCTTTTTCTCAAAACCTTGTAACATATTATATATTATTAAAATTTGTTAATATTACAAATATAAGGAAGTTATTGCTTTTAATTAGCATTTAAATACTTATTAATGATAAGTAATTAATTAAATAATTTATAAGTTATGAAGGATATTATAGAAAATCGCGTCTCAAAAGAGGTACAGGTTCCAGAGGATACTTTCCTTGAAGGATTATTAGATATTACAGAATTTTTATTCTCTGAATTAGAGAATTTTTTAGAAGAAGAGAATAGATATCATGGTATCACTAAATCGTATATGAATACAGTTAATATAGCTTTTTGTAAGTTCAATAAAGAAATTACAGAAGATGATGTTATCATATATGGTAAAGTTCTGTATCTCTTTAAACCAGTACTTAAAAGAGAGTTTAAAAGATTGAAAGATAAAAAACTTTCTTTAGGGGATGTAACTATAGTTATTATTAATAAGATTTTATCAATTATTGCAGAAGAGAAGACTATTGGATTTAGATTTAGTAAGGAATTAAAGACTCTCAGAAAAATAATTACAAAATTATTTGATAATATTAAGATGAAAAGAAAAGAGGATCCACTATATCAATTAAGTAATTCTATAAAAACTTATAAAGATAGTGGATATGTAGGAAAATATTGTTTAGATCATTTTTCTTTCTTAGAAAAATCTGATATTGAAAAATCTGAACTTTCAGATCCAGGTCCTCGAATATCGATGTGTGATAATGATAAATTATTAAAAGAAGTTATCTTTTGAAAAAATAAATAAGTCTAGGGGAGAGAGTACCCTAGACTTATTTTTCGAGGTTATTATATATTATAATTTAATTATAACTAAATTTAGTTATAATTAATATACTTCTACTATAAATGGAGAAATTCTATTTCCCATCATGCCATTTCCAAAATTTATTGGTTGGCGATAATGATTTCCCCAAGTATTGTTAAAATAAGGTTGTCCAATATAAGAATTATTATTGGTTTCTCCAAAAATTCTAGAAAAACTATCAGCAGTCATTGTAAGTGATTGAATGAAAGTTAATAATTTTCCTCCAATTTCTTGAACTCCCTTTAACTTATCTACAAATTCACAATTTTCTTCTTGTGTATTTTGTAGTTGATTGTTATTTTTATAACATGGATTTACATCATTATTTTCATTTACTTGTGATGATTGATTAGTATTATTAGACTTTTTTCTTCCGTTAAGTCCAACATACATCGCAAATCCAGTTATTCCTGCAATTAATACTTTAAAACCTATTTTTAGAATTGATTTAATATCCATAGTTTTTCACGGTTAATTAAGTTTTACTATTATATTATTAATATTTCTTGGGTTTTAAATCAGTATTCTAAAAATCTTTAATTAAATTCATGTTTTTCTCTTTTTTAAATTTAAACCTCGATTAATTTTACACATAATTTTTCTTGTTTGTTGTTAATTTTTCTAAATGTTAGACAAAATTACGAGCGCTTGGTTTTATGTCCAATAATAAGATTTTCAAGGGATTTGAATAATTGCTGAAAATTTAAACTGAAATCCTTATAGATGAAAATAGGAGAGAAAATTTTCTCTCCTTATAATTTAGGAAATACTAATTTATACGAAATATGATTTATGGTTATATTAGAGTATCTACTGAAAAACAAACAGTAGAAGTACAAAGATATGAGATTAATAAATATTGTGAAGAAAATGGTATAAAAGTTGATTCCTGGATTGAGGAAAGTATATCGGGTGCTATAAAACCTAATTCTAGACTATTAGGTAAATTAATATTAGATCGAATAAAGAAAGGAGATTTAATATTAGTTACCGAAATTTCTAGATTAGGAAGAAATGTGTATATGGTTATGTCTATAATTAACCACTGCATGTTAGAAGGAGCAGCTATTCTTCCTATTTGGAAAGGAGAAATAATAAAGGAAGATAGTATGTCGGTATATGAAACATTTTTTGATATAATTAGTGCACAAAAAGAAAGAGAGATGATTTCTAAGCGAACCAAATGTGCTTTACAAATGATGAAATCTAAAGGCATTCAATTAGGTAGACCTGTAGGAATTCCAAGAAAGAGATTATTGGAAGGAAAAGAAGATATTATAGTTGAAATGCTGAGAAATAATGTTTCTAAAGCAGAAATGGGGAGAAGGTTAGGAGTTAATCCACAAACAATATCAGATTTTATAAAAATAAAACAATTAAATTAATTAGAAAGATGAATAATGAATTTATTTTAAACTTAGAAAATGAATTCCAAGGAATCAATACTAGACTAAAGGAATTACATTTTTCTTCACAAACTATGAGTATTCATAGATTAATTGATGATTTTACTGACGAATTTAGAGAATTTGAGGATGCAATTATGGAAAATGCTCAGGCTCTTTGGGGATTTATTAAACCTGGAGACTTGAATCCAGTTCTTCCTGATGCATTAGAATTTGAAGAATTGTTAGTAGATCTTAGAGGAAAGCTTACAAAAGTTAAGATTGAGGCAAAAGATAATATGATGTGGACTGGAATTATCAATAGAGTTGATGATTTCTTTGAAACAGTAAATAGTTATATCTATCAGATTAAGATTTGTAAGCATGAAGCTGGAAAAGAAGATTAAAATTTTATAAGAGAGAATAGACATCTATTCTCTCTTTTTTATTCCTCCTAAAATCTTAATAATGTAAAAGTAATTAATAAAAAATGATATGAAAAAATTTATAATTTCTAATCAAGGAGAGCTTATTCTTGGTGATGTATGTTATCATAGAGATCTTCTACCATCTAATCAATATTCTTGTCATGGTGGTGGATTTTGGGAGGTAGATAACAATAATAAAATATTATATTTAAGTGGATCATCTTCTGATTTTGGATATCCAAATTTTGATTATCTAGTTAATGTTCCCATAGAATATGATAACTATAAAATTTTATACGAAGGAGAAGTAATTATAAATAATATTAATTATTCTTCTGCAGTAGAATGTCATACTAAGTATGTTGATAAATTAATAAGTGAAAGTATTAATAGTGGAGTATCTTATAGATCTAATATAGATAAAGGATTTGTTCATAACTTTAAGTTTAATGATGGATATGAATGCAAAGCGAAAAATAAAAAAGAAGCAGAAAGAAAACACAGAAAATATAAAAGATGTAAAAAAGACTAAGTTTATTCCTAAATGGGAAAGACTTAATAATGGAGAAACTTTTATAACTTCTGAGAAAGGAAATTCAATGACTCCTATAATTCAAAGCGGACAAAAACATGTACTAGAACCGATTACTTTAGATAAAGTAGAAGTTGGAGACATAGTGTATTGTAAAGTTCATGGATTATATTACACTCATTTAGTTAAATCGATAGATTCTAAAAAAGGATTATTAATAGGTAATAATCATGGAGGAATTAATGGATGGACTAAATCAGTTTATGGAAAAGTCATTAAAATAATAAGTAATAATGATAGATGATATTGATCATTACTCTTATCCAGAATTAGAAGAAGAAATTAAACGTATATTATTTAGTATATGTTTAGATAGTAGAGGTTACATCTCTGATAAACTAAATAGCGGCAGTTTTTGGATTTCTTTATCTACTGATAATATTATGAATACAAAATTTTTTAAATTATTTTTAAATAAAAAAAATTTAGAAGGTTCGAGATTCATTTGTCAAGTAGCTTTAGATACAATTAGTAGTGAGGTGTATCTATCTCTTAATCCAAATAGATATATTAAATTTACAAGTTTAACTAGATTAGAGAAAACTATAACATTAACAGTTATAAATTATTTGGAAAAAGTTATATTAGAGTGAACAATAACGAGTTAGAAGAAACTATTAAAGAAATATTTAAAAATCTTCTTAAAGATATTAATAATATAGATTGCGGCAAATTTCGAATTACTAAGTCTAATTTATCGAATATGATCTTCTATAAGTTATTTCATGTATATAATAGAACCGATTATCCTAGATTAATCTGTAGCGTAGTAATAAAAGAAGGTAGGGTATATTACTCTACTAATTATAATAATACTAAAAAATATAGTGATCTAGACAAATTATCAAGAAGAATATTAATTGATTCTATGAATTATATAGAAAATGCGTATAATATTAAATAAAAATCTTATTATTGATAAATAAATTTAAATTTTAAAACAATGAAAGAAAAAACTACATTAGAGAAAATGAAGGAACTCTATGGATTTTCTGAAGGAAATCTAGAGTATATACCAAAAAGTGGAGAATTGTTGAGATATATAGGAACAGAAGTAGCTTTACTAGAATATACTAAAGATAAAACTACTGGAAATTGGTCTAATACTATTACAAAAGCTTTAATAGTTAGTATTTATGACTATGATCCTATGACATCAACTTATTCTTTAAAGTATAAAAAGGATAAGGAAAAAGAAGTAAAAGAAGTTAGAATTATTTCTGAAGGATTTTCTAATAACGATCCAGAAGAGACTGGTACTTCATTAAGATTTATTCCATTTTCTATGAATTTTAAATTTCAAGAAGATAGATTATTTTATGAACGTCTTGAAAAAGAATATAATAACTTCAAAAATCTTCCTATTGATGTTTTGAAAATTATTTCAGGAAATAATGAGCAAGATAAATTACTTAAACTCTGTAATATTTCTGCAATAATTAAAACAGACAATGATGGAATGCTTTATTTCAGAATTATGAAATTAAAAATAAAGCATAATCAGCAGAAAAAATATGCTCTTACAATATCCAGTGATAAGGGGAAACTTTATACATTCCAAATATCTTCAGATCAAGATGAATACGATTTTTCTTATGGAGGAGAATTTGTGGGAAAATTAAAAATTGTAGATATTCAAGGAAATAAAGAAGATTAATTATGAAAAATACAGTAACTTTAGATTCATTAGTAATTCCAGAATCTAGAATTGATAGATTTAATAAATTAAATAGTGCAATAGAAACTCTAAAAAAAGAATTTATTGGAATTGACGATATAATAGATCAAATTAAACAAAGAATAATTCCTTGGTACATAACTCCCGAGATAAATGAGAGACCAGTAGTTATAAGTTTATTTGGTCTAACTGGAACAGGAAAAACTAGTGTAGTTAGAAGATTAATAAACTTATTAGGTCTAGCTGGAAATGCAATTTATTTTGATTGTGGGTTAGAAGCTAATGAATCTAGTAGTTCGGATATTTCAGATAAGATATATGAAGCTATTGGAGATGATTATTGTGATGTAGAGAATCCTGCTTTAATGGAGAAAAGAGTTTTCGTCTTTGATGAGTTTCAATATGCTAGAACTATAAGCCAAACTGGGGAAGAGTTACTAAAATCTCCGTTAAGACCGTTATGGTCATTAATTGATAGTGGTATAATTTCTGTAAATAGATATAACTACGATACTAATAAATTAACTAATTTTATTAGTGATATTCGTGAATTTTCTAAGAACTGCCCAGATATAAAATTAAATTCTGGAAAAACTATAGATAGAGAAGATACGAAAGAATTATTACTATCTTTAGGAGGTTTTTGGTATAGTAGAAATATATCACAATTAATAGATGATAATAATTCTTCTTTAGAAAAAAGCATAAAACCATTAGATAATGATGAAGAAGATGTATTATCTCCTTTATCTGTAGTACCTGAAGATATTCTTAGAATTATTTATAAAAAGTGTAATTCTTTTAAAGAAGGTTCTGGACTAAATACTATTAAGTCAGTTATGTCTACTGGATCTTTACAAGAACTAATATCTATATTAGATGATGTAGAGAGATTTATTAATAAGCCAAAAGAATTAAATTGTTCAGACTCCTTAATATTTATATTAGGAAATATTGATGAAGCTTTTGGAGTAGAGGATGATATTTCTCCAGATATGGATGCTGACACTTTTTACTATCAAACTGTAGGAGTATCCATTAATGATATAAAAGAATCTTTAAAGAAAAGATTTAGAGCTGAACAGATTGCAAGACTTGGTAATAATCTTATTGTTTATCCTGCTTTAACAAAAGATAGTTTTATTAAAATTATTGAAAAAGAGTTATCCAGAATTTATGAAAAATTTAAAGCAGAAACAGGGATAACATTACAAAGTAATGATGATATTACGCAAGTAATGTATTTAGAAGGAGTATTTCCCACTCAAGGAGTAAGACCTATGTTTACAACAATAGGATCTTTATTATCTCCTTTATTATCAGATATAATTATTAATAAACCAGAAAATACTAATCTAGTAAAAATTAGTTTGACTAATAGAGCAGATTTGATTGAAAAAGAATTAAAACTTCCAGAAACTAGTTTAACTATTGATTTTTACGATACTAACACTAGTGTTGATAGAATCGAAAGTATAGAAAGAGTAATTAAATTACAATTGGGAGGTTTAAGATGTCCTACTAGAAGAAAAACAAGATATATTAATTCTGTTCATGAGGCTGGTCATGCTATAGTAGCTCTTTATGAAACTGGAGTTTACCCTAGAAATATAATTTCCGTTTCATCAGGAGATGGAGGTTTTGTAAATTCCTATAATCCTAAGAAAGAAGGAGAAATTGAAACTAGAGGAGATGTAGATTCTGAAATTAGAATACTATTAGCGGGTTATTCTGCTGAAGAAATAGTATTTAAGAACCCTTCAAAAAGATTAATGGGATCTGGAAGTGATATTTATAATGCCTGGGATTATTTTTCAAAACAGGTTTATGACAATGGATATTTTGAACCATACTATTTTTCAAATTATGATACAGAATCTCATATGTCAATACCTGGTGGATTAAGTGATAATTATTTTAAAGTTAATCATCCTTATAGTGATGAAAAATTAACTGTTAGAGATGCTATAATAAATCGATTTTCTGAACTTAGAGGGGATACTAAGAATATTCTATTACAAGAATTATCTTTATTAAAAGTCGTATCTCTTTATCTAGGTGAACATGGATCGATCAGTGTTAGTAAATTTAAAGAATTTGTAGAAAAATATGGAAATAATCTAAATTCGGAATTTATAAAGAATAAAGAAAAGAGTTTAGATGAATCTTATTACTTAAATAAATTATTAGAATTATGAATAAATATTTATTAAACACTTTGATAGTAGATGATAATGATTTAGAGTGTTCTTGCAAAATTGGCAATATATCTTTATATGATTTATCATTAGAGCATATAAGTTTTAATAATAATGATTTATTAAAATATGATTTGATTATTTATCAGGGAGAAAAAGGCTGTAAGATTTTAAAATCTAAATTAACAAAAACTGGAAAAGTAGGATGAAAAATAAAGAACATTCTAACTTAATAAAAGTTTATAAAGATTTAAAATTAGAATATCAAGCTTTACTAGATGAAAAAAGTTTTATTAAAAGAAGATTAGAGTATTTAATAAAATCTGGAGAAAGTTATAATTCTATTATTGATCTAATAGAATATAATAATAGTTTAACTCATTCATTAAATTCAATTTCTAAGTTAATTAGAAATTGTAAAGAAAAAATAAATTACTCTCAAAAACAATTCTATTTAGAAGAGGAAAAGACTTTTAATATTCTTACAACTAGTATGTTTAATGCTACGGTTAAAGCTTTTGCTAAATCATTTTCTGGAAATATTGGAATAAATCCTTTATCCCCTCCAAAAAATAGGATTTTATATCCATAAACAACTATGAAAAAAAAAGAAAGGTAGATTTTATCTACCTTTCTTTTTTGTTATGAATCAATTCCTAATAGTATACAACTTTTATAAATTGATATTCTATGTAATACTAAATCTCTTAAAGAATGTCCCCAAATATCAAATAATCCTGGAACATTATTAGCTGTATTAAATCCCATAGATCTAGCAATAGCTGTACTAGATTGTTCTTCTATATCATAAATTTTGTGATAAGCTTCTACAATTTCTTTAATTAATTCATTTCTAGAATTTCCTCTTATAGAAAATATAGCAGTATTTTTTAATGGATATGTTATAATTAGATTTTTACATATAGCAGTATCAAATATTACATCTGGTTCTTTTGGATAATTTATATTACTAGGAGGATTATCCAGATTTACATAAGAGAAATTTAGAGTCTGTTCTAATGGACCGTCTAAAACATGATAATTTACTACATCACTACCACTTAATCCTGTTTTTTCAAAATTAATAACATTTAACAGTTTCATATTATAGAAAATTTAAGTTTATATTCATTTATTAGGAGTTTAAAGTATTATAATAGTAATTTTGTAGCTTTAAAAATCTTATAAATGTATTAATTATAAAATAAGTAAAAATGAAAAGAAAAAATCTTATTACAGACTTTAGAAATTTTTACAAAGCAAATAATCATTTTAAAATGACTAGCTTTGATGATCAATTACAAAAAATGTCTAATAAACAAGCTGGATATATTAATCCATATATAATAAAAGAAGCTGAGCATAATATGACTCAGTTAGATATTTTCAGCGAATTAATGAATCGAAGACAAATATTTTTTGGAACAGAAGTAAATAGCGATACTGCTAATATCGTAGTATCTCAATTACTGTACCTAGACTCAATGGAAGAAGCGGATATAACGATGTATATTAATTCTCCAGGTGGAGAGTGTTATAGTGGATGTTCTATATTAGATTGTATGGATTATATTAATTCTGATATTAGAACTATTTGTACAGGATTAGCAGCATCTTTCGGAGCTATGATACTGTTAAATGGAACAAATAAAAAGAGAAGTGCATTAAGACGAGCTACTATAATGATACATCAACCTTTAGGAGGTGCAAAGGGTCAAGCTAGTGATATTGAAATTGAGGCAAAAGAAATATTAAGAATAAAAAAATCACTGTATGATACTATAGTCGAAAAGACTGGCAAATCATATGAAGAGGTTGAAAAAGCCTGTGACAGAGATAATTACATGAGTGCAGAAGAAGCACTTAATTTTGGAATCATAGATGAAGTTATAAGAAAGAGATAAAAAATAGAGAGACTTAAAAAGTCTCTCTATTTTTTATTTAATATTAGCATATAGTATTGTATTCCCATCTTTTTTAAGAGCAAATTCTATATCTGTTCCAGGAATCATATATTCAGATCTTTTAATATTTTTACTAAATTCATCAAGTTTAGTAAAATTAAATGATTCTATTACAATGTGATACCCAGTTACTGTTTTTATAGTACTTAATACTGTAGTATAGTTAGATATAAAATTAGATACTTCTTCTGCTATCTCTTTTGATTCATAATCAACATCTAATATCCATCTAGGTTTATTAATTACTCCTCTAGATTGAAGAGTTTCATTAGATAAAGCTACTCTTTTAGGAATATGTTGAATGTTAGAGTAGTCATTATTAGCAACTCTTTTCGAATACTCAAACATACACTGTTTTCCAAATTTTTCCAGACTTCTTGGAGTTATAGAAATATAAGCTCTAGCATTATAAGCTTCGCACATTTTTTGTATTCTATTCCAAGATTTTTCTAAATATCTGAGAGATGTAATCCACCAAGCATATCTTTGAATTTCCTGAATTTCTAATTCTGGATTATCTTTTTTTCTCTGAATTACTTGCACAAAGTAATAGATTTCTGGCTTATTCTTATTATTTTGTTTAAATACAAGTAACCTTTTTAGTTCTTCTAAATTATTTATTATCATAAGTTTATAGTTTTTTTATTAAATTTCCAACTTATTTTAAAGATAGCTTTAGTATTTAGATCGGTGAATGTTTTTACTACTTCATCAATAAACACATTATCAGAAAACTTTGTTAATTTTGACATAATAATTTGAAATTTTCTGTCTCTGATATCTTCTGCAAGTTTGTTAAGCTTATCTTTCCAAGTTATTCTTAATTTATCTATATCTGTTGTAAAATCTACTGAATCTAGTATAGCATTAATTTGTGGATTTTTTGTACGCCTCTTGCAATTTTTATAATCTATATAAAGATTATATCTATCTTTTGCAACACTAGGAATTCCCGATACAGTTGTTACTAACTCTATTGTATTATATGAACCAGTCTCTATTAGGTCAGTTTTATTAGGAATATATAGATTTCCTACTATTCCAAGAGATCTTAAAAATTCATCCTTTTGTTTTTCTTCAATTGAAGAAAAATTAGTAGATGTTTTTTCAGGGTAGAATAAATCCAAGTATTCTACAATAACCTTAGCTATCATATAGTTAGCTTCTAATTTAGCCATATAGTAGCTACTTACCAATTTAATATCTTTCTTTGAAATTATAGGTAGTTTAGATAAATCTACTATAAACTCATCTTTAAATACAATAGGTTCTACAATTCCTAAATTTTTTAATTTACCTATTAACTTAGGAGATGCTTTAATCCCAATTCTTTCTTGATTTAGTCTTCCATCTTTTATTATACATATTGACTTTTTTACATCAATCTCTCTTCCTCCAGGTATAATGTTGTATGGGTTATTTGGGATTTGAACTATAGTTTTTGCATTATAAGATATACTTATATTTGCTCTAGTCTTATTTTTTGTTAATCCAAAAATTTTACTCCAAGAGTCTGTTTGAATCTTATTATTTCTTCGATCAGCTTTTCTTTTAGAGATTACGTTATAATCTCCTATTAAGTTAGGATCTACTAATATGCTAGCGTTATCTTCTAGTAATTCATGTAACAATTTATACACTGAATAACTATGTCCCCTTGAATATATACTTTTATATGTATTTGCACATGGTGTAGGAACATATTTACGATCATTAGCAATGGTTCTTACTAATGTTATATATTTATTTATATCGGCTTTTCCATAAGTATTGTAAAAACGAGATATAATAACGTCATCTTTAGTAGATAAAATTAATTTTTCTAATACATCCAAGTTATTTCTATTATAACGTAGAAAATAACTAGTAACACATCCAATTATGTTTACTAATTCGCTGAAATCTACATTATCATATTGCACATCATCTTTATAAAATTCTTTAGAGTTTTCTATAAACCAATATTCTCCAGAAGAATTTAAATCTTTAATAGGAATAATTGACCGTTTATCTAAAGATATTGCAATCTTATACCTTAGGTCATTATTATTAACCAAATCTTCTCCTGAAGAATAATAATAATTTACTAATTTTAGTTTTGAATTTCTAATTTTAATTTCTTTTAAATTTTTCATATTTTTTTATATTTTAATGTTTATCAATTATAAGGTTTTTAGGGAGAAAAAAATAAGACATAGATATTAAATCTTAATGTCATTCACGATTTTGTCTTACTTGGCTCTACAGATATTCTATTATCTTTTTCTAAATTTCGCTTACATGCATTAAAACAAATATCTTCCTATAACCCAAGAGTTCTAAAAGAATCTACGTTCTTTTACAATATTCGACGATTAAGATTTAATCTATGTATTTTATTTATAAATAATTTATTATTGCTAAATTTTTTATAAAGATTATTTTTCATATTTTATCTATTTGTTATGTCTCCTTTATTCTGACACTAAAATTTAGATAATAAATCATAGTATCATTACTCGGAAATAAGATAACTCTTATTTCTTTGCCCCTTTAGTTTCACAACTTTAGTGCTAGTTATCTGTTACACCACGAAAAGGTAGAGGTTTTGTAACAGAAAAAATCCCAGAAGTTATTTATTTCTTAATATATTTAATTATAGCATTACTATTTCAATTTATTCTATAAAATTTATATATTAGTGTAACTTCTGGGCTGATTTTACCTATTTTCATTAAGTATTACCTTAATTCTGGAATCTCTGGAAATCATTATCGACATTTAATTTATACTATTTATATAATTATTACTAAATCATTTATTAATTATTAATTAGATAATATAAGCCAGTTAATTCCTAGATAAAATCCATTTAATTAATAATATTTCTCTATTATATTATTAATTTTAATTAATATTATCATATCATATATAAGATTTTTGGGTTTTTTCAAACGTAGTATTTTTATTCAAAATTATACCTTTAAATTCTTATTTATGTATATTATGTAAATAATAATAGTTAAATTATGAGCTTAAGATTAGTTAGTAGTATTAGTGGAATTATTACTAATAGTAGTACTGAAGTTTTTATGATTCAAGGACCTGATGCACTAAGACAAATGGTAGGGAGTGGAGTATATAGAAAATATAAAGATCGATTTTTCCAAATAAAAACGGAAGAAGATGTTGAAAGTTTAGTTAGATACTCTATTCCAAGACATTCTTATGTGTATATAGGATCTTTAGGAAATAAAGATGTATTGACTTATAGAAATTTAGCACTAAATTATCCAGAATTAGAAGAAAAATTTTGGGAAATTTTTAAACCGATTATAATAAAATCTTTAAATTTACCAATAATTATATATTATGATTATATAAATAATCAAAGAATATTAAATAGATTATTAGAATTATACCCAAATAATGATGGAGAAGTAGAAAATGAATACTATTATAGGTGGGGAAATGATTAAATACTTAGTAATTCATCCAAAAGACTGTACTACAGATTTTTTATGTAGTTCATATGAAAATATTCCCAATAAAACTGTAGTAAGAGATGTTACTATTTCTAAAAGTAATCTTAGGAAACTGATAAGGTTTCATGATGTAGTTTTAATGTTGGGACATGGATCAGCTGAGGGTTTAATGTGTGGTAATAAGATAATAAAGGATAATGTAGAACCTTTATTAGGAAGATTTTTAATTAATTCAGAATTTGTTGATGAATTAAGAAAAAAGAAAGTTTGTATCGGTATATGGTGTCATGCATCTGATTTTTTTGAAAAATATAATATTCTGGGATTTTCTACCGGAATGTTTATATCAGACCTAATGGAAGCAGATTACTATTCATTTCCTTTAAATGAAGAGTGGATAGAAGAATCGAACAATATGTTAAGTAAGTCAATTTCAGAAACTTATAATAAATCTCCAAAAGATATTTATTTAAAATTTGAAGAGAATTTTCTAAGTTTGAGTAATAATAATATAGCAGAGTTTAATTATTCAGAATTTAAATTTTATGAAGAAGACAAAAAGAATCATTAGTAGTATCTCAGATGTTATTACTAATAGTAGTACTCAAGTATTCCTTATTGATATTGATCAAAAGTTTTTAGATTTATATAACTCTAATGATTATATATCATCTGAAGTTATTTTAGTTAGAAATAAGGAAGATATATTAAGATTATTAGAAGTAGATAATAGTTGTGAAATATATAGATTTCTTTATGGAATTCTTCCTTACGGATTTGTAAGTGAATATAGTAAAGATACCGTATGGAATCAATTAAATGAAGGAGGAAGAACTGATGAGGAAATTATTGACTTTTTATGGCCTATAATTCAAAAAGAAATACCTGAAGGAGGTTTAGCATATTATACATATGAAGATGATTGTGGATATAATACTACGGCAAATATATTATATGAAAATGGTTATTATAGCGATAGAAACTCATGATAAAAATTGGATGTATTTCTGACTTACATGGAAGAATTGATGGATATACTAGTACTTATAGAGGAATAGAATTTCTTATTATTGCTGGAGATATATGTCCTACAGATAACGTAAGAGATCAAGAAGTTTGGTTAAAAGAATCTATTAATAAATTTATTAATAAAGATATTTTTCCAGATTTACAAGAACTTATAATAGTTCCCGGAAATCATGATTTTTGGTTAGAAAAAAATTATGAAAATTTTCTTGCTATTAGAAAGATATTTGGATATGATTTCTCTACAACTGTATTAGTGGATCAAGGAAAAGAATTTGTATCTTTTCTTAGTGGAGAAAGTATTTATATTTATGGAAATCCTAGGACATCATTGTATACTTTTGCATTTCCACATTTATCTGGAAATGAGGATATATCTAAGATTTCAAAGTGTGATATATTAGTTACTCATGAAGCGCCAAGAGTTTTTGAATTACCATGTATTAAAAATTCTCAAGGAGCTTATGGGAAAAATGATGAACCAGGAAATTTATCTTTAAAATTAAGAGTAGAAGAGATAAAGCCTAAATATCATATTTTTGGACATATTCATTATCCATGTAGTTTATTATGGAATAATATTAATTTAATCAATGTATCTCAATATTACAGAGAGAAATATGTACCAAACATTAATATAATAGAATGGGAAAATTCAATAGATACATAGTAGAAATACAATCTAGTAGTCCAAGATTAGATCTTTATATAAATGATAAGATAAAAATAAAAAATTTATCTGATATTATAAAAAATAAAAGAAACTATGAATTTCTTGGATTTAGAGGGAGAAGAATAGACGGGAGCTATTCTGAGTTTGAGATAGATAAATTTAAATGTATTTTTGGAAATATATTTAGCATAGTTAATATTAAATTCTTTTATATTAGTGACCATGAGTTTATTAATGAATATATTATAAATGTAATAGGTAAAGTAGCAGGTAATGATTATTATCTAGGAACAGTTTCAATTGTAGATGAGTTTATAGATAGTTATTTAGTACATGATGATGAATTACCATATAAAGTAGCAGATTATTGTGATAATTATTGCATTAGAGAAAAAGATTGTTTAGATTGTCCACTTTCTGGAATAAATAGATGGACAAAAACAGAAGAGAGACCTTAATTAAGGTCTCTCTATTTATTTTTATAATAATTTTTCTATACTATCTTTTTCTTTACCCTTATATGTCTTTGTTAATTCATCCAATAATTCTCTTTTTAATGTTCCTGGTGCTGGTAATTGTGGAGAATATAAAGTTCTTTGTCTATTTTCCCATAACCATTTGTTAATTTCTTCATAAGATTCATTAAATATATTAATTATATCTTCTCCATCTTTATCTTCTCCATAAAACCATTCTTCCAGAAACTCAACTCTGTAGTCTATTAGTCTTAGGTGAAGTCTAAGTTCATCTAATAAAGTTCCTTCTCTAGTATTTATCATCTTTCCTAATGGATTATGATGATAGTAACTTAATTTTCTCTTATCAAAGTCATCACTAAATCCAACTTTAATAATTTTTCTATTATTATCCCAAGATCCAGATCCAAATAAGTATAGCATATTATATATAGATTTAATTATTATACAACTATTAGGTAATAAAGATAAAAAAGGAGCAAAATACAACCTTGAATTTCTTATATATGATATTATTGTATTTATTAACTATAAAATTAAAAAATTATGAAAGTAGTTTTTGTAGGAGAGCCAAAATTTATTGTAAAGGAAAGTACTAAAACAGTAGTTTGTATCATGAAAGTATTAGTGAATACGAAATCTTCACAAAATAATGTTTTTGGAAAGGAATCAGAATTAATTACTGTTAAAGGATTTTCTAAATGTCATCCAGAAGATAAATTCGATGAAGTAATTGGTAAAAGAATTGCTGAATCTAGAGCAAAGAAAGAAGCTTATAGAGAAGGTCGTAATTATCTTCAGAAGATTCTTGATAGTACTGTAATTTATGAAAAAGATCTTAAACAATCTATGATTAAGCTTATTAATTTTGGGAAAAAAGAAAAAAGTCATATTGAGGAATTAATGAATTCTGTAAAGAAAGATTAAAATCAAGAGAAGAGTTTACAAACTCTTCTCTCTTTTTTACCTTTAGCATCTCCTTAAAACTTTATTTATAGGAAGAGATATTACGTTGTTGTGTACTTATATCTCTTTTTAATATTTATTTATTATTTTTTATAATTATGGAAAAGATTGTAGAATATGAAGAAACAAAGAACAGATATATAGTTCTTAATGAAAATGCATTAATGAAAAATCCAGAAACTAGAGAATGGGAAACTTGTGTAATTTATCAAGAATATAAACATTGTATTCCTGGAGAATATTATGAAGAGGTTCCTATTGAATCTAGAAAGGTTTTCGTTAGAGAGAAAAAAGATTTTTTAAATAAATTTACGCTATGTTTAGATTTATAAATATTTATTACGGAATGAGTGGTACTTTTAAAAGTACTACTATAGAATCAGAGATAAATAAATGGAGAAGTGAATGTAAGCAGAAAAATGAAAATTCATATTCTTCCGATAATATAGATGTAATGCGCTCTTCTATAAAAACTTGGAAATATTATGAAAAAATTCTTGGTCAAGATCAATTAGATCTAAATTATGCTAATTTACATTTGTGTAGATTAAAAGATCATATCTATGATAGTAGTAAAAATAATATACAATATCTTTTAGTAGAAAGAGGAATTACTGATATGTTATATTACTACTTTAAGAATAATCCATTGATTAATATCAATGAATCTTGGATTAGTAATGTAGTTAATGAAGAAAATATATTATGTGAGCAAAATCATTTATACACTCCTAATAAAATTTTATTAATACAGAAAGATATAGATTTTATCGAAAATGTAATTTTGAAAGAGCCAACTAGATCAAAAGAATTTCCAGGAGGAGTTAAAGATTATTTAGAAAATCAGAATAATTATATTGAATTTACTAAATCTTATAATAATATTACTAAAGAAATTATAATTAAAGATGCAGAAAAATACATAGTACAAGATTTAGGTTTAAAATATAACTTAAATTCGAAATAATAATTATTATTAAATTTAATCTATGAGCAATTTTAAAGTAATAAAAAGAAATGGATTATTTGAAGATTTTAATTCGGAAAAGATAGAAAAGGCTATATTAAAAGCCATGAAATCTAGTGGAATTAAAAGTTCAAAAGTAGCTACTAATATATCTAAAGAAATCGAAGAAGAATTAGATAGTAGAGGATTAGATAGATATGTTATAGAAGAAATTGAAAATTTGGTTTATGATAAACTGATAAAAAAGGGACATAAACTAACTGCAAAAGCCTATGAAGGTTATAGAAGCATTAGAGAATTTCAAAGAAATACTAATACCATTGACAGTCAATTAGATGAACTTATAAAAGGAGAATCGGAATATTGGAAATCTGAAAATTCAAATAAAGACTCTGATTTAGTAACTGTTCAGAGAGATTATATGGCTGGGATAGTTAGTATTGATATTGCTAGAAGAAAAATCTTTCCGCCTGATATTATTCAAGCTCATGACGAAGGCTTAATACATATACATGACTTAGATTATGTAGCTCAGCCTCTCAGTAATTGTTTTCATAGTAGTACGAAGATAGTTACTGATCTAGGAGTAAAATCTTTTAGTGAATTATATAATGGAGAAATTATTAGAGTAAAAGATAAAGATGGAGTTTGGAGAGAAGCTACAGTTAAGTCTTATGGATATCAAAAAATGAATGAAGTTATTTTATCTTCCGGAAGATCTAAGGAAAGAGTAATTTGTACTCCTAATCACCGATGGATTTTAAAGGATGGGACTGTAACTACTTCATTAAAAGTAAATGATACATTAATAATGTTAAAAGATAGTTCTAACTATGAACCACAAACATTAGATGAATTAAGAGCATTTTGCTTTGGATTCATAATAGGAGATGGAAGTGATACTATAGTTAATGGAAAAAATTTCGGAGTTAGAGTGAGATTATGTGGAGAGAAAAAGAATTATGAACATTATTTTATAAAAGCTGGCTATAAAAAATCAACTACTGAATTTAGTAATGGAGATATAATAATGATAAATAAAAAATCTCCAAGTAAAAAGGAATTCTTACAATTAGAAGCATGGAATTATATGCCATTAACTGAAAAAATAGCATTATTTCATGGATTCTATCTTGCAGATGGTGCTAAAGATAGTAATCGTTTATCTACATCTTCTGAAAAAGTGGCTAAGATGATAAAAGATATTTCTGCGTTAGCAGGGTACTATATCTCTAGTATTTCTGATATTACTCATGATACTACATATAAAAAGAATGCTCGTCTTATTAATTTTAGATTTAGAAGAAAACAAAATCTAAATAATTTATGGAAAGTAAAATCTATTAAGAAATATGATAAAAAAGGAAATAGATCTTACATATCATGGTGTGTAGAAGAACCAGTAACGCACTCATTTACTCTAGCTAGTGGGATTGTAACCGGAAATTGCTGTTTGATTAATCTAGAGGATATGTTACAGAATGGAACATGTATTAATAAAACAAAGATTTTTAAACCTCATAGATTAATTACTGCTACTACAATTGCAACACAGGTAATTACAGCGGTTAGTAGCTCTCAATTCGGCGGATGTACTATAACATTAACACATCTAGCACCTTTTGTTAGAGATAGTTATAATGGATTTCTAAAAAAATATAGAGATGCTGGATTAGATGAAGAAACTAGTAAAAAACTAGCTGACATTGATTTGAAGAAAGAAATAAAAGATTCAGTTCAGACTTTTAATTATCAAATCAATAGTATGACAAACACAAATGGTCGAATTACTGGCCCGGGAAAGTAGTAATACTTTTCACTGTAGAGGGTGAACTAAGAAATCTTAGGTGTAAAATTTACAGTTTATTTTGGAACTATAGGAAATGATAGTTTGAAATTTTGCTAACAGGGAAAGATCAAAATCCAATCCTGTGCCAAGTCAAGAGATATTATTTCTTGAAAGGTCAAACGACTATCCTTTATGGAGTAGGTTTAAGGTGAAATTCCTTATTCCGAAGCGCCCTCCAACCATATTTTATTACATTATTAATATGGTTGATGATATAGTCTACTTTTTGGGGAGTGCAGTCCCCATTTTTAACAGTCTTTATGTATTTAAATGAAACTGTTGAGTATAAAGAAGAATTAGCTATGTTAATTGAGGAATTCTTAAGACAAAGAATCCAGGGAATGCCTAATGAAGATGGGGTATTTGTTACACCGGCTTTCCCTAAATTAATATATGCTCTTGAAGAAGATAATATTTATGAAAATAGTAAATATTGGTATCTTACAAAATTAGCAGCAGAATGTTCAGCAAAAAGACTTGTCCCAGATTATATATCTGAGAAGAAAATGAAAGAACTAAAAGAAGGAAACTGTTTCCCATCGATGGGATGCGTTTCTGGAGATGAGGTTATTACAATTAAGTATAAAGATAATATTTACGTGGAAAGTTTTGAAAGATCCTGGAGTAGATTTTCTAATATTTTTGAAATAAAAGAACAGGAAGCAAAAGGTAATTATTACATTGATTTAGTTGGAGTAACTATATTTGACTCAACAAAGAATGATTTTGTTGAATGTAAAAGAATAATTAAAAATAAAGATAAAAATGACTGGGTAAGATTAAAGACCTCTAATGGAAGACTTCTTACTTGTACAAAAGATCATCCTCTTGCTGTAGTAAATAAAGGAAGAACTTTTGTAGAGGATATAGAAATTGGAGATGAAATAGAAGGGACTTGGAATACTTATCAAGGAAACAATAAACTAGATCCTGAATACGCTTGGTCCCTAGGAGTTATAATATGTGATGGAAACATAACTAACACACAGATAACTTGCTCTTTTGCAGCAACTAAAGAAGATGATATTATAGAGAGATTATGCAATTTTTATAAAAGTAAAAACATTATCCCTAGAGTAAAAGAATTAAGTAGAGGTGTGAAAGGTAATTATAAGGATGTAATGTTTGATGTCGACCTCAATAGTTTAGATAATAGGAAATCATTTATACAATATCTTACTACAGGGTTTGAAGGAAAAGTTAAATTAGATAGAAAAATACCTAATGAAATTTTTGAAAGTGACAGAGAAAGTAGATTACATTTCTTAGGAGGTATTATTGACGCTGATGGATATATACATGATAATGGAAAAACTCATTTTACTCAAATAGAAATAGGAACTACTAATAAAGAATTAGCGTTAGAACAATTATTATTGATTAATTCTTTGGGATATTTTGGAAAAATTATAGAAAATAGATATAATAAAGATAAATCTGAGGCAATTCGATATCAGGTATCTTTTTCTTGTGGAGAAAAGAATGAAATACTAAATTATATTACTTGTGAGAAGAAAAAGAAGTGTTTTAGAAATCATAAATCTAATAAAAAATATAGAGGATTTAAAGTTTCTGAAATAAAAGAGCTTATTACAGATGGGAATAAATGGTCTTATGATGTAACAACAGAATCTGATCGATTTGACGTTTCTGGAATAGCATCTCACAATTGTAGATCTTTCCTTTCACCTTGGAAAGATGAAAGTGGAAATTACAAATTCTACGGACGCTTAACATCATTTAGGTGTCATTAAACAGTGTGAACGTAAGAAAAAACGGTGTGGGGAATGAACCCTGCTAACGGTGGAAGTCCTACTCTTCGTGAGGGATAATACCGTGCTAAATAAACTCTTAATTATTCTAATAAATCTGGAAGTTTAAATAAATTCTTTGAGAAGAATTGGTTTAAAAAAGATGATATAATAGAGTTAAGAATAAGGAAGAGTTGAAAAGCGTAACGACTATGGATGATGAGTGTAATCCAGTAGAGTAGATTTTATCACTACTCGAAGCGCACTGCAGTAAGAAATTACTGAAGAGATAGTCTAAACTATATAGTAATATATAGAATAAATTGTAAATCAAGGTGTTGTAACAGTATCTTTACCTGATGCAGGTTTATCAGCAGAAGGAGATATTAATAAATTTTGGGAAATTTTAGATGAACGTTTAGAATTGTGTCATAGAGCTTTATATATCAGACATAAGCGTTTAGTTGGCGTTAAATCTGATGTAGCCCCAGTTTTATGGCAACATGGAGCTTTTGCTAGGTTAAAGCCTGGAGAAGTAATTGATAAATATCTTTTTGATGGATATAGTACTATTTCTCTAGGATATGCAGGATTATATGAATGTGTTAAATCTTTAACTGGAGAGTCTCATACAAAACATATGGATCTTGCAAAACAAATAATGCAGAAATTAAATGATGCTTGTAATAAATGGAAATCTGAGGAAAACATAGGATATAGTGTGTATGGTTCTCCTATAGAAAGTACAACCTATAAATTTGCAAAATGTCTTAAGAAAAGATTTGGAGAAATTCCAGGAATTACTGACGAATCTTATATAACAAATAGTTATCATATTAATGTAAAGGAAGAAATTAATCCTTTTGAAAAATTAAGACTAGAAGCAGAGTTACAACCATATTCTAGTGGAGGTATGATATCTTATATAGAATGTGCAAATTTAACATCTAATATAGAAGCTGTATTAGAAATAATCAGATTTATCTATGATAATATTTCTTATGCAGAATTAAATACAAAATCAGATTATTGTTCTAATTGTGGTTTTGATGGAGAGATAAAAATTATAGATAAGGATGGAATATTAGGATGGAAATGTCCAAATTGTGGATGTGAAGATCAACATAAATTACATGTTTCTCGCCGTACATGCGGATATATAGGATCTAATTTTTGGAACCAAGGACGTACTGCTGAGATTAAAGATAGATATGTTCACGCAGATGATCATGAACTTTAAATTTGATATAAAATTATGAGATATTCTATTATTAGAAAGTTAGATATATCTAATGGACCGTATATAGGAGTTTCAATTTTCTTACAAGGTTGTTTATTCCATTGTGAAAATTGTTTTAATAAGGTTGCATGGTCATTGGATGGAGGAAAAGAGTTTACTGAAGATGTTAGAAAAGAATTTTTGGAATTAGTTAAAGGTGTTAAAAGAGTTTCTTTTTTAGGGGGTGAACCTTTACTTCAAGCGGATGAACTCTACAATTTAATAAAAGAGATAAAAGATATGTATCCAGAAAAACAAATATGGCTTTGGACTGGATATTATCTTTCAGAAAATTTAACAGAATCTCAGAGAAATGTAATAGATTTATGTGATTATATAGTTGACGGTAGATATATAGATTCTTTGAAGGATGATAAACTCTACCTTAGAGGATCTTCTAATCAAACTATTTGGAAGCATGATAAAGTTGCAAAAAAATTTATCGAAGATACTGAATTAATGAATAGATAAATTATTAATTAAGTACTAATGTATATTTTAGTGCATTAGTACTTACTATATTATATAACAATTTAATAAAAATTAAAATGGAAGATAAAGTATTAGATTATTTCAATGGTGATGAATTGGCTGCTTCAACATGGAAAAATAAATATGCAGCAAGTGGAGAAAATACTCCAGATGACACACATAAGAGATTAGCTAATGAGTTTTTTAGGATTGAGGAAAAATTCAGATGGAGTAAGGATCCAGAGTCCAGTTTAAAACTATCAAATTATGGATATTCTAGAGAACATCTTACTGAAGAAAAAATTTATAATCTATTTAAAGATTATAAATATATAATTCCTGGTGGATCAGTTATGTCTGGAGCTGGAACTAATGGATTAGTTAGTTTATCTAACTGTTTTCGAGGTGATGTAAAAGTATTAACTAGGGACGGATTTATTCCTATTAAAGATTTAGTAGGTAAAAATGTGGAGGTTTTTGGAGGTAATAAAAAATGGATATTATCACCAATAAAAAGTTATGGAAAACAGCCTCTAATGAAGTTAACATTAAGAAGAAACTTAGTAGAGAATAAAGAAATTTATTGTACCAAGAATCATAAGTGGTTTGTGGATGTAAATAGAAAGATAAAAGAAACTGGTGAATTGAAATCCGGTGATATTTTATCTAGTCAGTACGGATCTCTTGTGAAGTATAATATTAATCATTCTGGTATAACTCATGGAATACTTGGATTTGCAGAAAATAATTGTTATCCATGTATTAGAGAAGATGAAGAATATCTATTAGGATGGTTAGCCGGATTTTTCTCGATAAGAGGATATATAACTCCTACTGGTAAGATGTATATAAAGTCTTTTAATAAAAGAGACTTAGAGTATATACAAAATGTTTGTGGAGTTTTAGGAGTATTTTGTAGTGATATCGAATTTATTGAGGTAGATAATTGCTATAAGGTAAACCTAAACGTTGGGGACTTTGGAAAAACGTTCTTTATTTCAGATCAACAAAGAAGTTATTTCTCTGCTATAGAAAAGGAAATACCTAAAGACTGGGAAGTAGTTAGTGTGGAAGATACTGATTTAATAGAAGAAGTATACTGTGCAGAAGTTCCTGAGGTACATTCATTTACTATAGAGGGAAATATATTGACTCATAATTGTTTTGTAATAGGTTCTCCAAAAGACTCCTATGCTGATATCATGAAAACAAGATCTGAACAAGCACAACTTATGAAAAGACGTAAATAACCACTGCGTCGTAAGTTTGAGAATTGCTGAGAGTAAAATAAATATTATCAGCAGCCTTAATAAATTAAATTAATATATAATATGATAGAAATTTGGAAATTTAATTAAGGTTCATCGACTATGTACAAACCGTTATTTCGAAGATATAGTCAGTCTATATTTAAGTAATATAGAATTATAAATGGGTGGAGTAGGTTATGATTTGTCAGATCTTAGACCAAGAGGAGCTAGTGTTAACAATGCTGCAAAAACTAGTACTGGTGCTGCTAGTTTTATGGATGTATGTTCTGATATTACAAATGAGGTAGCACAAAATGGCCGTAGATAAAGCCTCTGCGGATTTATATAGAATTGCTGAAACTTTATAAAAAAAGAACCAGCAGGAAAGAATTATTTATAAACTTCTTTCTTCAACGACTATGTGATATAACTTTTTTGAAGGTGATATAGTCTGATCTTAAGTAGAAATTACTTAGTTAACAATTAATATGAGAGGCGCACTCATGCTATCAATGAACATTAATCATCCGGATATTGAAGAATTTATTACAAAGAAACAAGACCTCACTAAGGTTACAGGAGCTAATATCAGTGTGAAAGTTACTGATGAATTTATGCAAGCTGTAGAGAAAGATGAGGATTATTACTTAAGATATCCAATTGATCAAGATTTATCTTATTTCTCAAAAGATTATCTTGATATAGAATATAATAAATTGGCTTATCTTGAGGATTATAAGAATAATAATAGAGTATTCTATGTAAAGAGAATTAAAGCAAAAGAACTTTGGGATACTCTTATGCATTGTGCTTGGAATACAGCCGAACCTCAACGGGGTTAATGTATATAATATTATATATATTAGTATTGTAGTGATTGCTGGAACCTTTATAGTAATTTAATTTACTTTTAGGAATTAGCAGAATTATATAGGTTACTTAAATTATATGTTAAAGGATATAAAATAGTAACTTATAAATAATTTTCAACGACTATGTACTACAACATTAAGATTATCTTAATGAAGATATAGTCTGAACTTATATAAATAATATAAGAAACGTATTTGGGTATTATGTTTGAAAGTACTATGCATAATTATTCACCAGATGGAGTTTATCCGAATTTTAGAATGGTATCAACCAATCCGTCAGAATCATTCCAGGCGGCTTAAGAATTATATCTTAAGAAAATTCTGTAAAAATCGGTGGAAGTAATTATAATTATTTATACCGAGCAATAAAATTATTTATTGTGTAACGACTAAATTTAGAATTAAGTATGAAAATTATTAATGATAAAAAAGAGTTAATGAAACTCTGCTCATTTATTGTAATGGGTGATGGGGGATTATATAAATACACAAACAATAAAGATTATTGTTTTATAATGAATATGGTAAAAGATAATCTTGATTATGTTGAGTATTGTAAAGATATATTGGAAAATATAGCTTCATGTAAAATAATTGATAGAAAAGACTATAACACTGATGGGTATAACAGAAAACCTCAAGTCAGGTTAACATCATCTAATAACGCTTATTTTACAACATTACATGATAGAATCTATACAGATAAATATAAAGGACTAGATCCACATGCATTTAAATTATTTGATTGGGAATGCTTGGCTATATTATTTATGAGTGATGGATGTTCATGTATGAAGAATGGACATATAGATGTATCTTTAAATATGAAAAGATTATCTTATGGAGATCAACTATTCCTTAAAGATCAACTTAAAAATGTATTAAATCTAGATTGGAATATTAATCGACAAAATAAATATTACTATCTTAGATTAAGAAATAAAGATATTGATAAATTTTATAAAGGAGTAAGTCCATATATTCTTCCATCATTTTCATACAAAATTCTAAACGCAGAACATCTTAAAGATGATGAGATAGTCTGAACTTATAATGAAAATTATAGATAACAAAATTGGTGGCGAGATTCCGATGGGACCCTATGATAGCTGTCGTTTAATTCATTTGAATTTAAAGAGCTTTATCGAGGAACCATTTACAGAAAAAGCACATCTTAATGAAGAATTACTTTATGAAACTGCTTATGAAGCTATGAGATTAGCAGATGACTTAGTTGAATTAGAGATAGAAGCAGTATCAAGAATAATTAATGTAGTTAAAGATGAAGATAATAAATTGGAATATGAATTGTGGAATAAGATAAATAATACTGCAATTCAAGGTCGTAGAGCAGGGTTAGGTTTCACCGCGCTTGGAGATGCTATTGCAATGTTAGGGTTAAAGTATGACTCAGAAGAAGGTCTTAAGATGGTTAATCAAATCATGAAAATCATCTTCTTAGGAGAACTTGATTCTGATATTGATATGGCAATTGAACGTGGAACTTTCCCTGCATACGATGGATATAGAGAATGGCATTTGAGAGAGAACAATGAAGCAAAAGAGGGAAGTAATGATTGGTATGAATTTATTCGTACAAATTTCCCAGAAAGAGCCAATAGAATGAGTGTATATGGAAGAAGAAATCTTTCATTCTCAACAGTAGCTCCTACAGGTACGGTAAGTTTAATGGCTCGTTGCTCTTCTGGAATTGAACCAATATTTATGCCATTCTATCAAAGAAAGAGAAAATGTATGTCCGAAGGTGATCGAGTAGATTATACGGATATTAAAGGAGAAAAGTACACTCTTTTTGTAGTTGTTCATCCAGGATTAATGCAATGGGCTTCTATGAAGTATGGAAAAACTGAAGAAGAGTTAAATAAAGAGTGGACAATTAAAGAATGGGAGGATGCATTTAAAGAAAGTCCTTATCATGGATCTACTGCTCCAGAAATTGATTGGCACCGAAGAGTAAAACTTCAAGGTATTATTCAGAAGTATATCACGCATAGTATTAGTTCATGTCTTATTGGTGATGAATCTCATTTAATACATACTTCAAATGGATTAAAATATATAGAAGATATTGGAAATCATATACAAGGATTTTCATCTATTAAAGATAAAAATATCACGACTATAAATCATGAAGGAAAGTGTGTGAATATTGATGAATTTTATACTAATGGTGAAAAAGAAACCATAAAGATTGAGTTAAAGAATGGTACTACATTACAAGGGACCCCAAATCATAAACTATTAATACTTGGAGACAATTATGCTCCAAAATGGGTTGAACTTTTTAATTTAAAAGAGGGTGATTATATTATAGGAAGAAAAGGCCTTGAATGTTTTGGAAATAGTCAAAAAACAATATCAACTATTATGGGATCCTCATTTGTTCATAATAGAATTGGGGCTAAAACTATAAATATACCTAAAAGAGTAAGTAGAAACTTAGCAAGACTTATCGGATATATAATTTCAGATGGATTTTTAAATGCTAATGGTATAGGATTATCACAATTGAAAAATAATGTTATCGAAGATTTTATAAATATTGTAAAGTCAGAATTTGGAATAGATTGTAAATTAGTAAAAGATAACAGAAGTGATAATTTGTATACTGTTCATGCTAATAGTAGAATTTTAAGGGACTTTTTTATATATTTAGGAATGGACAAAAAATGTTATAACAAAGATGTTCCTAAAATAATATACGAGGGTGCCGGAAGACAACAAACAGCTGAATTTATAAAAGGATTAACATTAGATGGATATGTTGGTACGGATAAAATCTGCATAATGACATCAGTAAATAAAAGGTTATTACTTCATATTCAAGTATTATTAAATCAATTTGGAATTGAATCTAATATTATTCAATGTAAGAAAGAAGGTAATAGATTGTTTCCTAATAGTAATAAATCTTATCATACAAGAAATGCTTGGATGATTTATTGTACTGGTGAAAATGCTAAGTTGTATAATCAATATATAGGTTTTGCTGAAGAAAGAAAACAATTAGAATTCAAATCAAAATTTAAAGGAACTAGTGAAGAATTGTCTGGGGATATTCCTGATTTGGGGCTTAGAAATTCTTTAAGAGCATTCAAAATGACATTTAGTTCTAATAAAGCTAATAAATTTATTAGAGATTTTTCTTCGGAGTATAAAAATGGAATGTCTATAAGTAGAGATAATCTATTGTTTTTATCTGATTTAGGAATAGATATAATTCCTGAAATTCTTCTTGATAATACTTATATGTTTATACAAGTTTCTAAAAAAGAATATGATTCAATTCCCAAAGAAACATTTGATCTTCATATAAAAGAGGGTCATTCTTATATAGTTAACGGAATTATTTCACATAATACTGTAAACCTGGATAATAAAACAACTGAAGAAGAAATCGCTAATATCTACATCGAAGCCTGGAAAGAAGGGCTTAAAGGAATTACTATCTATAGAGATGGATGTAGAGAGGGAGTATTAACAGGTATTAGTAATGAGAATAATAAGATGGATTCTATACCTTCTACTCTCGCACCAAAAAGACCAAAAGAACTTGAAGCTGATTATTATCAAGTAAAAGTAAAAGGAGAGCAATTTATTGTAGTTGTAGGTCTAATGGATGGAAAACCTTATGAAATTTTTGCATTCAGACCAACCGAAATGATGATTAATTTTCCAAATCATAAAGGAAAAATTATAAAAGTGAAGAAAGCTAAATATAGTTTTGAGTCTGATAAATTATATATACCTGATTTAAAAGTACTTACTACTGATATTGAAGAGAGAGCTGCTACATTATATAGTTCCATGTTACTTCGTCATGGAGTAGATATTGAATTTATAATAAAAACCGCTAAGAAAGTAAATGATAATATAGTATCATTTTCTAGTGCTATGTGCAGAATATTAAGTAAGTATGTAAAATCTAGTGAAGTTAAAGGAGAGGTATGTCCTGAATGTGGAGGAAAATTAGTACGAGATGGTGGATGTATTCATTGTCAAGATTGTGGATGGAGTAGATGTAGTTAAACAAAAAAGAGAGGAAATTAATCCTCTCTTTTTATTATAAAAGTCTAAAAATTAATTGATTATTTTTAAATATAGTAAATAAAATTATGAATAAAAAGAAAGAAATTAATATTATTCTAAGTTTAAAAAATAAACTTATTTCAGTTAATGATTTATACAAAGCAGGGATTTTGCCAAGAGGTGGTAAACAAGTTCCTTACATTTATAAAAATCCTAGAGCAAAAACTTTAGAAGCAGAAGTTAGGGAACAACTTAGAGCTTTAGATCTTTCTGAAGATATAGATTGGTTATCTACTTCTTCTGGATTTGATCTATCACTTCAATTTGTATTTAAATCTGGAATAACTAGAAAGGATTGTTCTAATCATATTAAATTTTTGGAAGATTGTTTAGTAAGATTTTTTAAAGATGACTTGGGAATATCAAACTACGATGATAGCAAACATTTAACTGTATTCTCATGTAAAAGTGTTATACCGAAAGCTAAAGAAGAATATGTATGTATAAATTTAAAACCATCTAATTTTAATATTAGATTAGATAAAGAAGAGAAACCAGAAAGGATATTCTTAGGTGGTACTTGTGGAAATTCAACTTGGAGAGATGAGTTAATTCCAATACTAAAAGAGAAAAAATTTAGTTATTTTAATCCAGTAGTTCCTGACTGGACTCCTGAATGTATTGAGATTGAAAATAAAGAAAAAAATGAATTATGTAATACACACCTATATATTATTACTCCTGAAATGTCGGGGGTATATAGTATAGCTGAAATGGTTAATTCTGTATGGGAATGTATTTCATCAGGAAAAGGATTTGTTTGGATAGGTATTATGGAAGATGGGTGGGAAGCTCATCAGAAGAAGTCATTAAAAGCTACTTTAGATTTAATTAATAATATTTCTCAAGGAAATAGTAGAATAAAAGCAAAGTTTATTAATAGTCCAGAAGAAATCTTAAAATAATTTCCTTCTATTATCAATTAAAAGCCTTATATATGTATTATATGAATAAGTAAAGCACTTGTGAAAGTGTGAGATTTAAAATTTACCTGATTTAATCCCCTAGCGAGGGGATTTTTTTCTTACTTCTATTATCGATTAAAAACCTTATTCATGTAATAATAAAAATATTAAAATATGAGTAAAGCTACAGAAACAAGTAGAGAAATTAGATTATGGGTATGTATATTACTAGGAGTTTCATATACAGCCTATACACTATTTCCTTCTGTTAAACGAAGGGTAGATAATTTTGTACGAAAATTAATGAGAGAGGATTAATTTCCTCTCTCATATCTTTATTTTGCTATTATAAAAAGTCAAAACTCTAATATATGGTATACTAGAACAATTTTATTTAAGTTGTTCTAGTATTTTTTTATTTATAATTAATGTAATAATATAACTTATGATAAAAATAATATTGGATAATGGTCATGGAGTTAATACTCCTGGAAAAAGATCTGTAGACTCTAGATTATTAGAGTATTCCTATACTAGAGAAATAGTTAAGGGAATTAAAAATAAGTTAGATGAGCTTGAAATAGATTCATTTATATTAGTACCAGAAGAAGAGGATATTAGTCTTCAAGAAAGATGTAGGAGAGCTAATAAGTATTATACTGAAAATGGATGTGATTCTGTGCTGATATCTTGTCATGTTAATGCAAATGGAATGGGAGATAGTTGGAATTCCGCTAATGGATGGGAAGCTTATACATATTACGGTACTAGTAAATCTGATGAATTAGCTGAATATTTATATAAAGCTGCTGAAAAATATCTTCCAGGAAAAAAACTAAGAAAAGATCCTAGTGATGGTGATTCAGATAAAGAAGCAGGATTTTATATATTAAAACATACAATAATGCCTGCAGTACTAACGGAAAATTTATTTATGACTAATAAAAATGAAGCAGATTTTTTATTATCTGAAGAAGGGAAGAAAGCAATAATTAATTTACATGTTGATGGTATAGTAAATTACATAAAATCACGAGAATAAAAAAAATAAGTAGAGAAGTTGATCTCGCTTGATTCTTCTCTACTTTAATCGCCAATTTTGTTTTGTATATGTATACATATATAAGATTTTGGGGGTTTTTAAAACGGAAAAAAATAAGTAGACAAGATCTCTAGAAAATCTTGTCTACTCTTCTTCATGCGGGACTATTTATATATGTATTGTATTATCATCGTAACACATCATTATGCGGCTATTATTTACTCTATATTGTTACGAGATACGATTGCGTTATAATCCCGCCGCTATTTATAATTTATTCATATATAAGGGTTACAAGCTTTTTAAACTGGAAGATTTATGAAAATATATAATAAGATAGATTACCTAAAGAACGATATAGAAGGTCCATTGGGAAAGATATTACAAGAATGTTTCGAAAATTTTTTATGCAATAATTCTGATATTCATAATACTGTGTTGGAGAATACTTTATGCTATAAATTAACTCTTCAACCTGGTACAAAAGAGTATGATGGCTGTTCAGATATATTAGAGTCTAATTTCTCTAATATTACATATACATGGATTGCCGAAAAAATTGGATATGAATTAATAGCAAATCCGAGAAGAGAAACTGATAGGTTAACACTAGATTCTTTTGAACATGATATTGCTCATGGAAATTTGCAACCATCTGAAGAGTATTCAGGAGAATATTTTTCACTAGCTTTTGAATTCTTAAGAAGAAATATAATAATTAATTCAATTTTATGGGGAGAGTCAGGGAGTAAAGAAATAATGGATGTAGTGAACTGTATGAGAAAAAGATGGGATTTATTTAATAGATATTTTTCTGATAATTTTTACTATCCACTATTTATGGTTAAATTTACAGAAATTAAATGGAGTCCTAATTTTTATGAACTCTGCTTTTCTCCGTTAGTATATGAACAATGGGATTTAACTTGGGAAAAATTTACTGGACATAATTATCACGAATGGACAAGAACAGATCAAATTTATCAAGAGAGATATAATGAGGCAATAGAGCAATATTTAGACCTTCATATTAATATGACTACTAATATGAGTAGAGAAGAACTATTATATTTTGCTGAACTTAGTTTATATCAAGGTTGTTCTGTTATATGGAAATTCTTAAATGGGGATTGTGACGGAGAATATAAAAATAACAATTTAAATAAATTATTAAGACGACTAGATAAGGTTGGATCAATAGATGGAGCAGGATTAGAAAAATACAAAGATATGTCTAATAATCTTAAGAATGAAGCATCTACATACTATGACTTAGATAAAGTACAAGAGATTATTAATTGGAGAGTAAAAATTTAAAAGAGAGGGAATAGTTCCCTCTCTTTCTTTTTTAAGTTTCATCTGAATTAGAATTCATTATAATATTATTTATTCTATACTCTAATTCTCCTAATTTATTATTCAACATTGATATCATATCTATGATAGGCAATGATCCTTGATAATAGTAATAATCTAGTAATTCTTCTCTTCCACATAGTATTTTATTTACTATCCTAAGTTTATCAATTAATTGATGATATTGAGAATTAATGCTGACCTCTAACATATCTAGATTGTTTTCTACATTACTATCTATATATTTTTTAAGATCAGTCTCCTCTAATGAATTAAATTTATTAATATTATTAATTATTGATTTAGATATATAGTTCGAAATAATACCCAATATCTCATCTTTATCTTGTTCTAATGCTTGTTCTAGTAATTTTTTAAAATCTTGATCTAACATATTACAATACTGTTATTAATTTAGAAAATAATTTATCTAACCCAGCTTTATCTAATAGATATGGATACGATTTATACATAATCTTCTTTCCTTTGTACTGTATTAGTGGAACTTGAATATTTTCTGATGTATATATATCTATTCTTCTTTGAGATGGTATATATACTATGAATCCAAATATATTTTTTATATCATTTGGCGTTAATAAAGTAAATTTATATACTCTATTAGCTTCAGATAAACTAATTATTACTCTTTCTGAATTTAATCCAAATAAGATTTTTATATTATTATATAAAGTTTTTACTGAAATCATTTCAGAAGATGGTCCACTTTTAAAAAAATCAGTAGTATTAACTATATTACTGAATGATAAGTTATTATATGTTATATCTAATAATTTCATATTACTCTAATGTTATTTTTGTTATTCCTGAATCGTTAAGTTCTAACTTACAAGTTTTATTATTAAACGAACATATAGATTCCATGTGAGAAGATAACATTATACATCCAATATTCATACTTGAAATTTTTTCAATACAAATATCATGGTTCATTGGATCTAGGTGTTTTAGGAATTCATCCATTACAAGAAGACCCATTTTTGTTACTACTTTACTTAAGAAATCTATATCTACCACTGTTTGCTGACCACTAGAACAAGCTACATAAGATACCCAATTTCCATTATTAAAGAAACTAGGCTGAAGATCTAGCTTATCTATTAATTTTCCTCTATATTTAACTGTACTCCTAACTACTTCATATTTAACATAATTATCACTAAATTGTTTTGATAATGCTTCCATTATTTCTTCATAAATTTTTCCAGTTGGAGCAGTTAATTTTATATATTTTTCTAAGTCCACTGTAGAAGATTTAATTATCTCAATTTCTTTATTACAATCATTAATTATATCTTCTGTTTTTAATCTATCATTTTTTAGACTTTCCCAATTATTCCAAGTATTTATTCCAGACTCTATATTAGACATTCTTTGCATAAAATCATCTGGTAATTCTACTTTTTCTGGAATAATCATAGAAGATAATTGTTTTTTATAATTATCTAGCAAAGATTGTGTATTAATAATCTGATCATTTACATTATTTATCCACTGTTTTTCAGATATTAATGATCCAGACTGTTTATTATACTCTCTTATTTTTTCTTTACAATCATTAATTATGCTATCAGCTTGTTTCTTATTATTTTCTAGTAAAGAGAGTTCTTTAGTTAATACACTTTGCTGTGTAGATAAATCTCTTAGTCTATTTTCTAATTCTTTTTTATGTGCTTCAATAGATTCATTATTTTTAATTTCTTGTCCACATAAAGAACATATTTTAGACTTTCCAAGATTTACCCATTCTTGATATAATTGATTTCCTAAAGAATTTACTTGATTTAAAGAATTTAATTTAAGATTATACTCTACATTTATATTATTTACTTCTGAAATTTTATTATTACACTCTTCTATCTTTTTTTCAAGATCTTTGTATTCACTATTAATAATATCAATTGATCTTAAACTATCTCTTTTTTGAATAAGTTCATTTAATGTCTCAGTAAACAATTGAATTTGAGCTTCTAATTTATTATTATTTATAATATAATCAGACCACTCTTTTGCTTTTTTCTGCATATCTAATCCAATCTGTCTGTCACTTATCAACGTTTCTTTATCAATATTAGGTAACTGAATCAAACTTAGCTTAGAGTCTAGATAATTTAATATCTCTTTATTCTCTCCAATTTTTTCTAACCATTTTTTAGAAGCATTATTCATTCTACCTAATATTATCTCGGCTGCTTCATTATATGAATCTATTCTATCCATTTTATAGAATTTACTAATAATATCTAATTTCTTTTCATTAGACATTCCTCCAATAAATCTATGATGATCTGCATCAAAGAAATAAATATCATTTATGTACCCTATAAATGGAAATCTTTCTTCTACATCTTTAACAAACTGAGTTTTATTATTATATTTTTGAGGTTCCCCATTTATCCAAAGTCCATACACTGGTTTATCAGATTTATTACCTCTCTGAATTCTATATAAGCTTCCCTGATATTCAAATTCTACTTCAGTTAAGCAAGACTTAGTTCCAAACTGTCTAAAATCTTTTATACTAGGACAATCTAAAAATGCAAATCTAATAGCACTGAGTAGGCTAGATTTTCCAGAACCATTTTTTCCAGAAATTAATATTTTATCTAAATCATCAAAATATAACTCTACTTCATCAATACTTCTCCAATTTTTGCAATAAAATCTTTTTAAAGAGAAGTTAAAATCTACTTCTTTAGATGTAACGTCTAAATTTTTTAAAACCTCTCCATGCACATTTTGAAGATTATTGTGTACTATTATAGAATTTACTAGGTTTTCAATTTTTTCCCACGCTGGAACTTTAATATCTCTAACGCCATTATTAATCACTAGATTATCTGGCTTATAAACATACCAAGTTCCGTTAGATTGATTCCATCCCTCTAACGATTGATCATTGATATACTGAAATTTTATAAGATTATCCTTCGGATTTAGATTAACCCACTCATATGTTTTAGTTACACAATCATAAACAACTCCAGTAGAATAATCAGAATCTGACATTTTACACTTTTGAGGAATTCCTATACTTACATATTTTCCTATTGATGCCGGTTTATGTATATCTCCACAAATAGCAAGATTAAATTTACTATCATCTAATACTTGAGATTTATAATAATCTCCAACACCATATGATATAGTAGCATGAGTAAATAGTACATCAACTACTCCATTAATCCAACTTAAATCAAATTGTGGTCTCCAATTATAAAATGCTATTCTAGAATTATCTATAGTTAACTCTTGTTTATCTGCATAGTGTAGATTTGAAGGCAACATAACAGATAAACAAGAATCAGTAAAATCTTGGTCCGTTCCTTTATTATCTTGGTCATGATTTCCCCAAATAATATATCCTTCTTTAAAATTTGACATAAGAGTATCTAGGAATAACTTTACCTCTGCTAAAACATAAGGACGAACTACTGATTTTTCTAGGACATCTCCAGCTATTACTAATATATCTGCACCACTAGATTTTCCAGCATCGATAATATTCTGAGTTACTATTCTGGATTGATACAATCTAGCTTTTTCTGTATAATTTCTTTGTGGGTAATCAAATATATGAATATCTGAAATTGCAAGTATTTTACTCATAATTTTTTATTTAAATAATATTAATAATATCTTTTATATGAAATGTATTTATTTTTTTTATTCAAATAGGTAGATCTAATCCCCTGCATATTACTGCTTTTAACTAATTGAATATATTCATTTATATTATTTCTAACTGTTTTAGTATCTATTTTATCTAGTTTCTCTGATACGAAAGAGTAACTATAAAATATAATAAATAAAGAATTTTTTCTTCTATATACTGCATAATCAACTGTATAATATACAATACAGTTTCTGTTTTCTCTTTCAAGATAACTTAGTATTATATTTCCACATGATTCAGAGTCCCTACATTTATATCCATCAGGAACATATTTATCATAATTAAATTCCATATTTTTTTACTACATTTTCATTTTTATCTACAATAACAGTAGAAATAGTTATATTATCATTAGATAATATTTTAAAACTATTTTTTAAATTACATAATAGTAATTCATCAAAACTATGATTATTTCTAATAATAAAATCATCCGAATTAATATATGATAATAAATTATTTGAATTTTTATCACTATCATCAAAGTACGTAAATTTTATTATTATTATAAAATGATTTTTTCTATGAATAAATGTTAAAACTTCACATGTTATACCTGTCATTATTCCTATAGAAAAAACTTTACTACTTATAGCTCCTTTTGGTTTAGTAGCAAATAAATCATCATTCACTACAGGAGAAATATAGTATACATTAAATTTTCGAATAGTTTTAACATCTAATTGGTATATTTTATATTTACTTTTTGATGTAAAATTATCTATTATATCATTAATATTATCATCCATATTTATATAGTTTTCATTACATTACTATAATTATTCACTAACCAATTAACTGCAGCAAAACTATGTTTACATAGTAAAGAAGTTTTTGTATTTTCTTTCGGAGCTGTAGTTAAAGCTTGACCTAATGAAGTTTTAATATAATCATTTATAAAAAGAGTATTATTTTTATCTAATAAATATGCACTTCTAAACATAAAATCTTTACAATCACAATACACTTTAACCAAATTACTCTTCCAATTTACAATATCATAATCTGGATTAGTCATTATAAATACTATATGAGTACTATTTGGTGACTTTACTTCAAATTTAAATACTAAATAATACATTTGAAGAGTAGGTCTATTAAGAAATATTGATTTAAATCTACTCAATAATGTTTCTTCTTTAAGAACATGAAATATTTTTACTAATTTTACTACGCAATCTTTAGACCTTTCCTGTCTACCTGCATCTATATTCATTATCTCTCCTAGGCTTAACTGTTGTCCTAAGAGTTTTCCAATTACTCCTCCTAACATATATAATTATTTTATAGTATTAATATCCACAATTGGATTTATCTTTCCATTTAATGTCAATATGGAATTTATATCTTTCAGTAATATTCCACTAAATTTTGGAGGATTATTTCTGTCCCCTAAATAACTATATACTGGAGAAGCCTGGGAAGATAATAATACCTTCCCATCTTTAAAAATTCTCTCAGTATCTTGATCAAAGGAATATCTTTCTCCTTTAAAACTAATAATTAATTTATTATCCATATTTTTTAAATTAATATTTAGTATATAGATTTGGATCTAAATCTCCTACTAATTCCGAAAAATATTTATCAGAAATTCCTTCTATTTTATATTTATTACAGAAAGAGTGAAAATCTTCTAAACTTCCTATTTTTCCAATAGTAGGAAAATCTTCATTAATCATATTAATGACTTTATCAATGTTTGGAAATTTAGATACATCAAAACTTAGCATTTGTTTATTAAATGTATCTATATCTTCAACATCAGAGTAATCACCATTTAATATTTTTAATATAGTTGATTCTGTATTAGTACAATATGCTTTTCTAGTAACAGTCATAGCATTATGTCCAAAACCCAAAGAATCCAGAAAAGCTTTATATTGATATAAAGTAACTCCTTTATTTCTTAGAGATTCTGGAATTTTATAATACATTTCATCATAAGTAACCAACTTAGCTTCTGATTTACCAGATTTCATTCTAAATAAATCCATTTGTGGAGAGGTAGAGTACATTAAATCACTATCTTTAGTAACTATAACAGACTTTTTTCCATTATTTTTTCCATATAATACATTGGAAGCTATGTATACTAAATCATCATACTCATATCCTTCTTCCATTAATACAGGAATTCCAATATTTTTCAAATCTTTTACTAATCCCCATTTAGTTATGTACTTAACTTTGTTAAAGTATGCTTGTAATTCAGCTTCGTGTATTTCTTCAGGAGTTTTAGAAGGATCTTTTTTCATCTCTTCTACTACTTCTTCAGTGATATATACTCTATCAATTTTATATTCCCCGCGAAGAATAGCTGTTCTAAAATATCCATTATAATCACTAGACCATCTATCTGCAAGAAATATTATTTTATCGCTTGTAATTCCCCAATCTCTAGCTATCTTTCTAACCGATTGTAGAATCATTTTTATAACATCACTTGGACCATATTCACCTATATCTTTTCCTTTAGATATCATATAAAGATTTCTTTGCATTAAAAATGATAGGTCCCAAAGAGAATATAAATATTTATTATTAGTCATTAACGTTTAAAATTGAATTAAAAAAGGTAAGAGAAATTTCTTTTATAAAATCTCTCTTACCTTAAATTTACTTAATATTATTTTATAACCTTGCCAAGATCAATTAGAAAGGCAGATCACTTTTCTCATTTCCCTGAGTTTGGCCAAAATTACCAAAACCTCCGAAACCTGGGCTAAATGGAGCTCCACTTTGAGAATTCTGAGTCTGTCCTGCGCTCTGTCCAAAAGTAGTATTCTCACCATTATTCACAGGAGCACCAGTTACTGGATCAGATAAATATACAGGAGCTGATTGGAATGGATTAGTGTTATTCTCAACAATTTTCTGAGTATTCACTGTTTCCGATGTTCCAACATTACTCATAGAATTCAAAATCGGATCATTTGACTGTGGAGTTGAAGTTTTAGGAGTAATTACAAAATGAGCTAATACTTCATTATTAGTTCTTTCAACTGCTTCCTTAATATCAATTCCACTAGATTTAGCCATACGAATAGCTGCTAATTGCTGTGACATATATGCAATAGCTTCTTTCATAAGAGCTGCATTAAATAATCGTTTCTGAGAAATAGGATTCTGCTCATCTTTATTAGCTTGCCATCCCAAGAATTCTGCAACAGGACTTTGCATAAGTTCTGCATCCTCTTCAGGAATTATATTACTTCTAAGTGATTCATTACCAACTCCATGACTGGTAGTTATAGCAAATCCTGCACTTCCATCCTTTTTAGAGTTTACTGAAAACATTAAAAATCCAGTACGATCTGTCAAGTTTCTATTATAAACTTCTGTTACCCAAGAATTATCTCCACCTCTCATAAGTGTAGTTTCCTGAATATTGTCTTCAATAGAACTTGTAAATCCTTTTGCAGTTACTACAAATAATGCACAGAAATTCTGACGACTAGGATTTCTACTTTCATTGGGATCCCATTTGTTCAAGCACATTGCATTAAAGATAGTATAATTTCTCTTTCTCAACAAGTTACTTGTAACTTCGTTTCTATTATTTCTTACATCTAACTCATTATACAGCATATCAAATACTGAATAAGCCTGCTGCAAGATTTCTTCATCTTGAGCTGTAAGAGATGATACAATTCTACCAGTCATATCTCTCATAAGATATGCATTTTTCGGAAGAATTTTAATCCATGCATTGTAAGCTACTTCAGATCCATCAGCATTCTGTGTTTTTCTCGGAATATTAATTTCACGAGTATTGAACAATGTTACAAATGGAAAATCATTCAAGACATCATTCATTGGGAATACCTGATATCGTCCGTAGTTGCCAGGATAATTTAAATAAACTTTTTCTAATGATCTGTTCTTTGTTTCAAATGTTTCTTTTGCTTTAGGCGCAGCTTCTGCGAGCTTTGCCAAAAAATCATCAACTTTATTAGCCATAAAAATAATAATTAAAAAATGTAATTAAATGTTTTAAAATAAGTTTATATAAATTTTTATTAAGAGAGCTACATAACACAATAATATGTAGCTCTACAATATTAAGATTTTGAGTGTCTTATAGAAGTAATTTTTTACTCAATAATAAGATTTATAAACCTTATAAAGTTACTTTTTTTGATTTAATTATATCTAAATCCTTAAATTTACTATTACATAAATTTAATCCAACTTGATATAATAACCATCCTAGGTAAGATAAATTACCATCTTCATCCATTAACAATGAATGCAGTGATTTATCTTTTATATATAGTTTTGGAAAATATAATTTATAATCTGGAAATGATACATTCCAATCACCTAAAGAAGAGTTATTACTTAATAAGTTATTAAGCTCTTCTCTATCATTTATTACAATCTCTTGACCATTCCACATTATATCAAAATATGGCTTATCTATATATTGATATAGTTTTTCTCTTTTAGTTAATGAAATTCTATAATAAATTTTACAATTATTTTTTCTCAAAACTTCTATATTTTCTTTAGGATAATCTACTGAATTAATTATTACAGTTTTTCCAATTATATATGTTGGATTTATAGGATTTACATGAATATTACAATAGCTTAATCTATTGTCAAATTCTTCCTCTAAATAAATAGCTTCTACTACTCTATCCAAACTTATATTATCATCTGTATATATCATCCTAGATTTAAATTAATTCTTTTCCAATCATCATATCATCCAATTCGATAGTATCTACATTTCCATTAAAATCATCTACTGGACGAATAAATATTACTGTCTTATCTTTTATATCTCCATTAGATGATATAGATTTTACATTATATAAATCCTTAGAAATAATCTCCAAAAATGATTCTGGAATAAAGGTCCAATCTAATTCAGTAGATCTTTTATCGTAAGGTTCAGTTATTAAATATTTATTTTTTTCCATATTTAACAATTTTAAAGTTGATTAATAATATTTTCAGTATACTTAATTGGATCAAATTTCTTTAATTCCTTTAATTTTTCCTTTAATTCTTTAATTCTAGAAGAAGTATCCTTATTTTTTCTTAAATAACTTATAGGTTTGCTCATTACTGAATTAATGATTTCCATAGGTATATTTAGTACTTTACTTAATTCTTCATCTGTAGCTTTTGGATTCTTATTAATTATATAATCAGATATTATTGGTAATACTTCTAAAACAGATATATCAAATGTAACTTTATCTATCTTTTTTATATTAACTTTTGTAATAAGATCTATATAATTTTTATATGTATAATCTAACCAATCATACAATGGAATCCTAAAGGTAGTAGATCCAGTAGTAACATTAGTTGTGTATGTAGATGAATTAAAACAACATTTACTAGCTAAATCCTCTATCTCCTCTATTGTTATACCTCTAGCTCCAGGAATTTTAGATATAATTAATTTTGGTCCATATATATCAGTTATATCTTCCATATATACTTTCCCTTCTGCAGCTAATTGACGAAATTTTCTTAAATTAGGTGTAAATAAGAATGTATCACCTTTAAATAATACTCCAGGATTTCCCATATTATCTACAGCTCTTTCTAACTTAAATACATAGGTGATCTTTCCTTTACCAGTTTTCCATAATTTATCTAATTCAGATTTAGATTTATCAATAAATAGATTTGCATTAGGCTCTAGTAAAGATGGATCATCATTTATATAAGCTTTATATAAAGATACTGGACTAAAGTTGGGATAATCTGATTTAATACCAATACCTAATCCTGTTACTGATGATTTCATATACAGACACAGTGGTAAAGGTAATGGTAAATAAGAAATTTCCATTGAACCAGCAATAGGAGATTCTATCATTGGTACTTCTCTCCACAAATCTCCAAAAACATTTAAATAAGTATCAGAGATTCGTTGTTTAGTATATCTCGGTGCTGCATAAGGAGAATATACACCACTAATTTCTGTATATCCCCAAGATCCTTCTCCAGAAAAAACTCCAGTATGAACTAAATTACTATTTAATAGCTCAATTCCTGTTAAACTATGTGGATGGTAATTCGCAACTGATGATATTACTGTAGTAGATGGTATTAATTTTCCTTTTGGAAATTGAAGTGATGCAAATATCAATCTTCTATAAGAAGGCTTACATCCATCAAATCCAGCTGTGTGACGCTGATTATTTATATAATTTCCAAAATCAAGGAAACAATCTCTACTTACTTCACCTATTGGTTTTTGCAATATCTGTTGTGGAATTACATTTATTTCCTCTACTATTTTCTTTTTTCTTGCCATAAACTATAATATCCAATTATCAATGTTAGTATTTAATATCAATAAATCTAAATTCTCAGAACATGAATCATAACCTTTAGCATTAATCATAGATTCATGAAATTTATTATATTCAAGTATCCAATCGTTTATATCTTTTTCTCTAGGTAATTTTATTTCATCTAATTCTAATAATAATTCATCTATTGAAATATGTCTTCTACCACAACTAATATGTTTTGTTTTTTGATACATTGGATGTCCAAGAGTTACAAAATTATTTGTTGAGATATATATTGACGATATATAAGAATTATTATTTATACGATATTTTATAATTTTTGAATTATATTTAATAAGATCTTTTTTATCAATCATTATTTAGTATTTTAAATGATTTAATATTCCCCCAGAAAATAGCTAGTTTATTACAAGATAATTCTATAAACTTATCAGATCTAGTATTAATTATATCAATTTTAATAGAAGATCTTTTATAAAGCCATTCACCTTCTGTAAAAAATAGAGGATACTCAATTAATATTACATCTCCATTGATAGAAGAATTAATAAACTTATACAATGTATTTGACATAGAGTAATGTTTTTTTATATCAGTTCTCCACTCTAATACTTTTATATAAACTTTATACCTAGGATATTCATTAAAATTATATCTTAGGTCTTTATCTATTGATATTAAACTATTTTCCATAATTATTATAAATTTAAATATCAGTAAAATTATATGGATTACTTAATATACCAGCATTAAATAATAATTTTTTTCTTTCAATGATATCTTCTGTTAATTTCATTGAATAATCAAGTCCCTCTGGAGTTATTTGAATCAATTTTCTAGTAGCTGGATTATAAAATATATCATAAATTTCTTCTTTATTAAAAGCTCCTAATCCTTTATATCGATGAAATGGTTTGCTAGGATCCAATCCAATAGGGAAAGTTGTTCCTTGTTGTAATGGATCTCCAGGATAAAATTTCTTTCCATCTTGTTCAAAGATAGGACTTAATACTTGATATATCATTCCATAATCTAATAAAAATCTTCCAAACTTTCCAAATAAGTATAATAATAGTTTAGCTATCTGACTTCCATCAGGGTCTGCATCTACAGAAATAATTATTTTTCCATATCTAGTATATTTTTTAATTAATGCATAAGCTTCTTCTGGAGATGATGCATTTTTAGTTACATTATCATCACCTATACCTAAACCAATAACTCTAAAAATTGTAAAGATTTCTTTATTATCCATAGCTTGTTCAACACTCTTATCTTCTACTGATAAGATTTTTCCTCTTAAAGGTAATACAGCATGAAGAGTATTATCATGTCTACCACCTTTAAGTGAACCTGCTGGAGATAATCCTTCACATAAAAATAATTCAGCATTCCATCTATTAATACATGTTGCATCACTAAATCCTTGTATTAAATCAACTTTTGATCGTAACATATTACGACCCTGAGCATCTTCTATCATTTTTTGCACTTTTTCTGCAGTTGTGATAGATCTCATTGAGTCATAAATAGCATTTAACCTTGCTACATGATTTTCCCAATATTCTGGATTACTTCTAAATATCTTTACAAACTCCTTTACCAAAGCTTCAGTAAAATCTGATTGTTTTACTTTTCCTATAGATTTTAATCTAACTTTAGTTTGACTATCAAATCCAATAGCTTCAGCTAATAATACTATACATGATTTAAATCCATTCATAGTATATTTATGAGTTATTTTATATTCAGCCCTTAATGCTTGATCAAAACATGCTTCTACATAATTAATATGTAATCCTGTATTTACTACCAACCCATTTACTGAACCATAACTACTCTTAGAAGACATCTCTGGATCTACATCAAAATAGATTAATACTTTTACTTCTTTATTTTTAGATGTATCCTCTGGAATAATAGTTTTCATAATCTTGAATTTATACATATCAAGATCAGCAGCTGTCATAGACACTCCATTAGCAATAACTGTTACTTTTCGTTTATAAAATTCTTTCATAATTAACAAAAAGTAATTTAAGTTATCATAAGGTATAACTACTCTAGGATCTGGTACATACTGAGTTCCTAATTTAAATAAAACCATCGTACTCATTCCAGTTGGTAGATTTACTCCTAATTTACTGTTTATATCAGATAATTTCATTGCACCTTCAAATGCTAAATTACCATAGTTTTCATAAACAATTATATAAAATAAATCCTTTTTACTCCTAGGTCCCTGAGATTCCCATAATTTTTTGACTTCAGGTATACTTTTATCATAATTATCTTCTGTAATTTTAGATAATAATATATACTCTGAGCTAAGACAATTAGTTACAGAACTACCTACACCATGACGACCTATATGAGCTCCAGTATCATCACCTTTACCATTAAATTTAGATCCAGAATTTAATGCACTAATTGAAAGATGTGCCATTGTTTTTCCTGGTACTTCACTCATTTTAATAGGAATTCCCCAAGAATCATCTGCAACAAAATTATATCCATTAAAATTTTCCGTATCTACTATTATAGTAGTAGAATCTGGATTATCATACAGAACATCAATTGCATTATCAATAATTTCTCTAAATGCATTACATGCTCCTTCACATGGTTGTTTTCCTGTTGGATCTGGAGTTAAGCTACCTATCATGTATTCAGGATTTGTAAGAATAGCTTCTCTCCAATCTAGTTGTCTAATATCACCAGGACCTTTTTTCTTTTTTTCTTCCATAAAAATTAATTAAAATAAAAATTTTAAAAGTTTTCAAAATATATATTATAAATAATCAAATAAAAGAGAGATAACACAATATATCTCTCCATATATAAGATTATTAAGTCTCTTTAAAGTACTTTTTAAGAAAAAAAATAAAAGTAGAGGATTAATCCTCTACTTGTTTCTTTAAAGAGTTAAAATTTTCAAAAAACTTATTCAGTTTTTTGCTTAAATCTGAACCTTTTCTCAAATGATTAATGTACAATTTGTACTTATTCATAGCTTCTAATTCTGCTATGATACTGCTAGATTCTACCTGTAAACTTCCTAGCTCAACTAACACGAGTCCAAAATCTTCTCCGTTCTCTACTCTTTCTCTAGTTAAGTTTACTAGATATGTTAAACTAAGTTTACAATCTTTTAACAGATTTATTAATCTATACTTATCTGCACATATGCTTCGATCTATTCCAATCCCCATTAAAGAAAGGATTGAGATTATTCCCGTCCAGAAAGCAATTTCTCTTTTTGTTCCATTTTCCATAATTTTTAATTTTAAATTGTTAATTTTTATTTATTTTCTCATATATAAGGCTTTTAAGGAATAATAAAAGGAAAATAGAGGGATATAATCCCTCTATTTTTGATACCTCTTCTCAAATTCATCAATGTCTGATTTCAATTTTTCCAATTCCTTATCTGGAACAAAAATTCCTTCAATAAAAAACTTATACTTATTTGTCTTTTCAACCTTTGTGATAATAGAGCTAACTCTAGTAAGAAAATCTTCTAATTCTGGTAAAAGTAAAGCATTATTATCATCCTTAGATTCTTTAATCTTTCCTATTACCTCTAGAAGATAGATTTTTACATCCTTTAATCTTCCCAAAAAACCAGACTTACTATTTGAAATAGTACTATCTAAACCTATACCAGCTATGGCTATTACAGACACAAATGCTTTAATAAGAGCAATTTTTACTTTTTTTGATTTTCCATATTCTTTATCTTAAATTGTTATTAATTTTATTCTTCATATATAAGGCTTTGAAGGAATAATAAAAGGAAAAGAGTAGTGAATTAATTCACTACTCTTTTTTTGCAAAAATTATCGAATTATCTTTATAAATTTAATCTAATTCCATATTTTCTTTTCGATTTCTCTCAGTATGAAAGAAATAATCAACTACATTAAATGTTGTTAAATTATATCTTTCCCTATCTACCGGTGTATTTGATGGTCCATATGAAATTACTAAATCTTCAAATGATACAAAACTATCTCCTAAAATTAGATTTAATTTTGGATTATTTAGATACTTACTTGCAGTTCCTGGTTTAAGCTCTGCTAAAGATAAATGAGGTGTATATGAATATTCTGATGATACTCCATATTTAGCTCTAAGTCCTTTATTAATAAGACCTAATGTAAAGTATATTTTACATTCTTGTTTCATCTTTAGGACTATATAATCACTATCATTTTCAAAAGACCCTAGTTCAAAACAATTCATTACTCTATCAGTTTTTCCAGTTTCTTCATTTTTAATGAATTCCATAAAATTATCAAAACTAAAATCACTATCTCCTAAAATTGTTTCGATATCACCTAATAGATTATCTTTAGGTATTTCTTTCCCAGCTGCATATAGTAATGTAACATGTGATTCATTTTCAATTCCTGTATCTTTTAAATCTTCTTTATCAAATATGGAAGATAATGATACAGGAAGATAAAGTGTGCAATTAAGCATTAAACAACTATTATTTTCCATAATTATTTATCTCCCAAATTTAATAAATTATTTTTACGACGGAATTTAACTTTAAGATCATTTAATTCTTTCTTCAAAGAACTACCTCCTTGATTAAATCCTTTATCATCAACCACAGTTAATCCTAATCCAAGAAGATTATTCAAGAATAACTGATTATCTTCAGTAGCTGTATCTTTACGAGTACTTTCTATGAATTTCTTAGCATTTCTAGATAAAAGAACTGACAAACTCATTTCATCAATCTTTTGTCCAGTTAAACGATATCTTCCCCGTCCTAATATAGGTTCGTCTCTTCTAGGATTTACATCCACTCCATACAAACTAGTAGTAACTTTATTAGAGTAACTAGGTATATGATATAACTCCTCTAAACACATATATCCAGTCATTAGAGGCTTATCAACTTCAATAAATTTACCTGTTATATTTTTCACCACCTGTTCGTACTCTTCTGGATCTAAATTTTCCTTTAATTCATCAAGATCGGTAAGTTCATTTTCAGGCATTAGAATCTTACTCTGAGACTCTACTCCTAATTCATCTGACCATTCATTAACTAACTCTGGTGTAAACTTAGTAGAAAAACAACCAACATTAAAATAATACATTTCTTCAATAGGACTTGAATTATGACGATTTATTATTTCTTCAGTAGTCATAGAATCAAATCTTCCGGGATAATATTTTTCTAACAATGGTTTAATTTTCTTCTGTCCAGTTTTTGTTTTCTTATACTCATCTACAAGATCATGTAATCTATGTGCAATATTTCCAAGAGCAAATTCCATAAGAACACTAGGAATTTTTCGATTAATAGTTGAATAAGGATTCATTACTACTTCAACTCTTTTCTTATTTCCAAATTTATCTACCATAATAGGCATCTGTTCATCTGGTTTTACACAGCTAACTACTCCTTTACCACCATCGACTATTCTTTATATTATCTATAAAGTCTAGACTATATCTTAAGATTTCTCTTTTTCATACATAGTCGTTGAATAAACAATAAATTATTATAAGTTTAAACTGAAAATAATTTAATTATTTACTGCTGATTTAATATTTTTACTATTCCAGCAATACTTGAAATGTTTTTACAGTCTTTTTAACTGATGTCCGGCCATGGTGGTTTCTTTTCGACCGTGACGTAATTTTAGAGCCTATCATTCCAATAGTTCTCTTTATTAATCGTACTCTAACTGTGTATACAACTTTATATGCATCTGGATCCATATTAATCGGATCTAAAGTATCAGCTGCTACATATTCTGGAAATTTATCATAAATTACTCTTCTATCTTTATTTTTCTCATACTCATTAATAACATCTTGAGAAGTATGCGCAAATGAATAATCAGGAGCTTTTACAGATTTTGGAATTTTAGGATTCTTCATTTCTTGAACCATAACATCAGATACCCAAGCTTCATCTATATTATTAGGTACTTTTAGATGATCTTCAATGGTATATTCAGTTAAATCTCTTCCTTCTCCAAATAATCCTCCTAATTTTTCCTGTAAAGCAGCATTTATAGCATCTAGACGAACTGCTTTATATAATGTAACTACTGGATCTTTAGACTTAACTTTAGTTCCAATAGGAGCAATCCACTTAATAGCACTAATATTTTTAACATTAATCATTAAATCTATAATACTATAAGATGCTATTCGATTTGCAAAAGACTCTGAAATAACCAAAGCATCTTCATTAACTAATCCATGATATGCATGGAAAAGAACTAATGCATTAACTCCAGATTTATAAGTATCTATCGTATGTCCTACAGCTCCAGTAATAATATCTCCTTGTTTTACTTTTTGTCCAATTTTTACTTTAGGCTCTGTAAATACGGCGACATCATTTATACTTTGAATAGCCGTACGTCTTAATATTTCAGTTTCAGTTCCATCAGGTAACTCTATTACTACTTTATCGTCAGTAATATTTTTTACTTTTCCTTCTGGATATTGAAATTTCTCATTTAATATATTATCTTTTAACTCTTCCGATCTACCAGTATCAACTAATGGTCGTTCTGCATTAACTAATGGAATACTTTGTTTTAACATAGAAGTACCCATACTAATACGAACACTATCAGTATAATTTACAAATGGTATTCTTCTAGTAGTTCCAGACAATCTATAGTCAGGATGTAGGTCTATTAATTCTATCTCCTCTACAGGAACCATTCTACGTTTCATTCTATACTTAACTTCTACTTGTCCATCTTTATTAGGTTTTATAGTATTAGTTTCGTAATCTACAAATTCAGATGCACATACTTTATGGTTAAGATAATCAATATAAGGAATAGTTATTCTCATAAAATTTTTATCATAAACATCAAAAAGTATATCATCATCAGTAATATGGCATGAAACTGTTAATGAATTCTGGAGATTAGTATTATTATTAATAGGCGTATCAGCAATATCTATCAAATCGCTAAATGTAGTATTATATGCTATGCTATCTGGTATAACAATTTTATTAGAAATTGCTTCTAGATTAATAGAGTTTACTCCAGGAGGAACCTGAATTCCTGTTTCTGCTGTAGAAATATCTTTTGCTCCTTTAAAATATCTGAAACATAAAGTAGTAATAGCAGTAACTTGATCCTGTATTCTCCCATATTTAGTAAAGTATGAATTTATTCTTCTACAAGCAGAGTAATAGTTTCTTCGATTATTATCTCTAAATAGATATTTCATAAATCCATTAGGTACCGACTCTATAGTTTTATCGATGATTAAATCCTTAAGTCTATCATCTCCAAAAGCCATACAATCCTGAATAAGCTTTTGAGTTATATACTCAGGTTTATAATCTAGATCCAACTTAATCATTAATTTCTTAGACTGTCTTTCAGTAAGTTTAAGAATATCTTTTTTATCAGTTTCTAAGGTCTTATCAATATCATCAAAGTGAATATCCATAGCCTTTTCCGAAATTCCTAAATCTGGATTTATTCTAGTTATCTTTAGAATCTTTTTATTTATATCATATGTTCTATCATAATCAAATTTTACTGTATATTCTCCAGTACCTGACATACGAATACGACAGTCAAAATCTGCATTCATTTTGTTAGTTGAAATACGATAAGCCCCCTCTATAATAAAAGCTCCATCTATTTCTTTAGGTACCTCAAATTCTGCATATTTTAGTTCATCGTCTTCATTAATGGTATAATTAATTCTTACTTTATGAGTAGCAGTCAAACCATTTTCTATATAGTAAGAAGCTGGCTGAGGTGGTTCTTCGATAATTTCATAATCCAAAGAAGTAATTTTATTATCTGGATTATATTTATCTATATTACTCTGTCTGAAGAACTTATCTACCATTATTTTTACTCCAGTGTTTCTAAAATATTGATTAAAATTACTCATTATAATAATGTTTTAATATTTAACTGCTTATAATCGCAATCTACTGAATTAAAAAAATCTTCTAATTCTTTCTTAATACTATCTTTTAGATCACGAGCCTCTACATATTCTTCCATAGGTTTACCATCTAAAGATCTAAAGAAAGCCTCATATGTAACTAAATAATTAAATGTATCTTTTAACTGATATAATACAAGCTTAACTGAAAATTTCTCATATTTAGGATAAATACTATCTTTTAATTTTTCGTAAAGTATATTTCTAGCCTGTATTACATTAGGATCTTGAGAATCTATGACGTTATATGGAATTTCATATGATAAAGTAATTTTATAATAATTATCGTTCATAATTAAATTCTCTTCTTTTTATTAAATATCTGTCAAATTCATCAAATTACCTCCTCTTCCTTTAGGAGTTTTTGATGTAATAGATTGTTCTCCTACCTTATTTCCTATATTATTAGATAATGAATTTCCACTACCTTCCACGATAGGAGAAATTACTTTATCTACTTTTTCTACAGAATTTTCCAATCTACCATTATTTTTTGAAAAAGAGTTATTTGTAGAAGAAGATGAGGTATTATAAATTACCTCACCATCTCTACGAATAATTAAATTCAAACTTAATTCTTTTTCAAATTCTGGAAGATCTATTTCAAATTTAATAGTTCCCATTATTTTTTATCATCAAGTTTATTATTTAACAATAATCCTAATATAGTTTCTGTCATAACATCACCACTAAGATTTAAATCTCCCTTAAGAGCTCTACTAACTACTCTACTAGAATAACCATAAGATAACACTGTATAGAATGATTTCTTGTTTAATACACCAGATTGAGTTCCCAAATATTGGATATCTTCAATTTTCTGAGTATTAGTATCCACAATAATATCAGTTAAACCAGTAAATAATAACTCCACTAATTCCTCCTGAGTTGAATGTAGATCAGTTAATCCAGTAGATGCAAATTTTCCGTCGGTTAATGTATAGAATTGATTTCTGAAAATTAAATAAATATCATTTAAATTATTATTCATACCTGGAATCACGTGGTTCATATTAACCACTCCACTGCAGAATCTTTGATATTTCTTTATTTCAGTACCATCAGGATAATAATACATACACATTGGATTATAATCATATTGAATATCTCCAATCCATACCTCTATATCACCATCCTTAGTCTCCTTGTAATGAATCGTCCCCGATTTATAACAGTATGAGTCAGAAACTATAACATTATCTTTTTCAAAGTATCTAGTACCATCAGATCCCTTTGCTCTCATCAATTTAATAAGTGCATTAAGTTTATAAATAGGAGATGTAGTATTATATGCTGTTCCTATAGTATCTCCCTTTTCAAACTTTTCTTTTCCTACACTTACCCAGTTATCAGGTCTTGGATATTTTAATTCTCCACCTCTAACTTTTAAATAAATCCACCTTCCTTCTTCTCTAAATTCGCACTGTTTTGGGGCTTTAAGTATTCCGTCCATTTGCAAAATACGCTCATGACCCCCATGTTTCAATAAAATTCCTAATATGTTCTATTAGGTTAGACTATATTATCTTCTATAAAAGAAGTACTTACTGTAGTCGTTGAATATAAGATAAATTACTTTTTTCTCCATCCTTTTTGAGGGAAATGATTAACCCATCTAATCATTGTAGTTCTATGAACTTTAGCAGCTATTGCTGCTTCTTCTATAGAGTTATATTCAATTCCATCTGGGGATATTACGGGAATTTTGTGTGCATTAGATAATTTCTCTTTCGTAGATTCTTTTAAATGTTTTCCAAATAATGGATGATTTTCTCCTCTTAATTTGTCAGACATCTTCTTCCTTGCTTCATCAGTATGATGTTTACCATACATCGGATGATTCTTTCCAGATAATCCCTTACTTAATGTCTTTTCTCTGAGAATTTGTTTAGTTTTATCAGTGTGATGTCTTCCTTTAAAAAATCCTGGTAATCCTTTTTTCTTTTCAGAAACTTTTTTCGAAATGTCTGGATTTTTCATAGGATTATTATCTCCTTTCATAAAAATAGATCTTTTATTTTTTATCTCAGATAAAGTATTTAAATCTATTTCTAAGCTATTTTCAAAATTAAATCTTAATTCTACTAATAAACTAAAAGACAGAAATAAATCTTTACTATCGGGATTTATAATATATAATAACATATGAGCTAATATATGTTCTCTATATGTTAGTAATACTAAATTAGATTCATCATTATTTCCTCCCTTACATCTCGGAATTATATGATGTTTTTCAAAGTATCCATCTAATTTACTTTTATCTAATCCACGTGTTTTAGCAGAATTTACTAATTGTTTGTAGTGTAATTCTGCTATATCTACATTTTCCTTATAATAATTTATAATTTCAATTGTTATAATATCTATAGATTCAATTGATAACATAAATATTTAATAATTAATCCTATAATGCTGATTTTAATATTAATTATTTCCAGCAATTTAAAGTATTTTTCATTACAAGTCGTCGTTAACCTGTAATGCCTCAAACTTAATTAAGGCCTAGTGCGCTCTGTGTTGTCCCCTCAGTTAGAGAAGTTGCAAAAGAGAGTCCAATAGCTGCTCCGTCAGTAAATTTAAATTTCTTTCCAATAAGATCAGGAGTAATAGTATGAGTATCTCCTTTTCTTTTTGTTATGATTGATCTAACCGGTACCAAATCATCTTCTGAACCGTTTACTAGTGGCTTTTCTGGATATACTTTTCCATTAGGTGCAGTACGTCCTAAAGCTTTGTATCTAGGTATCAAAAGACCATCATTTTCAGTATCTTCTCCTTCATGATATACGTAGCTATTTAAAAGGAAAGATATCTGACGAGTTAAATATCCGCTCGAAGGTCATTCAAGGATATTAGGCTATAATATAAATTAAAAGCGCTTCCTAAAATCCTATCCTGCCTATGTTTATCACATAGGATTAGACTATATCATGATTAAAATTTATTTAATCTAACAATATATAGTCGTTGATCTTATTTATTTCTTTTATATCTTTTTTTCGGCTTTGGTAAATATTTTACTTTTTTCTTTTGATTTTCCCTATATGCTTTTGTTTCTTGAATTTTTCTATATTCTTCCATTCCACAAAGCATAGTTTTAGCAATTCCTCCAACTACTTTTAAAATTTTTAAAACTTTTTCCAATCTCGCCATAAAATAGATTTAAAGATTATATAAGTTGCTGATTTTATATTTACATATTCTTTCCAGCATTTAATTGTTATTTTAAGTGGGCTACCATATTCGAGCTTAATATTTTAACACCACTAACCTTAATAGACTGTAAGCTTCGATTTTCTATTGCATGTAACTGATAATCTTTTTCTGTATAACCAGATAACAATGTTCCACGAGTAATTACAGGTTTTTCATCAACTCCTGAAGTTATAAACTGTGGCATTGACATTGCTACAATAGATGATAATTTAACACGAGCTGCTCTATCAAGTTCATTTTTCAAATCAGAACTAAAGCTTGCAGAAACTTCATCCTCATATTTCTTAAATTCTTGAGTCATTATCAAAAGTTTCTGTTTATCTGTAAGTTCTTTAGAATCTGCTACGTTACAAATTCTCTTATAAGTTTCCGTATCACAGTCAGCATATAATGTTTTGTAGTCAAACGTTACTACTCCAGCCATACTAACTACGCGAAGAGCAAATTTAGTAAGTGCTTTTCTTTTTTCAACTCCATCTTCAAATTGATTTAAATAAAGACTTAACTTAGCTGCACTCTTAGCGCCAATACGTTCAAACTCATTATTAAATATACCAATTTTATCTATATCAGCATCAAGTATTTTAGAAATACGAAGTCTACCATAACTTGTAACTTTAGATTGATAATCTACATTTCCTATCTTTCCTGTAAATACAATCGGTGTTCCAACTTTGATTTTCTTTTCTATTTCTACATCCTTTAATAACTGAACATAATCAGTATAAAAATATTTAGGATCTTTCAATTCTCCCAAATCAGAGTATGAGTATTCAGTTGCAACTGCTAAACCATTGCGTTTTATTTGTATATTTCTATACATAAACAGACTATATAATCAACAATATACTCGTTGTTTCACTTATAGTCGTTGAACAGAATTCTTAATTAAATTTATGCTTTAAAATTTCTAAAAATTATACTATATATTTATAAATATATAAATTTTTATTAATTTGTTTTTTATGATTTATATGTTTATAAATATCTTTTTCAGTTAATGTAATATATTTAGCATTATTCTCTTTACACCATTTTAATCCAGCAATCCTTTTTGCAATTACTAAACTGTTATTTAATAAATTAAATGCTTTTACTTCTACCATTAACTTTATTCCTGAATCTGTTGTTATTAAGAAATCTGGATAATAATTATGATTCCCTCCAGAATAATAGTACTGTATAGGTTCAGGTACCTCTACATTTACTATAAACTTGCTATAATCACATATCATTAAGAAATCTCTTTCGTAAGAAGATAAATAATAAATATCCTCTTTACATTTAGTAGATTTATAAATACCAGATTTATAATATGATCTAGACTTAACTTTTCCTTTTTTTGACCTAGATATTTTTTTCTTTAGCCTCTTGACTTAAATGAAAATGATAACCCCTAGGTCTTTTTAGTCTCTGTTCTTCTGTAAGCTTTTTTCCTTTTTTAGATAAACTTATATTCCTCTTATTTTCTTCACTTAAAGGTCTTCCTTTTAGTTTCTTACTAACTAACTCACTTACATGTTTTACTTTATGTAAATAACAATAAGCATAATACCCTTTACTTAAAAGAAATTTTGCTTCATTATTACAGAATCTACACTTAGGTCTATCTTCAATTGAAGAAATACCCAAATAAACTAGATCATAGTATATTTGTTTATTAACATCATCTTTTAAATATTTAGATAATCTAAAAGATGCTACCCACTTATCTTCCCCTAATTTAGAAATCCAACTAGGAAGATAATAATAAACTGTTTTATTTTCAATTTTTTTGAAATTTTCTCTTAATCCTTTGGAATTATAAGGATTTATTTTAGAATATTTTTCATAAATTTTATCTACTTCATTCATTTATATAAATATTAAATAAATTATATAAAATCTTAAAGCTATAAATTTAATTAAGAAAATTCTGCTGCTGATTAAGAATAAATTCTATTCCAGCAATAATGTGAAATTTTCAATCTTTAAAAAGATTGCCCCCAATTAATTTCAAGGGTTTCATGATTAAATTTATAAATAGGTTCATTATTCTTTTTATAAATTGTAACATATCTAGGACTCATTCTTTCATAAGTCTCTTCAGCTGCTTCAGGAGGTACTAACTGTATTGATACAGTATCACCATCAAAGTCAGCATTTAATGGTTCACATACTTGAATAGGAAAATGTATTGTATAATCCTCATGAATTCTTAACTTCATTGCAAAAGTCGAGTATTCCAAATTTCTTAATTTGTTAAATTAAGTTTAGACTGTATCATTTATTATTAGTACACAGTCGTTGAGTTTATAGAGTAAGTATTATTATATACCTTAATTTTACTAAACTATATAATCAAAAATACTAAATGATCCATGTATTCTTTTGAATAATTCAATTTCTGTTAAAGTAATGTATTTAAAATTATTTTTTCTACAATATTTCTTTGCTGTAATTCTTTTTGCAATCACAATAGGATCATTTACTAGATTTTTTGGTTTTATTTCAACAATAATAATCTGTTTGTTATTTAATGTTAATTTAAAATCTGGTATATACAAACGATCTTTACCAGAATATGTATATGGAATAGCATTTGCAGAATCTATTTCAACTACATCCTTACTAAGATCGCACATTTTCATAAATTTTAACTCCCAAGAAGATAAATATCTCATCTCTTTCTGAGATTTATTTGGCTTATAATATCCTTTTCTCCCTCTTTTAGATTTGATATTTATTAAAGCTCTTTCAGGATCTTTCTCAATTCTCCTCAAAGCTGCTTCTCTCTGTTTATCTTTCCAAGTAATCTTTCTTCCTTTATTAGCTTTAGATAGTTTTCTCCTAGTCTCTTCAGAAACTACATGAAATTTCTTTTTCCCTTTTTGGGAATTTGAAATTTTTCTTTTTGTTTCTTCTGAATGATGTAATCCCAACTTTGCCTTTCCTCCTAAATTGTAAGTTCTAAACATTTCGTTAGTTTCTCTAAATTTATACATACATTCACTATTACAATACGTTCTATATCCATAAAATATACCTATAAATTTAGTATAGTTTCCACATGGACATTTAGGACGATCTTTAGGAGATGATAAACCTAAAATAACTATATCGTAATAGATTTGAGAAGTTATTGAATACTCTCTTTTCAATTTAGCAGCAAAAATTTTTATTGGATAATAACTATCTTTTGAAGAATTGCTAATCCAACTAGGAAGAAGAATTTTTTTAACCCCGTTATCTATCTTTATTACTTGACTAAAGTCGATTTTCTTTCCGTTATTAGGGTTCTTACTTGAATAATATTTATATATCTCATTTTCTGTCATCATATTTAAACTATTTTAAAGAGATATATAACAATACTTACCTATAAACTGCTGATTTAATACTTTATTATTCCAGCAATTCTCTAACTTTATTAAAGTCTCCACAAATACTCGTAATCATTATGGAGACTCGGTTGACGGTTTACTCTGTAGAATGATTATATTCGTCATTATAATCATTCTTTACCAGGATATCTCTATCCTGCAAGACTATATTATCAAAAACTAGGTTATCACAACACTAATCTTAGTTTTGTCCATAGTCGTTGAATTGAATTTATTATAAAAGTGGATTCTGTATTAAAAATTCTAACTCATTATTATCAGATACTCTAGATTTTAAGAACTCATAAACTTCTTTTCTTACTGATAAGTCTAAGAATTCAGTATATCTAGTTCCATCCTCTGATAATTTTGTATAATTTTGAAATTTAACAAATGTATCAAATTCAAGATCGGCTAAATCATTTGTTGGTCCTGATATGATTGCTATAACTTTACCACCTAAGATATGATTCAAGTTAGGTAATTGATAATTCAGTCTTCTTTCCCAATTTTTTGAAAAACCAACCTTAATACTCATAGGAAATTTAACAAAGTATAGATAACCTTGTTCTCCTTGAAATTTATTATGCAGTAAAGTTCTGTTAGCTAGTCTCATATGCCACTCACTACCATATCCTTTACTATTTTTATCTAAAGAATTTGCTAATCGTATATTAGCCATTCTTTGTCTTTTTTCTTCGCTAACATTCCACAACCCTATCTTAGAAGTTCCTTTATATCTTCCTTCAGCATGAAGTTGTTTCATGTGTTCAGATCGATTCCATGGAGTTGTAGAAGATAGTGTAGAAAATAAATTAATCCTAAATATCTTCATAAGCTCTTCTTCTATATTTACTATTCTGCTTTTATAATAAATTCAACTGCTGATTATTAATTATAATTAATTTCCAGCAATACACAAAATTAAATAAATGTAAACTACATTTATTTCAGGATTTTCACCTAACGTACCAGTGAAAAATCTAGTACGATTTGTTTTTCCGCAAATTCTTTAAACATCTTTAAAGTTTCCGGATTATTATACTCTTCTTTTGTTGCTCTGAGAGCTTCTTCTTTAGTAAAATTTAATTCCTTCATTAAATAGTCTAAGAATCCTTCTCTACACATCTCATATGCAATATGAATAGGTATAGAGATTTCATCAATAGCTAATGTAGTACTAGGAATAATTGGACATCTAGCAGAGCTTTTTGTTCTTACTGAATAAAGATCACGTGCTAAATTTTCCTTAGAGGTATTTAAAAGTGCTGTAGCCTCTTTCTTACCTGTATTAAGAAGTGCTCTTAGAAGTGCTGTATATCTAACTTTCTCACCTGGAGTCTTAAATTTAGAAGTTACTTCTGCATAATTTAAGTCATTAGATTTAGTATCTTCTACGCAACAAAGTCTAATTATAATAGAATACCAGATACTAAGTTTATGAGATCCCATTATCTTTTTGCCATTTTTTACACCAAGAGTAAAAGGTCTCATCATAGCTGGCTGTACTAAGTAATACCTATTAATCAACTTTTTATATTCTACGAGACGACCAGGAAAATGTTCTTCTATAATCTTCATAAGTCCTTCATAAGAACATTTAGATTCATCATCTATAAATTCAGAAATCTTAAGCTCTTTTGTAGTAGGATTATAATCAAACTGACAAGTATCAAATACTTTAATACCTAATTTCTTTGCTCCTCTCGCACTATAACCATTTCTTCTAAGATCATCCCCGAAGAAATCTAAAACTATTTTGCTTTCTTTAAATATATCTTCAAATAATTCTTTAAAGATATCAAAGCGCAAATCATTTAAATAATAGAAAGGCAATTCTATTCTGGCAAATCTTCTAAGTCCTTCTTCTCTAGAAAATACTCTAGCTCCACAATTAGGACAAGGTTCCATAGAAGGTTGTCGAATTTTTCCACAGATACATCTATCTTCCATAGGAGATCCGAATATTTCGACATCATATACTCCACCGGAGATAGGTTGTATACCGTTATACTTTAAGTCTAAGTCTCTATGATTATAGAGAACTCTATCCTTTCCATCACTTTTAGTATAATCGATGATTGCTTCATCGGTTAGTAACTCAAGAGATACTGACATAAAATAAATTTAAAAAATTAATTAGATTTAACTATTTCTGAAACATCTTTCCAAATAATCTTAGTAGCTAGTTCAGAATCATTAGAATTTTCTTTAGACCATTCTTTATAAACTTGCTTTACATCTGCTATTGCATCAGAACGCGTTTTATCTTTTAATCTTTCAAAAATTCCAGAATCTTTATCTACTACTACTTCAATTAAATCTGAAATAACATCTTGTGTAATAGCTCTAGAAGTATTAGTGAATCTTCCTCTGTATTCTCGATAAACTAATACATCATCATAAGTAAGATCTAGATCAGAATATTCTGAAGAAGATCGAATTTCAGCTGGTTCTTTATTAAACCAGGATAATTGTAATTTTCTTACTCTATCCGCTACTTGCTGTCTTCCCATCTCTTCATACTTCTTAGCTAGTTCTTCTACAATATCATACTTAGCTTTCATTATCTTTCTTAAAGCTTCTTTAATCTGAGTATCATATTCTTTTGGCATTGTAGGACAATCTAATATCAAGTCATACATTCCAGAAGAAAATAGAAATATTATAAAAGCAGGAATTTGTCTTTGCTTTCTTCTTCTAGATACAACAGAATCTTTAGAAAGATCTCTATTAGCTAAGAAATCTATAAATCTAGCAATTTGATTTCTGGCTTCCTCAGCATATGCTTTATTAAATCCAGAATCATCCTCATCTCTAAAGTCAATATCAACATCTTCACCTCTTAACATAGTATCAGGTGTATAGAGTGAATTGACCATTCTAGAGTGACCTTGCTTATGAAATAGATCTTTAATGATATTTCCAATAGTAGTAATTGATGTGTGCTTTGGATTAGCTTGAACTATAGTAGTTACTGCATCTTCTATAGCATTACTAGTATCTTTTTTTCCAGCAGCAATAATATCATCGTATGCAGTAGATAACCAAATTTCATCTTTAGTCATCTTACCCTGATACTGTGATTCATCTACTTTTTCTCTAGCTTCCTCCGCATCTTCAAGGCTAATACCAGAATCATCATTATTGTCAGAATCATCGTCATTGTCTTGCCCGAGATATCCTTGGTTTTCCAAGTCTTCCTCTTCATCTAACAAAAATTCGTCTTCCATCTTTTAGTCTTTTAATTGATTAATTTAAGTATTATTTATTATAATTAAAGAGGGTAAAACTTTACCCTCTCCTTTATAAGGAAATAAGGGAATTTTATTGCACTTTTTTACATTATAGAAAATAAAAAATCATAAAAAATTAGTTATAAATTTCTATAACTATTTTTCTATGATTCAATTATTAGGCTTTCAATGATAAGTAAAAGCAAAATAAAGACTTAGGATCCAATCCTAAGTCTTTATTTTTATTGATTTGTCTCTTTATTTCTTTTCACTACTATTACCTTCTGATAACTCTTCTTCAGATGGTGTAGTAGCTTCATGAATTTCGTCAAATCCTTCTTTTGCCTTGTTCTTTGCATACAAGACAATAGCAATAACAGCGGATACTACCACTGTAATTCCCGAAATTATATAACCTTTTTTCATAATTTATTAATTTTTATTATGTTATTTTTTATTACATATATAAGGCTTTGAAGGATTATCAATCGGTTAATTAACTAAATTTCACATTCTGTTATTAACTTCTTAAATTCTTCAAAATTTACTGTACATCCTGCTGCACATTTTTGTCCACTAAACCATCTATATCCTCCGCAACTAAATTCTGGACATTTATTAGTATCTTTATACATACTTAAATTATAAACATCTGGACCTCTTCTGTTGCAACATATTACTACATCATAATTGTCTCTAACTGAGTTAAAAATATTACTAGTAAACTCGGTTGTTAGAATGCATATTCCTCTATATTTTCCAGCTACTTTAACATCAAAGGAATAAACTTTACAAGCACTGTTCCAACTTCTATCTAGATATTTAAGAATTATTTCTCCTTCATGAATAATTTCATCTAAATCTATATTTTCAAATATTAGATTATTGAATGCTTGAGGGGATATCATAAAAGCTTTAATACTATACCTAGTTCTTAACCCATATTGAAACGGTAATATAATATTATCCCAAGAATATCTTGTTTTATCCCAAACATCATAACACCCTATAAATTCTACTACTTTTGGAGATATTAAAGTAGGGTAAAAATATTCCCAACAAAGTTCACATGCAGCTGTACCATCTCTTCTAAGTCCTTTTATATCTGAATAATTATTGGAATAAGAATTATTGATTGCTGTAGTGTGATGATCTATCCAAATAACTTCGAAGTTATTTTGAGATTTTAAATAAATCATAACCTCTGGTGGAAATGATAAATCTACTAATACTACTCTATTAAATTTTTCTAAATATTTAATATCAGGTATATCATCTCCGTAGGTCCATCCAAACAATTCAGTGATACATCCAATCTCTCTTGCAAATTTATTTGCTATACTCCCAGAGAAAGCCCCATCAAAGTCTACCCTGTGATAAATTATTAATACTTTTTCCATAATCCTCTTTTTTTATTTGTTTTTCTTCAAAGTAACTAATCAATATATTTAAATTACCTTCGATTTTATCTAATAAAATTAAAATTGAATCTATATCAGCATTTTTCAAAACTTTCTAAAATATGTTTTTCAAATTCATCATTAATAATACTCATTGCCTTAATATCAACTATACAATTATACAATTGATATTTATGTAGCCAAAAATACTTTCCATAAAAGAATTCACTTCCTGGAATATTATCATTGTATAAATCTTTTACTACCTTTGAAAATTTAAAGAAAAATTGATCTTTTTCAGATTCTTTATATGCGAATGAATAGTTTAATCCGGATAAACATGTCCTTCCATATTCTGGCCCACACTTATTCTTTATATACTTCATAATATTTTTATCAAACGTTTTTAACGCCTGTATAGCAGTTATTATAGTATATCCTCTATTCTCTAAAAATTCTTTCATTTTTTCATATGAAATAACATATGAAAAAGCCCTACTAGTTGACTTATACATATTACTATTTAGATTCAATAAATTTTACTTTAGACTCTAATATTCCTCTAACTGACTTTTCTCTCAGAATTTTTACTTTAGGTACATAACTAGAATCCATAGGTTCTGTTAAATAAAATAAATTATCTCCCTTAAATGTAGCCATTAAAACTCTTTCTCCAGGCTCGACATTAATTTCCATCGTTCCTCCAAAAATTCTTGTTGTTCTATTTTCTGGTAAAAAATACCATTTTAATATTAAACCAATAATTAAAACTAATAATACTGAAATTAATGTAATTTTTAATTTTCTCATATATTTTTATAATTTATATTTATACATTAATAAGGATTTAAATGTTCTCTAGATAAAAAAAATCAAGGGAATTACTCCCTTGATTCTAATATAATCATTATAATATTAAATAATTCAAATCTTCTCTTACTTTCCTGACTACATTCTAATCCCCAATTAAAACCAGACTGATTAGAATATTTATAACAGCCATTTTCATTTACTTGAATTTCAATACCAAAATGATTTTCAATAACCTCTTTTAATTTTTCCGGAGATGACATAATTTCTACCTTAGCTCCAGAAATTTCTAATGCCTTTATAATAATAGCTGAAGTTCTGACTCTCACTATTTTTTCTAAATATTCTGAGTCTAAGCCAGTAACATCGCATATATTTTTTAAGCAATTTTCTTCTTTTTTCAATTTACTTAATGTATAATCTTCATATAATTTTAGTGTAGATGTTATACTTCTATAACACCCTAAAGAATACACCAACCATAGTGTAAATCTTAAAGTGCTTGAAATAATTCCAAGCATAATTTTTCTTAAAAAACTTTTTTCCATTTTTCATTAATTTTATTAATATAAATAAAAAATCTACCTAAGTTTTTTTACTTAAGTAGATTAAAATCTAATTCACTTATGATTTATTATCATCTTCAATTATAAGGTTTTTAGGGTTTTTAAAAGGGTTTCCGAATTAACTCTTTTGGCAAATCCGAATCAGTATGTAATACACTAGAATCAAACCCGCTTTCTATATATTTATACATCATATCTTTCCAAGTATTTAAAGATATTCCTCTCAATCTAACTAACTTATCTTTCTCTTGCAGGGTATCAGATAAATCATTTGAACCTATATTAAAATAATTATCATCTTTCCAATACCATAAAACAATGGGATTAGATATCATATTAGTTATTTCTTTGTTTACTGACGAATGTCCAAAACTAGTACTCCACAAGAGATTATAATGATCTTTAGTATTAGATAATGGTGTTATTCTAGGACCATCCTCTAATATACACATTGACAGACATGTATTAGATAAAATTTCTTTTGTACTTTTATCTGGAATAAACACATCAGTTAACATATCCATAAGTTCTAAAGTCGACTTATTGAAATCTTTCCACTCATTTATATCTATTCCATTTCCTAAATATACTCTGGTAGAACTTTTATTATCTAGGATTTTATCTAAATACTGTATTTCTAAAACTTTATCTAATGTCCAATCTTCTTTATTCCAATACGAATCAAGTATTTCTTTGAACATCTCCATATCAATTTCATTCCAATTCTTTACCATATTTTTCTAAATTTAAATTTTTTAAATCTTTACAATCTATTTTATCAAACAATCTAACATAGTTAATCTCCAAGTTATTCGAATATCTAGAAGGTGCATATTTTAATGGATTCTTATCTTTATCGTACCAAATAATCTTCTTAAAAAATAAATATACTATAGATAAATTAAATGTTTTTAAAAAATATGATTCTTCTTTTGTAAGAAAGTATGGATAATCTTCTATAAGTTTATCAATATAATCTTTTGAATAACATTTATTTATCTTTAAATTATTTGAAAAATACCTTAAAAAAGGATCACCAAGTTTACTTCCGGATATAACAAACTTTAATATAGTTTTGCTACTATGAAAACATGGAACTAAATAACTGTAATATTTAGATAAGTATATTAATTCCTTATCGTATATTAAATTATATAAATATTTCTCAGGATATTGAGAAATAAGTAATAATTTTAATTTTTCAGCATAATTATTATCCTCTAAAGAATAATATCGTTTTAAAAATTCTACAAATTCCATATATTAATAAATTATCTTCTCATATATAAAGATTTAAAAGGAAGAAAAAAGAGAAAGGTATAAATTACTATACCTTTCTTTTTAATTTAGAATAATTGATCCAATAAATTAGTTATATCACCTAATTCAGTATTAGCGTTTCTTATCTCTTTAACTTCAACTAGTTCTCCCTTCTGATTTACATAACTTGTTCCAGGGAAAACAATCTCTTTTTTCTGAATAGCCGCTTTATATTCAAAATTATCTTTAGCGGTATTTATTTTATTTATCCAATATTTAGAATACTCTCCTTTTACCGTATCTATAGTATCTTCTTCAGTAAAAAAATCATCCCCAAAATAACTGGGTTGTGGACATTCATATTTAATTGTAGTATTAACATCATCATTCTCAGAATCGGTCATTTTATATTCCCAATAAAAATAATTTTTTCCATTATATTTATATGTACCTTCTGATTTAAGATCTCCAACTACATCACCTATTAATTCTACAGTATTATTAGCAGCACCTTGTCCGGGAACTATTAGAGTCTGCTCCTGTACTAAACTATATAAGACTCTTCCTTTATTATTTTCAGGTCTTTCAACTATATAAGCTTGACCGTATATTATCTTTGATTTATCACTATTCATAATTTTAAAATAAAAAAAAGAAGAACATTAGGACTAATTTACAATATCGTACGTAAATTGTTCTAATGTTCTCTAATATTAATTAATTTAAACGACCTTCATCGATTAATTTTTCCGCAATTTTAAGATAACTGATTGAATTATAGAATTCACTATCACTACCATTTCCACCTAACTTAATGAATGATTTTGGAAAGTGTTTTTCTATTTCTTTATTTAAAATCTCATCATCTTTCATTTTATTAAAGAAATAAGCAAGACCTCCACAAACTAATATTCCTTCAATGGAATCTAGTGATTCACTAAATTTTTCTTCTAATAGTTTAATTACATTAATAAGATATTCTCTAGTAAATTCTATTACTTTATCTGAAATATCATATTCTCTCATTCTTCGTGTGAATAAGCCATTATTATCTAATACAGTCTGACCTTCTTTTACACTCATCTTCATCTCAAAATTCTGGAATAAATAATCTATAATTTTATATACTATACAGATAACCCCAGTATTAGCTAATCCTATAGCAGCACCAGCAGAAGATTTTCCATCAAGAACTTGTGCAGCGTCAATACTTAAAAATCCTCCATCAACTATTAAGTAATTTCGCATTTTAACATCGTTCTTCTTAGATACTTCTCTCAAATCCAACCCAAATTGTTGATAAGCAAGTTTACAACTCAATCCTTGAGGAAGACATAAAAAGAAATTATCTTTAGTAATATTCAATGATTCATATAAATGATCTAATAAATCTGAAGCTTTATCACTAAATGCTAAAGATAAACCTAGAATTACATGATCAAATCTATCTAACCAATTATCACCACCATATCTTTTCAATAAATAAGAAAGCCAAATAGGATAAGTAGCTTTCATATCTTCATACGTCTCTAATCTATATAATAAAGATCTAGGAACTTTAAGTGCTGGAGTTCCTAAAACATAATACTCACCATTTAAACAAAATATAGTATCATCATTAGGATCTTCTACTAAATCCTTTCCCCCCAATTTAGCTGCTGCGCTTATAAATTTCTCGAATTGAAGAACTCCATTTTCATCATAAAAACTTGTCTTCAGAGAACTATATCCATAATCTAATGCTAGTAATTTCTTTTGATTATCTTTTCCCATATTTTCTACTGTTTATAATTTTTAATTACTTCATTAAAACTATCTATTATCTTTTTATTAACTTTATATTTCTTAAGATCTTGAGTTACTTGATTTTCTAAGTAATCTAGTGGTACATGTGGAAGTAAAGAAGTATATCCTGATGTAACCATACCAATTCCAAAATCTGAATTAACTAATTTATTTCCAAATTTATCAAATAAATTAATCACTACAACTATTTGAACTAGCTCAGAATCGCTATTTAAACTTTTATAAGCAAATACTAATTCTCCATTTAATAATGAAGAATGTATACTTGACCAAATATCGGCTGCAACAGACATAGCACTATCCCATCCATAAATATATTGTTTACTATATCTATATGGATTTGGATCTTTACATTTAATACTTTCTTTATTCTCCTCCGAACAAAGTATTTCTTTCTCCGATTTCTTTATCTCTTCCATTACTTAATATATAAATTAATATATAATAATATTTTGCTTCACTACAATCTACTTCTTGTAATCCAATAACATCAATTTCTATTTTATCAGACCAATCACTAATTATTTTTGAAATAGATTTAAATATATGATCTAAATATTCAATAGAATCATTATACTTTAATGCACTGAATAATACATAATAATTATCCCAATCCCCTAATTCTTCAGTTCTTTTTCTAGTTTCTAGAAATCTTAAAGATATTCCTGGAGTATTCTCTGAATAATTATAATTTAATATATGCTCAGTTAAGTTATTATCTACCTCTAACCTCTTAATACCTTTCATACTAAGAAGTCTTTTGATTTCACTATTATTATTGTAATCCTGAGTGTCCAAAGCCATTTCCTCCTCTTTCAGTTATTTTTTCAATTTTATCTACTTCTTCCAAAGTTATAATTTCAACTTTTGCACAAACTATCTGAGCTATTCTCTCACCTGAATTAATAGTATGAGTTTCATTACTAAGATTTATCAGTGTGATCTTTAACTCACCTGTATAAGAAGAATCGATAGTTCCTAACTGGGCTACTAATCCTTGATTACTAGTTAATCCGCTTCTTGGACGAATTTGAATTTCATAACCTTCAGGAATATCTAAATATATTCCTGTAGGAAAAGTATATCTCTCCAAAGGTCCTAACACTACAGGTTCATCCATAAAAGTTCTTATATCCATTCCGCTATCCCCTGGTTTAGCATACTTTGGATTTGGATTATTTGATTTATTAACTATTTTTACAACCATGATACTGTATTACTATAAAAAGATTTATTACCTACTCCTAAAATATGAACTTGATTATTTGAATCTTCATAAAAATTAATATCTCCAATAAAATTAGGGATAATAGTATAACACCAATCTCCATAATTAGAAAGAAAATCTGGACAGTATTTCAATACTTCATCTAATTTGAATACTCCGAAACTTCCAGAGTCTACACAAAATCTACCTATAGTTTTTCTAGATCTTATAAGATCTTCTAACTTTATTTGATTATCAATATTAGAATTTTTATAAAAACTATAATAAGCATCTTCTATGTCTTCGACAAATTTCTCTAACTCTAGTTGACACATAACTTTATTCATTTCAGAGACTTTCCATCTTCCATCCCCAACTTTAGTAGCTTCCCAAATATAATCTGTAAATCCTAAAGAAGGATTTATTTTACAAGTTTTATAATTAAATCCAGTATCATTACTAGACCAATCTTCATCCCTTTTTACAAAATAACAAGGATCTGTAATAATAATAGTTCCATCAATTTTCATAATTTATACTTTTTTCTTGTTCTATACTTAAAGAACCAAGATGTTCCGGAAATAAATCTTACTTGTCCGATTAATCCAGGTCCTTTATACATTTCATTTATATTTACTGCATATACATCAAATCCATAGTTTTCAGGACTAACACATGTTCTATCTTTTATCAACTCTCCAGATGCAATTAATGATTGGAGAGTTGACATTAGATAGTCATAATCTTCTGGTAAAAGATATGTTGGCTTTTTTAAATCTTCTAATGCTAAACAATAATATATAGGAAGATTTAAATAAACTGATTTACCTTTTTGTTCCATAATTAACAATCTAGTTTCTTTTTCATACCTAACTGTTATAGGAACTGGAAAATTAGATTTAACAGTATTATCTGAAAACTCAACTAATGAATTATATATTTCTAAAATATCATTTTGAAGAGTTGTCATAATAATTATTAATCTTCACTAGTAGCACAAAATACTTTAATTCCCATCTGATCCAATAAATTATATATTTGAGAAGTAATAGATGGGCTTATAGAACCAGTGGTATTTTTAATCTTATCCATACTATTTAATAAAACTGTAAATGGATTTTTTACACCAGACATTTTATTTTGATCAAATAAACCAGACTGTTCTACGATCTGACGAAGAACATTTGGAATATCCATACCTTCACCTGGAATAATTTTAGTTGCTGTAGGATAGTCATTCTGAATAAAGTTATAATCAATAACATTCCATTCAACTACACTACCTGAAGGAACCCCAGTAGAATTTTCTTCATCATCAGTTACATTCTGAATCTGAACCATAAATCCAGATTGAGCTAACCAATAATTAATACTAGAAAAATCCTTGGTACTCATAATACTACTAGAATTAATATAAGATACTAATTCTTCATTACCTAATGAACTTTCAAAATTAGATAAATTATTCTTAAGGAATCCTTTAACAAATTCCATAATACTTACGCCCATACTTTCTTTATTAAATCTGCTACGAGCAACACAACGACCTACCATTGAATTTACATCTTGAGTAGGAATTGAATACAAATTTACTTCGATCATTTTATAAACTATTTAAATTAAATTTTACATATTAATATTAGGATTGGCTATTAATAAAAAAATAGCCCATAATCTTTCTTCAACTAAACCAGAGGTAAATAGGATTTTTTCATTCATGCTAAAATCTCCAGCCTCTAATATAGCATTGTATACCTGAATAAAATCTACTTCTTGCCCATTTCTCCAGTTAATAAAGATATCAACTAACCAGGACTCAAATTCAATACTTCTAATATTATTAAAGTCTAATAGTAAAAATTCTTTGATATCAAATGCATCTTTTAATAATATAAATATATCAGATATTCTTGCTGTATATCCATATTTTTCAGATAATAATTTATATACTGACCTTACTACATCAGTAAAGTCAGTATCATTTATTGTTTTTATAAAAGAATTTCTCGGAGTTATATTAAACATATACTTTTATTGGAAACAACCTAGCTATATCAAATAGTCTTATATACAATTTATTATATTGATTCATAAAATCTGATACTAATGAATAATTGTTAAATACCCATTCACTATTCAGAGATTTTAATGTATCATCTTTACTCTTTAGATCCATCCAATATTCCGTTACTATTGAATTACTTAACGAACCATGATACGATTGAGTATATGAATTAGACCTTATCATAAATATATTATCCCAAATTGGAATATTAGGTATATCTAGAACATGAATGATAAGTTTTTTAATAAATATCGGTTCAAATTTATCATCAATTATACCAAATTCACTATTCCATTCAAATTCAAATGTTGATACTCTATCTTCAATATTCCACTCTATAAATTTTTCTATCAATACCTTATATAAATCCTCCCATTCTTTCTTAGGAGAAGTTATTTTTATAGATTCTTTTTTAAACTCTAATAAACTTTTCATAATATTCTCTTAAAACGATAAATCCTGCTTTCCAAACTAAGTTTAAATTTCTAAGCTGTAATTGAGTAGTTAAATATCCTGCTAGATATTCGAAAAATCCCTGTTCATTATTATTCTCTACAAATGAAAATAATATTGATAAATCTATATTAGTATTTTCCCACTTAAATCTATCAATAACAAGATATTTATTTAAGTCAAATCCTACTAAATTTGGTTGAAGAGAAGATAAATATGATCTCATTCTTCCCATTCTCTCACTACACAATTGATTGCCACATTTTAATAGACTTCCATATACATCTTTTTCAGACATTGTATATCCACATGGACAAGTAGGCCATTGAAAATCTCCATTACCTTCTTTAAATGATTCTCCAACCATTGGAATAGTAGAGTTTGCCATTATAATACTAACAATAGATCCAGGAGTTATTTTCTTTGATACCATTTTACTAACACTTCCAGCAGAAGGTTTTTTTATAGTACATCCTTTTATCTGTATTGGATTAATTAAAATATTCGCTGACCAACTATCTTTTCCTTTAGCAACTTGAGAATTCCATTGAATTCCTAATACTTCTGTTTTTACCAACTCAGTATCATTTCCAGCTCCAGAATATTTAAGCGCTCCTATACATACTCCCAACTTGTTGTATATTACCCAACCATCATTTAAAAAATAACCGGTTGGAGTAATAGTTTTTAACGTTTCTGTATATCCAGGAGCAGATTCTAAATCCTTTAAAGTCCAAATTGATGCTGGTGCAAATAAAATATGTCCGTCTATAGGAGAATATGTGATTTCAAATGAATTTATTACATTTCTAAAATCATAATTATACGATTTCCAAAAACTTTCCTTATCGATATTAGGATCTAAATAAAATCTATAAGCTCTTAATGTTAAATAATTATTTACTTCTGATACAAGATACTTAGAATTTACTAATCCATTAGCCTTTTGTCTTGCAGTATCTGGGTCAGAATCTCCCAATCTATTTAAATCTACAAGAGCTTCGGCTTGAATAGCAACAATACCTTTTGGAAACTTTTTCGGAAGAAAGCTTATTAATTTCCAAGTTTGATCTACACCATAGTTGTCTAAATTTAGATTTCCTACAGTTACAACTCTCATCGGAGTCCCAGTAGTAGGATCTATGTAAATAGCTATAGAAGCCCCATCATATTTTAAATCATACAATAATTCTTCTCCAAACTCTCTCTCTACATTTCGAAGAGCATCTAACATAGATATTCCTTCTACTTTTTTCTTTTTTATTTTTTCTATCCAACTATTTTTGGTTTTTGTTCCTTTCAAATATGTATTAAATACATAATCTCTAGCAAAAAAACCATCTTCTTTTATTGCTCTTAATTCTAGCTCGTCAAATTCACTATCACTCATCCCTGTTGGAAGAGAATCGATATAATAATTTTTACAAGCTTGAATTAAAATTTTCCATTTTTCTAATGATTGTTCTGTAATGTTATTATTACACATAATTTAAAATTTTAATTATTTACATAATTAAGAATTTAAGCTTCTTTTCCTATTTTTAATAACCAAGATAATAAAATATCTTGAACTTCATTATCAAAAATTTCTCTTACATTACTGTAATCATCTTCAGGGATAGAAGAAGAACCAGCTTTTACTGCTACATTATAATCCTGTCCTCTAGATTCAGAATATCTCTTTATTATTCTATATCCACGATTCTTAAGAAATTCTTCCATTTTTTCTTGAGGAAACATATATCCCAATGGTTTTGGCATTACTAAAGAATTCAAAAGAACATCAGTTAATGGGCAGTCTGGTAATTCTTCTATATTTGGTAATTGATTATCTTCAAAATTATCATCATAATTTGACTCATCATCATTATTACCGCCATCATATAATGGTAAATCTTTATCTTCGTTTTTCATAATTAAAATTTTATTTATTAATAATATTTAAACTAAGATTAATTTATAAATTAATCTCACATATCAGGAAATCAAGGCATTTTGAGAGCGTTTTAAATAATCCGCTAAAAAATATATAAACCTTACTAATTCTATTTCATTTTTAGAATTACAAAATTCTAAATAATCTTTAGCAGAAAGAAATTGATTATTTAAACTTTCTAGAAATTTATTAATTAATAGAACAATATCAAAGTCGATACCATAGTAATACTTTACATTACTAGGGATAGCAAGTTCTCCAAAAATCAAATAATTAGGAAGTATAAAAATACTTCTAGTATTTACTAAATTTTTTACAAGACATTTAGAAAATCCCATTTTAGTTGGATACATTGACATTGGAATACAAAATGTTATTTCATTTAAATGTTTTTCATCAGTATTATTACTATTAAATTCATTAACTGCATCAACAGATTTCTTAAAAAAATCCTTAACTGATAAATTAAGATCTACTTTTTTCTTTATAGTTTCTAATAATTTATTATCATAGTCCTTAAAATTACTTACTAATCCAATCTTATAGTTAAGAATTATATAAGTATATTTTAAATATAAATTTAATCCTGGAGAATATCTATTTTCTACTATTACATCAGTTATCATAATATATTTAATAAAATAAAACCTACCTAGAGACTTCTAGGTAGGCATTATATTTAAAATTATTATTTAATTAAATTATCTTCGTTTTTATCTTCTTCATCTACAACTGTACAATCAATTAATAATATCATAGATGCAGCAGATACACTATTTTCGAGTGCTACTCTTAATGCTTTAGAAGAATCTAAAACACCTTCTTCCTCAAGATTACAATACTTCTTTGTTTTTGCATTGAAACCTACACCAGGTTTAGATGTTTTAATCTTTTCTAATACTACATCAGGAGATACTCCACAATTTTCTACTACGGATTTCATAATAATTGGCAATGATTCTTGAAGAATTTTTGCTCCTTCAATCTCATCATCAACTAATGTTTTCCAGAACTCCTTATCTTTAGCCAATTCAAGTGATGCTTTGAAATAAGTATATCCAGATCCGAGAGAACAACCTTCTGCCAAAGCACTCTTAGATGCCAAAATAGCATCTTCAACAGTTGCTTTAAGGTTTGCCCTTTCAATTTCACTAGCAGAACCAACTTTAATTAATCCAATACCTCCAGCTAATTGAGATAATCTAGAGCTATATTTCTTCTTATCGTAATCACTAATGTCAGGATCAGAAATTCGATTTTTCAAAGTTTCAATTCTTTCACTAATAACACTCTTATCTCCATTTCCTTCATAGATAATACAAGAATCTCTAGATACAACAACTTTATTTGCTGTACCAAAATCCTCTAATGTAGCCTGATTAATTGAAATTCCATTTTCTGGATCCAAATATGTTCCACCAGTAAATACTGCTAAATCAGCCATAATATTTTTTCTATTATCTCCAAAGTCTACTCCTTTAACTACACAACAACGAATATTTCCTTGAAGAGTATTAAGAATAAAAATACCATTTACTTGATCAGACATATCATTACATACAATCAAGAAAGGCCGTCCACTTTTACACAAAGGCTCAATAATAGGACCTACTTGATTAAAATTACTAATATTTTCTCCAACTACTATAATGTATGGATTCTCCATTACACATTTTGCATCAGATGGACTATTTACATACTGTGGACTAGACCATCCTTTAGTAAGTTTAAATCCTTGAACAATATCAATAGTCGTATCAATACCAGAAGAATAATCTGCTTGAATTTCTGCATCAGTTCCGATTTTTTCCATACATGACACTATTAGATCTCCAATAGTAGAATCATTGTTAGCAGAAATTGTTGCTACCTTATGAATTTTATTAAGATCACCATCTACCTTAATAGAGTTCTTAGCAATATAGTTAGTAACCCATTTCTGAGCTTTCTTCATACCATCCTTAATTTCATTTACATTAGCTCCAGTACGAATTGCTTTTTGACCTTTAATCACCATTTCTTCAATAAGAGCTACTGTAGTTGAGGTTGAATCACCAGCTTGATCTTCAGTACTTGCAGCTGCTTTACGAACAATTTGAGCTCCAATATTTTCTTCTTGATCTTTAAAAGATATAGATTTACTAACAATACTACCATCTCGAGAAATTTCGGGACCAGTCATACTATTAGCAATTACTACATGTTTTCCTGCAGGACCAATAGTTGTTTTTACTGCATCTGCAATCTTTATAACACCACTAATTACTTTCTCACGTGATTCAGCTCCTTTAATAATTTTTTTTCCTTCTGCCATTTTTCTAATAATTTTAAATTTTACAATACTACAATAATTTCATTTAAAGTAATAACACGATATTTCTCCCCGTTTTCCATAAATTCCTTTCCAGACTTCGGATAAATATAAACCTTATCTCCAAGTTTTAAAATCTCTCCATCTTTATTAACTTCATTTCCAACTTCGATAACAGTAGCTTTCTCAATATCTTCTACAGGAACTGTAAAATTACCGAGCTTCTGTTGTAATTGATCGTTATCTACTTGTACTAAAACTTTTGATTGTAATACTTTCATTTCTTTTTTAAATTTTTAAATGTTACACAATAAACTTTTTATACAATTATAAGAGATTGAGGACTGTTTTTATTCCTCTTTCTTCATTACTAAGATTATTTAGGGTTTTAAAAAGCAAAATAATAAATAGATAGAAAATTGATTCTCTATCTATTTAATATAATTACTGTTTAAATTGTTCATTAAATTTTAAAATCTTTTCTAAAATATCTTCAGTCTCTTTAATTTTTTCTTTAATTTCTTTTATCTTGTCAGGATTATCTTCACTTACTATAGAATTTAAAACATCACTATTGTCAAGAACTTCTTCTTCACTATCTGTATCTATTTTTACTATACATGAACCCAAAAAATCTGCCATATCAAAAGTATTTGGAATTTCTGCATCCCAAATTATATCATCTCCCTCATTAAAATTTAGATCAAAACTATAACTAAATATAGCTTTATTAAATGCAGAGTACCACCACTTTTTTGCAATATCACCTTGAAATACTTCTACTTGAATATCACTATTCATACTAAAAACATTTATTACATTAGGTAAACAATTATTAATTGTAGTAGTGATATTATAATATGATCTATTAAAACAATACATACTATTTAAAGATACAGTTTGTAATGTTACTGAATCTGGATGATCTATTTCTTTTATTCTAAATACTGAAGATATTCTATAATACTTAGTATGCTGAACAAATACTAAATCTTTTAAATACTTATTATATAAATTGTGTGATGTTGTCATTTGCATATCATAAATTTTCTCTACATCATTTAATTCAAAAATCCATATTTTATTTTTAATTAGTTCATATGAATACATATGATATGCTCTAATATTTTTTAACTTATCTTTAATATATCTTGCTTCTTCATCATCTGAAGCTTTTAATATAGACCAATAATTTACATGATTAATTCTTTTTCCGCCACGAGGAACACCATCCCATAATACCCATTTAATATCTGGAATTTCTAACTCTATCTTCTCAGTTCCATTATAAATTCCTTTTATTAATTCTATTTTCTCAAAATTTACCATAATTTCAACATTTTCTTAAGTTAATTAATAATGAACTATTTTTCTCATCTATATAGACTTTATCCACTTCTTTTCCATCAAAAATTTTATCATAAATTTTAAATACTCTAGAAATATTATTAATAGCAGCCCTCAATACTAATGTACTATTAAACACCTCTGTATATACCCTAAACGAGTGTCTAACTTCATCAAAAACTTTTTCATTAATAAATATATTTATAGAATTTTCTCCAACTTGTAAAACTATTATAAAAATTTCCCAATCAGTATTATTAAACTCACTAGTCACATTACTATTATTTCCATACATTAATAATAAAAAATCTTCAACTGGGGTTTCTTGATTAATATCTGTTAATTCTCTAAGCATATTTTTATTATTTTAGAATTATTAATATTGACTCATCTTTAATATCTATATCTATCTTCTGTATATCTCTTTCATAAAATATTTGATCAATTACTTTAACAGTATTAGATATTGGCCCAAGACATAACGATACTAGTAGACTATTAGGATCATCTTTACTAATCTTAAAATCTAGTTTATATGGATTTAATAAAACAATATCACTATTATAATAAACCTTTACTTTATTATCGTCTACTTGAAATAAAGTAATACAATCTTTCAAATTTAATTTCTCTAATTCAAGTTTAGAAAAATCATTAACACCATATTCTACATTACTCGAAGAAAAAGTATTTATATAGTACCCAACTTTAACAAATTCGATTTTATTTAATTCTCTTAACATAAATTTCTTAATATTATCATTTATAAGGATTATAAACTATATAATTTAAATCCTTAAAATCCTTATAAATGGACATAGTTAAAGGCAATTAGTAAAACTGTCGTCTAAAGCATTATTAAATTATGATTAGCACTGTTTGTGAAAATGGTGCTAATTTTTTTCTTTCCTTTTATAAAACACTGAAACTCCTATATATGTGAAAATAAAAACAAAAAGAGGTACTTGTGAAAGTACTATGGGTTTTATCTTTCGTATTATCAGTATCTTTTGTGAAAACCGTACTGATAGTTTGATTTATTATTTTTAATTGTTAATCCCGCAGCGGCGGGATTTTTTTTCTTCCTTCTACTATCAACTAAAAGCCTTATATATGTATGGAAAGATATTTATTAAATGCATTTTCATTGCAGATGATAAACTTTCCAGCGGTAGTGAACTTTGAAGAAATAGATTCTCTACAGGATGGTTTGACCTCAGCTATTGGACATGCTGATACTGCTGCAATTCTGGGAGTACCAATGAACCGAATTAACGTTAAGTTATCTAAAGGTGATATTGCGTACGTAGCTCAGTTGCAGGGAGGCAGATTACCAGAAGGGTCTACAAAACTTCCGGATGGATTTAGCTTCAAGTTCATTAAGGTTACCGTTGGATAATCTGAGTGAAATGCATCATTGGTTGCTGAACCAATTTAGACAAATCAGATAGAGTATAATAGTAGAAAAGGCTCAATAAATACGGACACTACTAGTATTTTAATAAAATTAATTAATATAATAAAATTTTTAAACTTTTAAAGAATACAATAACTTTAATTTAAATATATGAAAAAATTTATAAATAATCTGGAAGGTTTATTTTTATTTCCAGGTATAGCAGTTTGGTTTACTGTTCTTTTAATCGGAGTTTTAATAAAGAATAGTAGTTCAATAAATACATTATGTAATTTAAGAAGTTCTATTGATGATAATAATATAGGTATGTACTTAAAAGAATCTAAGATAATAAGAGATTTTTATATATTAAGTATATTAATATATTTATATATCGGATTTATCATAGTAACTTTTTCATAAGTAAGATTAACTAATCTTACTTATTTATTTTTTGTCCCTTATTTCTGAAGACAAAGGCGTTAGCCCTTTCACTCTTTCCTTTTAAACTTGAATGAAACCCCTATAAAGTGTTATAAGAAATTATTCTATTAAAATTGATTCTCTCCCTCCCCTTCAAAGGAGGGAGAGAAGGGAAATCTATCTTATCACTTTTTCTCTTTTTTGAAACTATATAATGAATACTACCAAAAATATCCATATAAAAGTGATAAAATGCGTATATATTCCCCTATTATTCTTACAATTGAGTTAAAGGGAAACTCCTTTGACTTCATAAAAATAGGACAATTTAATGAATTCTATAATAAATATAAGTTATGATAAATAAATTAAAACCATGGATTGTACCAGGAGGAATTAGATTTTTAAGTGATTGGAAAGACTTCTTTTTCTATAAATTACCTCCTAAATGTATAATAAACAAACAAATACCTGGATGCGGATTTACAGAAAGAGTAATTAATGGGATAGAGAATACGATCCTTTGTAGTCCTCGTATAGTTCTTCTTGAAAGTAAGTATAGTAAGCATGATAGAGATGTTTACTTAGTTAAGAATGAGCTACAGGATAATGATCCAGATATCGATAAAGATATTAGTAAAGATGATTCATCTTATTTAAATTCAAAAAAATCATCTTCTAATATGTTCGAGGAGAAATTAAAAGATTGTATTGATCCTAATCAAAGAAAAAGAGATATATATAATCGATTAATGAGAGAAATTAAAGATTATATTAATACTAGAGACTTCTATGGTAAACCTTATAAAATCTTAGTAACATACGATTCTTATAGGATAGTACAAGATATTTTAATAGCATTAGGAAAATTTGATACTTTCTATACAATAGTAGATGAGTTTCAAAGTATCCTACATGATTCTAGATTTAAAAGTAATACTGAGAATGAATTCTTGGGTTATTTAAAAAAATCTCATTCAGCTATATTTGTTTCTGCCACTCCAATGGTAGATAAGTATTTAAATATGTTAGATGAATTTGATGGTCTTCCATATATTGAATTCGATTGGTTAACTGAAGATCCTACTAGAGTTATAAAACCTTCTCTTAAGGTGAGAACTATGAAATCAGTAGGTACTAAGGCAGTTGAGATTATACAATCTTATCTTAATGGAAATTTCGAGAGAGCTACTAGAATTATTAATGGTTTTCCAATAGAGATAGAATCTAGAGAGGCAGTCTTATTTATGAATTCTGTTAACCATATTATTAGTATCATCAAGAAGTGTAATCTAAGTCCTGATCAAGTATTAATATTATGTGCTAAGACAGAAGATAATAAGAAAAAGATAAGGAAGAAACTAGGGAAATCATTTGAGATTGGACATGTTCCTAATGTAGATAAAGGAGAGATTTTTCCGATGTTTACCTTCTGTACTTCAACGGTTTATCTAGGAGCAGATTTTGATAGTTATTGTGCTAGAACTTTTATATTTAGTGATGCTAATCTTGATACACTAGCAGTAGATATAAGTGATGACCTTCCACAGATTTTAGGACGACAAAGGAAGTCTGAAAATCCTTGGAAAAATAGTGCTGAGTTCTATTATAGAGTGACTGCAGATTATAAGAAGATGTCACAAGAGGAATTTATGAGAGAGATAGAGAGAAAAGTAGATGTAACTAATAGTTTACTTAGGACTTATGATAATGCTCTTGATAAAGATAAATTAGCTGTAGCATCTACTTACAAAGATGTAGCTGAACTTAAGCATTATAAGGATAATTATATTTCTGTAAATACTCATGGTGGTACTGGATTATTTCCAATATTTAATAATTTAGTTAAAATAAATGATCTTAGAGTATTTGAGATTCAACAGTATGATTATGCAGATCGTTTTACAGTATTTAGTACTATAAATGAGAGATTAGATATAGGATATTCAGTAAATCAAGAAGTTGAGGCATTTTTCTATAAATATGATCAATTAGGAACATTTAAAGAAAAACTAAGACTTCTCTGTGAATATGATATGTCAGATGAAGCAAGAAGTATTGCTTTAGAACAGATTGGAGAACATGATAATATTAGATCTTACTACTTAACTCTAAAACCAGAAAGACTTAGGGCATTAAATTATAATAGAACTTATATTGAAAGAGAATTAGGAATAGTAGTATTTAGTAAAGAACTACTGGTTAGAACTATATTTCAAAATTTTAAGGTAGGAGATAGAGTTAGTACTGCAAATGCGAAGATTAAGTTAGGACAATTATATAATTCTATAAATTATAAAGCAACTCCGAAGGCTACTGATCTTAATGAATATTTTGATACTAAGGAAACAAAATTAACGGAGACATTAAGTGATGGAACTAAAAGAGTTGTGAAAGCAATGAATATTGTTTCTATAAAATCAGAATATCAATTCTTTTATAATAATCTACTAGTAGCAAATAATTATGTAGAACAAGAAAATAAACTTAAAGATCAAAATAACAATGATATATTTAATTGAATCAAGTGGTTATAACAGAGTAGGAGATACTATCTCTTATTTTCAATTATTAAAAATAGGATATACTGAAGATTTTAAAAAAGATAAGAGATATATTTCCTATAAACTTCATAATCCTACTTGTAAGGTATTATATGAAGTACTAGGAGGTACTGAAGATCATGAAAAAAGAATACAGTATAAATTTAAAGATCTATTATATCCTGATTATGGAAGAGAATGGTTTTATTATTCTGAAGAGATAATAGATTTCTTTGAAGATATTCAGAATAATGGATTAGATATTGTATTAAATCTTCCTAAAGGAGCTTCTAGTAATACTGTTTATACAACCTATAGAAATAAAGTAAAAGATATATTATACAGTATTTATGGATTTTATAGAGAAGAAAATAATATATCTCCTAAAGAATCATTAGAAGATACTATGAAAGATTACTATAATAGATTAATAGTAGATTTAGGAGATAAGATTACTGTAGAATCTGAAGTATTAGAGTATATAAGAAAAGATTTTGGAGATATATTAGTAAATAAGTATATAGAAAATAATAAATTATTTCAATCTTCTCAAGAGATATCTAAATTTATGGAAGAGTTTTCCAAATTAGATACACCTAATGATAGATTAAGATTCTTTTGTAATTATGAATTATCTGATACAGAAAGAAACATAATTCTTAATCAATTAGGAGAATATGATAATATTAGATCTTACTATACTACATTATCTCCCGAAAGATTAAGAGCATTAGGACATAACAGTACTAAAATTCGTAGAGAATTAGGAATAGTAGCATTTAGTAAGGAATTGCTTACTATGACTATATTCAAAAACTTTAAGATAGGTACTAGAATTCCAAATACTAAGATTAAAAATACTCTTACTAATCTTTATAATTCTATTAATTATAAAGCAACACCAAAAGCAACAGACCTAGGAGAATACTTTGAAATTAAGAAATTAAAAGTTACATTACCAGATAAGACAAGAGTAAATGGAATTGAATTAGTAGGAGTTAAGCCAGAATATCAAGGAACTTATAATAATCTACTAGTAGTGAATAATTATGTAGAACAAGAAAATAAAGAAGAGGATTAATTTCCTCTTCTTTCTATTTTTAATTTCCTCCATATAATCTTACTATTCTTGATGGATCGTCTTCAGTTTCATATAATACTTTCTCTATATTTCTATAATATGCTTTTTTAGATTTATAGTTCTTCCCTGGTATAAGTATTGTATTATTCATTAATTTATTTCTGTCCCATTCTAATATATCAGGGTTATCAATATTATTTGATTTTTGTGTATTTATAATTATTGATTGTTTCTTATAATTTCTTTTAGAAAGTTTTAATCTTTTTCTTTTGACTTGTTTTATAATATTTTCGTTAAATATTACAATACTCTCACAGTCCCATCCATACAGATCTAATTTTCCACTCATACTACAGTCATATGGAGAAAATCTAGTATCATGTTCCCCATTTTCAGTAAGATATATCCCATCATATCCATCTTTCATCATTTTCTCGTAATCTATCATAACTTCATTAAACATTCTATTTTTATCATAGATCCAATACTTTTTCAACTTAATAAGATCTAGATAAGAATTTATGGTGTATATTTTACTATTAGGATTTATTTTAAATAAAATATATTTCTTTAAAGTTCCAATATTGAAATTTTCATCCAAACAAAATTTTCTCCAAGAATGATTAGAATTTAGTGGAGAAGCCCATATTCCCCCACTTGGTTTATTCCACCCTCTTCTATTCTTTATTGTTTTAAATAATTTCTCTTTAATTTTATTTGTCCCATAATGAACAAATATAATATTTTTTAAATTTTTCATAATTTTAATTATTTTTATATATTATCATCTATAAGAGTTTTAGGAGAAGAAAAATAGAGGGATAATTTTATCCCTCTATTTTATTTATTTTACAATATTATCCTTTAGTTCATCAATATCTTTAGAGATATTAATATTTCTAGTGGTAGCGGCTTCTATTGTACCAGTTTTCAGTATTTCTTTCATATCTACTCCAGTAGCTTGACTCATAGTATCAAATACTTGTTTAACTATTACTGGAATATTACCAGTTACTCCAGAAACCTCATTACCATTAGTACCATAGATATTTACAGAATCAATAGATTCCATAGGTTTAGCAATATTTGCTGCCATTTCTGGAAGTATTTTTATCATCATTTCAGCAACAGCAGCACCATTATATAATTTATAAGCTTCTGCTTTTTGTTTCATAGCTTCTGCTTCAGCTATACCTTTTTGTTGAATTGCATAAGCTTCTGCTTCACCTTTTGCTTTTATACCTTCTGCCTCTTGGATTAATTTGTATCTAATGGCATCTGCTTCAGCTTTCATAGCCTCTGCTTTTTGTTCTGTTTCGTATTTTTCAGCCTCAGCATTTCTTTTTCTTTGTTCCAGAATTGCTTTTGCTTCAGTTTCAGTCTTATACTTTTCTGCCTCAGATTCTTTTTCGGTTTTATATTTTTCAGCTTCTACCTTTTTATTTATTTCAGCTTTTAATTCATTTTCACGAATTATAATTTGTTCTTGACTAAGAATCTGTTGTTTCTTCGTTTTTTCAATTTCAGCTTCAACAGATTTAGTATTAATTATTTTTTGCTGTTCTTGTTTTTGTATCTCATAAGCGGTATCAGCTTCTGCTTTTTTAGCATCTTCCTTTAGTTTTAAGTCTGATTTTTTGAGAGATAGTTCATTATTTTTTTCAGCTATCCTCATTTCAGATTCTACTTTAAAATCATTAGCTTCTTTATTTGCCTGACTACTTTTTATGCTAATTTCTTTTTCAGCAGTTATTCTAGTAATAGCTGCTTCTTTTTTTATTTTAGAAGTATTATCAGCACCTAAATCTTTTATTAACCCTTCTCTATCTGTAATATTTTGAATATTACAGGATAATATCTCAATACCTAATTTTTCCATATCAGGAGCAGCTTTTTCCATTACCTGATCAGAGAATCCATCTCTATTAGTATTAAGTTCTTTAAGTTCAAGAGTTCCTATAATTTCCCTCATATTTCCTTGAAGAGAATCTTGCAATTGATTTGCAATATCTAAAGGTTTCATATTAAGGAAGTTTTTTCCAGCTAATCTAATTCCTTCATCTGTAGGTTTTACTCTAATTTTTGCTACTGCATCTACATCTACATTAATAAAGTCATTAGTTGGAACAGAAGTTTCCGTTTTTATATCTACAGTAATTTGTCCTAGATAGATTTTATCTAATCGTTCAAAGAATGGCAATCTAAATCCTCCTTTACCGATAAGAACTCTAGGATTTTTGTTTAAACCTGAGATTATAAAAGCTTGACTTGGAGGTGCTTTTACATAAGAAACTAACACAATAACTACTAGAATCAGAACAATAATTCCGATTAAAATAAAAGTACTAATCATAAATTATTAATTTTAAATTAAACATAGTTCATTTATAAGGATTTTAAGGTTTAAAACGCGGTGATAATCAGGGTAAATACTTAATAGTGTAATAAAAAGTATGTAGTTGTGTCGTACTTTATAAAAATAATACTATGAATAATTATGAAAAGAATTTAGAAAAAATTAATAAATATTTTAGCGAAATATTATTACTTTCAGATGTACTCTCGTTTAATTTCGATATAGTATCTAGTAAATCAAATGATTTTTATTTACCAATTCCTATAATTGTTTATAAAAACATGATTAAATGCAATATCGTTTCTAGGAGGAATTCTCAATTAACTAAAAGAGAAAAAAAATAATAATGAACTTCTTTTAGAAAATTTATTGGATAGATTTAAAATTAAGTATTTAAGTGAATATCCAATAGTGATTTCTAATAGAGAAAAGTGGGAATCTTTATGTATTGCTAATGACATAACTGATGACGATGAGTTTTTTATCGAAAAGTAATATATGTAGATTTTATTCTTAGTGGTGGATTAATTTTAGAAGCTGATTCTAAAAAATTTCATCAAAAGACTAGTCTTCAAATAAAAAAAGATTCAATTAGGGATTCATATCTTTATGATGAGTTTAATTTATCTACTATAAGATTATTTCCTTTGATAGAGTTTCCTGAAAAAATACAGAATAATCAGGATTTATTGAATATAAAATTTAAAAAGATTTTGAATTTATCTAAGGATAAAGAAAATCAAAATAAATCTAATTTTTATATTATTCAAAATTTACTTAGTGAATTTTCTGGGTATGATTCTATTAAATTTAAAGAATTTTTAGATAAATTTTTTAATTCTGATAACGGTTGAGTTATTAATAAAAGATTTAGAAAAAAGAATGTGGAATTCTCAATATGATTATTTATTATACAATTTTTCTATCTCATATGTAATTAATGAATTTAAATTAACATCATTTTTATGAAAAGTAGACAAGAACGAGATTTATATTTTTCTTCGGATTGGCATGGAGAAATTAAAACTAATTTATGGAATATTATAAATAGATATGATATAACTGATGCTAATATTATTGTATGTGGCGATTTTGGTTTTGATGGATTTAATAAAAAATCTTATTATGATGATATATATAAGAAGATAGAACCAAAATTAGAAAAAAATAATATAGAAATTTTTGCTATAAGAGGAAATCATGATTCATTAGAATACTTTAATAATGACTATTATAATTATCCAAGAATTAAGTATGTTCCGGATCATGAAATTATGGAGTTATCTGGAAAAACTATCTATCCAATAGGAGGGGCTCAGAGTATTGATATGAAATTTAGATTAGACTATAACTCTAAGATGGAAAAGTATGGATCATCTAAAAGAATTTGGTGGGAAGATGAAAGACCAATAAAGAAATATAGAGATCTTCCTAATAAAGTAGATATTATAGTATCTCATGAGGCTCCAATTAGTTTTCTTCCTGTGATTACTAGAGATAGTAATATGACGGAAGAGGTTTATAATAATATTTTAGAAGATAGAAATTATTTAGATTATATTTTTAGAAATATAAGATGTAGTAGATGGTTTTTTGGTCACTATCACTGTTCTTTAACATCCTCGTTAGAGAACGTATTATATAAATGTTTAGATATTAATGAATTATATAAACTTAATAAATAATTATGATTATGGAAGAAGACTTTAAAACAATTGATGTTAATAGTAATATTTCTGCAGATATTAGTTCTTTGAATTCTGCAAATGTGAGTGTAGGAGATTATACAATTTCTTCAGATTTATTATCTGCTGCTGCTATTAATACTATTAGTAAAGATGTAATTGGATATAGTGGATCTACTCCAATGTATGGTTATAGTAGTAGTAAGAATCTATTTAATAGTTCTATTACTTCAACAAGCTCTTCGTTTAGTAAAACTCCCATTTGGAGTGACGTGGATGATTTACAAAGTAGAATAGAATTATCTGATGATTTTAAAAAAGATATATTAACAAAATTATTAGAATTAGATAAAGACACTTTAGATATTATTCTGAATCTTCTTAGGGGACACTTAGAAAATATAATTGATGATCCAGAACTATTAATAAAGATTGATGAAAGAGATAAAGAAATACTTGATTTAAAGAAAGAAGTATCTGATCTTAGGAAAGAAATTAATGAGATAAGGAAAGAATTGATTAGGAAGGTTCCTGGAAATTATGGGAATAATGGTATATCTATTGATCCTCATACTGGAGGAGGAATAATGTATGATGGTCCATTGTATAATTATACTAGTGAAAATATTCATGAAGATGTTTATACTTATTTGGAATCAGAACTTAGAAAAAGTATATTGAATTGCAATAATAAAAATAGTATATCTAATAATATTGATAATGCAGATAAAAACGCATTTTAAAACCCTTGAAAATCTAAATAATGAGAGCTAATCAAGTTATTGGCTCTCATTATTTAAGAAGTAAATTATATATAAAATTCACAAATTTAAAACATTAGAAAAATGGCAAAGAAAAATGATTCTATTAATGTTCAAATTTTTACAGCATTAAAAGTTAGCGAAATTAGTAAAGTACCTGTATTGATTATGTCTAATCCAGGTTTGGGTAAATCAACATCAGTAGAAATGTTTGCTGAGGTTAGAGGATATAATCTTATACTTCTTAGAGGTAATAGTACTACTGCTGAAGAAGTAATGGGATATGATGTAGTAGATAACGATAATCCAGAATCAAAAACTACTAAACATCTTCGCCCATCATGGTATACTGAAATTCGCAATATTGCAGAAAAAGGTGGTAAAAGTTTGTTATTTTTGGATGAAATTACAACTGCAAACGAGTACGTTCAGTCTGCGTTGTTACACTTAGTTTTTGAACGTAAGGTAGGAAGTGAAAAATTACCTGAGAATACATTGATTGTATCTGCAGGTAACTATGCACAGAATCTTTCTAATTCAATGCAGATGCTTCCTCCATTGATGAACCGTTTTATGATATTTAATATAACTCCTGATTATAACGATTTGGATACATTTTTGTGTAAGTATGAAGGAGCTATAGCATCTTCTGAAGGAAAGACAAATAATTATATGGAAAACTTGAGAAAGATTATGAAGAAATTGGATGCTCAAGAACAAGATATTTCAGAAGATCAGTATAATAAAATTGGTGAATATATCGAACGAGGTATTAAGATGACCGCAAAATCTCTTATGACTTCTGGATCTAAGGTAGTAGATTTGGCTATTACAGATCTTCAAGGATTATATTCAGATGCAGAGAATGAAACTAAACTTTATGGATTCGTTACATTCAGAACTCTTAATTATCTTAGAGATGTAACTATAGCTTCTTTCAAGTGTTTTGGAAAAGCTGGTATTACTAGTGATAATTATAGAAATATGATTGATGGTCTTTGTGGAATTGGTATTTCTAGAGATAAATCCTCTAAGAATATTATTAAAACTCCAATTTCAAAAGAGTTTTATGATACTATGGTCAATATTGTTAATGATATTGAGAAGATGAAGAATGATAAGTTGCCTAAATATACTAAATTCTTTAATGACATAGTAGACGGAAAGACTCAGTTCCAAATCCCTGAAATGCAGGCTATTATTAATAAGCTTTCTGAGTTGAAGGGAGATAAGGAAATTAATTCTATTGAACGTCCAATTGATCCTGAATGTATTGAGAAGATGTTTAAGATTTGTAAAACTTCTGGATCTAGTATCAGTAAGATTAAGATGGCACCAACAGATAAGTTCTTAGATAAAATATCTTCAGATACTTTCATTGGTTATGTTACTTATTGGAATGTTTTAGCAGATCTTATGACATCAATGCAAGAATTAGTTATGGATTCTACTAAAGGTTATGGAAATAAAGATAATTCAGTATCTACACTTAAGTCTACTCAAGAAGACTTAAAGGTAGCTGGATTTAGATTGAAATCATTCCGTAAGATTATTTTGCAGGAAGATCCAGCTCTTGCATCTATAGTACCTGAAATTAGAGGTTTTAAATAAAATATAGTTAAATAGATAGCATATAACCTTAGAGAGAATATAGTTTGATTTATATGAATCTCTAAGGTTTTTTCATTAAGAACAATTTAAAAAAATTTAAAATTATGAGAACTCAATCAGAATTAGAGTTTATAAAAAGATTTGTAGACAACACTTATTGTAGATTTGGAAACTTATTAATGGTTAATACAGAAAAACCATTTAATCCAGATAATCCAGAGTTAGGATATTGTTATAAATATAAAGATGATTCTACTGGATATGTTACATATAAGATAGTATGTTCTGAGATAGGGATTCCAAGAACAGACTTTAGAGTACTTATGCATGAGTACGGTCATATATATTTAGGTCACTTGGATGGAATTCATGAAGAATTAGATGTTCAGATCTGTAATGCTTTTAGAGATCATAGAGGAGAGCTTATAGATAGAATTAATAAAGAGTGTGGAATTGATTTTGCGGATAAACTTATTGAAAGAGTAATTGATGATCCTGTATTAAATCACAGTATTCATAATATAGCTATGGATATGGAAGTAAATTCTAAGATATTATCTAAAGATGATATTGAAGAAATGGAAAAAGATATTTCAGAAAAACTTCCAGATTATCAAGCAGAATTACTTAGATATCAGAGAGATCACACTGATGATGAAGAAGTAAAGAAACAGATAGATGAGGCTCTTAAGAAAATGGAGAACGAGACAAAAATTAAATTAATTGTCCCAGAGAGATATCATCTAGATAATGCATTACCAGATCCTACACCATTTCCAAAAGAACGTTCTTATTCGGAATATCTTATGTTGATTATCATGCATTTGGATCAATTTGTTAAGATGTTGGTATCAATTAAAAATGGAGGAAATGGAGATACTTCTGATATAACTGCCGAAGATGTACAGAATGCATTAGGTGGCAGTGGAGATGGAGGTTCTTCTCAAGGAGGAGGAATGCAAGGACTATCCGATTTGATGGAAGAAATGGGTATGTCTTCTGGTTCTGGAAATGGTAATGGTCAAGGACAAAAAACACCTAGAGATTGTCCATATAAAGGGAATAGAGATTCTGGAACAAATGAGTTAGATCCTAATGGAAATAATAAAGGAGGAACTCACAGAGACCACGGAACAGATTCTAGAGATGATGCAGATAAAAAGAGAGAGCTAGGACAAATTCGTTCCGGTGGTGGAATTGGATGTGGAAACTCGGGTGGTCCAGATGCTACTAGAACAGTAACTGATACTGATGAAGTAGATATGGCTCTAGATGAAGTTATGTTGAACTATAAATCTAGAGTAGTAAAAGTAGATACAAAAAAAGATTTAATGTATATGTATAATAGGGGGATTAATAGAAGTGTTATTACTCCAACTATTAGAAGAAAAGTTACTATCTCAAATGATCCTACTATTGTATTTTTAATAGATGTGTCAGGATCTATGGATACTAGACTTGTGGACAGAATACTTAATACTATTGCTAATAAGATGAAACGACTTGGAAGAGGTCTTACTTACAATATTATATCTTGGTCTACTTGTTTAGGTGAGCACATAAAGAATATTAATCCAAGAAAAGGTGTTCCTCGTATATCTATGGGAGGTGGAACAAGAATGGCTAGAGGTATAAAATACTTTAGAGATAATTATGGACCAGAAGCTATATTGATTCTTATCTCGGATTTTGAAGATTACTTGGAAGAATGGCATGAAGAAGAGTCTAAGATGCCGGAATATACTATGTATGGATTTAATTATGGCTCTAGTAATTATAATCAAAATTTTAAATATTTCAAAGTAAAAAATTTTAAAAATAGTTATGGCTACTAATGGAAACATAAATAGAGATAAAATTCATTCACTGGTTGAAGTATTTTATCAACCAGCATTTAAAACATTTTATGTAAATTCAGTTGATGGAAATACATTTGTTAAACCATTTGGAGTATTTGTTAGTTTAGGCATTACAACATCTATGAAAGTATTAGAGGATATGAGAAATATCATATCCTCTAAGGATGAATATAATGCTGTTATTGCTGAGATTTCTAGTAAAAAAATAGCAGGACAGTTTCTAAATACTATTAAAAGTACTAGTGATATTAAGCAATATAAATTAACTGAGTTTACTAGTGATATTATGAATGAGGAAGAATCCAATAAAGAACTTGCAAAATTAAAAGAGTTTATGGATCCTTCTCAAGATATAGAAGTATTAAAAGAGTATGCTCCTAAAATATCTAGATTACAAGATCTAATAGATAAATTAACAACTACTCATGGATGGGATGCACATCTTATTCAAAGAGAGAATGATGGATATTATAGAATATTTCATCAGTATGTTAATTATAAAAAAGAAGATGATATCGAGTATCGAATCGGTATATTTGTAACTGAAAATGAAGGTAAAGGAGTTAATTAAATCTATTTTAATTACTTTTATAAGTATATCAATAGGATGGTGTCTGGGATATTTTTTATTTAAAGAGGAGAATTCCCAGACTCCTTCTGTAAATGTACCTATTGAGGTTATTAAACCAGAGAAAGATAAGATAGATTCTCTTAAGAAGGTGATTCTTAAGAGAGATAGTGTTATAGATTATCTCAGAGATAGTATCAGAAAAATTGATACTACTCGAATCTATAAAGTTGATAGTATTAGAAATTTACCCACTACACAAGGGGTGGAATTTTTAAGATCTAAACTTAGAGAATTTGAGAGTAAGTATAATAATTAAATATAACTTAGAGAACTTACTTATTAATCAAGTTCTCTAAGTTTTTTATTTTTTAATATAAATTTTATGAAAAGATTAATCTATTGTCTCTTGTTATCTCTATTGCCTTCACTAAGTGTAAGAGCTCAAGAGATAATAGAGCATAAGGGGGATACTATGATAGTAATTTCTCCCAATAATTTAAAAACTATAAATTCAATTATTATTGATCTTGAAGATTCTAAAAAAATAATAAATCTTCAAAATAAAATTATTAAAAATGACTCTATAGTTAAGTCAGAAAGAGATTCTATAATAGTTAATCAAACTAGTATAATTAATAAGCAGAATGAATACTATACTGAATCTATAAATAATTTAGAAAAAACATTAAAAAAAGAAAAGATAAAAAAGACAGTATGGACTAGTGCTTTAGGTTTAGTAGCAGTTATCTTTGGCACTATAGCTATATCTAAATAAAAGATATTATGGTAGAAGTAGTAATAAATTATAACAAGGATAATCAGAATTTTCAGGTATACGAGCCGACTACTGATACATTATTAGTATCTAGTAATTTAACAGAGGCTTTAGTTAATCTTTCAATTTTTTTAAATTCTGCTGGGTTATTACAAGGTGATATTTTAGATTATCCAGAGATATCTTATCACTTAGATTCTTATACTGTAAAGAGTATGGTAGAAAGTAATGTTAATTTAATAAAAAGATTACAAACAGCTCCTTCTGGATTTACTATAAGTAGTCAACGTTTTGGAGGAACTTCTGGATTAATATCGTCTAAAAAATCTAATTCTTCTGGATTTTCAGAATCTTATAAAAATTCAGATAGAAAATTTAATAAAAAATCATCTTCTAATTTTTCCGGAAAATCAGGGTTTCGAACGGCGAATAAGAAATTTGGAGGAAAATAGAAGAAATTATTAATTAAAAAATTTATAGAAAAATGAGTTACCAATTACAAGTAAAAACATCTTTTGTGTCTCCAATGACATTAAAAGTTCTTCCAGAGTATGGATATTTACCTATATTTATTATTAGAAATATAGGAAATTCAAATTTAATAGGAAAGTATTCTGGAACAGCAATTCACATGAGAGAATTAGCTCCTAGTAATGAATTATTTAGAGAAAGAAGAGATAATTTAATAAGTTTTGAGGAATTCTCTAAGAGGTATGTTATAGAAATGTCTGAAGTTAATTTTGTTAGTATAATAGATAGATTAAATTATTTAGCTAATCTATCTGATGCTAAAGGAGTAGTTTTAATGGGATATGGATCAGATGATAAGAATTGTCATAGATCTATATTATCTAGTATATTAAATAATATGAAGATTCTAGATGATAGAGTTACTGAGTTAATATTATGAAAGTTCCTAGAGAAATAGAAATTCAAGATGAAATAGAAAAAAGACTTAGTAGCTATGATATAAACCCATATTCTATTATTTGTTCATTTGCATTTGATAGTGGGATTGTATCTATAACATTTTATTTAAATTCTGATTTATTAGAATTTTTAGATATTCTAGATTATAAAAATCAGTGTGATAAATCAGGATATTTAATATTAGAAGATAATAATACTATAATTCTTAGTGGTCTTGGATTAATAAACTTATATACATTATTATGAAAGTAGTAACTGATCCTTGGTTTAAGAGAATTTTTAGTGAATTCTATAGACTATATTATTCTGATATAAAAGACAAAAAAATAATATTGAATTTTAATGATAGTTTAGTATCTGATTATATTTTATATAGAGTTACAGAATTTGGTCATTATATTATATATCTATATAATGGAACTTCAATTTATATACCTCCAAAATGGATTTATTTATTCTCTGCTTTAAATTGTCATTCAGGTGATGAAATTTTATATCATAGTGTAAATTATGAAGATGATAAATTTAATAATTTTGGATATCTAATGACTAAATTCGTTTGCTATCTTGAACCAAATTTATCATCTATTAATGGAGATGAACTATTAGATGTTTTAGGGAATATTAGTGTAATTGGTACTAAAGATTTTAGAGATTGGGTTTTTAATGACTTTAGTCTAGATTTAGATCCATTAGAATATAGATCTCTTAATAAAAATATTGATATATGAAACAATTTGATGTTTATACAGATGGATCTCATTTAGATAAACAAAATAATGGTCGTTTAGGTGTTGGAGGTGTTATAGTAAATTTATCTGGTCCTGGAATGGGAACTATACTCGGAAAATTTTCTAACGAATTAAAACAAGATTATATGTACGATAATTTTGGAGCATCTAAATGTAGTAATCCTAGTGCTGAGTTAGTAGGAGTATTATTTGCTCTTAGAGAATTCTCTAAATTTTGGGGTCCATTAGATAAGGTAGTAATTCATGCAGATTACTTAGGAGTAAAGGAATGGATGACGGGAAAATGGAGAATTAAAGAACCTTATATTGCTAAAATAAAGAGCGAAATAGATAAAGAAATAATGAAACAGGGTTTACAAGGTAGACTAAGTTATGAATGGGTAAAAGGACATCAAAAGTTTGATGGAGTTAATCCAGACATATATTGGAATAACCATGTAGATTCGCTAGCTAAAGGAATAGATTAAGATGTTAAATAGTTGTAAAAATGCAAGAATAGTAAGCCCATCCGGAGTTTGGGAATATGAACAACTAATTGGTGCGAAAGTTAAAGTAAAATCAATGCCGATTAGTAATTTTTTCGGGTGTTTTAGTGGAGTAAATGAATTGCTTACTATAAAAGATATATTTTTTAGAATATCTTTAGATGGGAAGACTATAACAGTTATTGAGCTAGTTGAATATCCCGGAAAAATATTTACATGGAAAGACCTAGAAGTAGTAGAGCTTAATGTAATAAGTAAGTTTAAATCTGCTTGTGGAGAATTTTTAGCAGGTCAAACTGTATGTGGGCATGGAGTTGATACTAATCCATCTTGGTTAAATAATGTAAATGGTATAGCAATTATCGATGAAAACGGAAATGTAATAACTAATAGAATTGTTCGAATTGTTGGAGCTACGGTAGAAGATATTACTAAAGATGTTGATGATATATCTGATATCGATGTTAATTTTAATGGGGACATTCTAGATAAAAAATAAATATATAATATGGCACAAGGACAGTTAACTAGATTTGAATGTATTTATTCAAGTCGAGAAGAAGCGTTAAAGGCTCTAAGTTGTTCAAGTAGACAATACGCTGAATTAGTAGCAGTTAGATATTATAATGAAAATGAAGAAGTTTGTATTATCTTAGCTATTTATAAAAGCGCTGATCTTGGTGATTTTGAGATAGTATCAGATAGTTTTTTATGTTGTAATCAACCTAGAATATTTACGGCAAAGAAACAGTCTGAAGATCAATCTGATGCTGAGTGTATATTAATAGCATTATTTGGTGAGAAACCAAAAAATGGCGATGTAGTAATTTTAACATCATATGATGGAACTACATCTATTACTTATACGATGATAGGAGGAGAATGGATTAAGACTGGAGGTACTACTGCAGATGGTTTAGGAATTATATTTGAAGATTCTGGAACTATTGATTTTACTCTTTCTCCTGGACCAACAGAAAGTAAAAAAATTCTAAAAGCAGATGTTAAACTTGACGATAATAGTCTAGTTTATGATAAAGATATAGATGCTATTAGAGTAAATAAGATTTATGGAGGAACATTCTAATGAAAAAAGTAAGAAGTCCTAAAGATATAAGATTAAAAGTTGGGAAGTCATCTGGAAAAAATTATTCTCCATTTCTTGGCAGATTAAATCATCCTATTCCAAATGCTCTCAAGAAATTAATAGATTCTGGAAAAGTTAGTGGAAATGTCTTTGGTGACTATAATCTAGATCTAATGAAACTTAAATAATTATGGATTTATTAAATACGTCTGGTGTAGGAATGAAGAAATTAGGAGATTCTTTATCACATCAGGATTTCAACTCTGTAAATAATACAGCTAATTCTGGTGTAAATTATATAAATGAGATAATAAAGGATTTCTGTAATATTAATTCCGAAGCTAATGATTTCTCAAGAAAGTTTAATTTAAGTACCGCTGTATTATTAGTTCCCGAGTCTAGAAGAAGATTAGGTATGAAAATAAGATTTTTAGGATCTGAAGGAAATTTTCTAGAGTTTATTTATAAAGGTGCTAATACTGACGAGGAAAATTGGATAAACGAAGATAATTGGTCTGCTCCATTTGATATAATTGATGGAGGAGAGTGGTAAATAATTATAATATAAAATTATGAAAAATAATTACATAAAAACAACCTGGATTGATAATAAAACTCCAGTTAATGCAGCTAATCTTAATAAGATTGAAAACGCTATTTCAGATTTATATACAAATGCAATAAGTCCTTCTGAAATATTAGAAGGAGATGGTATTAGAATTGCAGATGCTACTTGTAACTCTGATTGTTATGGAAATACAAAAAAGGGTATTCAAATTTCAGTTTCTGATAAAATAATGCAATCAGAAAGTTGTAAAGGAATTGATGTGGTAACTGATGCTAGCAGTATTCTTCAATTTGAAAAGGATAGATTATACTTTTTCTTAAATCCAGAAACAAAATCATTGGTTAAAATAATGATTAATGGTGTTACTATTTTTGAAGTAAAAGATTAATATGAAATGGAATGATAAAAATGGATATATCATTTACAAAGTAGCTCTTCAAAATATTAAATCTGTCTTAGGAATATCACAAATAGATTATTCTTTAAGATGTGAATTAGCACCATACATTACTTATACTTTAGACTATATAAGTAAAAGATTAACTTTACTCCCAGAAGGTTCAGATATTAAAGTAAGTATTCAAGAGATATTTGATATTAAGGAACATGGAGAAACAAAGATTATATACGGGGATGTTGATGATCTTAGAAGAGAGTTAGGAATAGATAATGGAGAGATTTATGTAGATAATGAAGAAATTCCATATAATCAAGATAGATTTATCTATTCTTGGAGTAATGTAATTACAGCTTTATTAGTTAGAATAAAGTTTCAATATCAAAATCTTTTATATCAAAATCCGATAAATGAATGTCCATGTGGAGATGAATGTTCTCCTGGACAAAGTGTATCAGACTTTGAAAATTGGACTTCCGGGGTTTATCCCGAAGATGAAAGTTATTCTTATTATAATTATAATGATGTAACGAATACAGGATGGAGAGTAAATAATGATATTCCTGAATGTACTAAATGTCTTAGGAAATGAATAATAGTGAAGAATTAAAAAATGTAGTGGATAATACCCAGCTTCCTCTTCCTTCTATTATTATATTAAAGAATTCTATAGAAGAAGGAAAAATGCCTAAACCAGAACAATTAGAGGTTGGAGAACTTGGTTTAGGATTATTTGAAGGTTATGAAAGTATTTGGGCAAAAAATTCCGCTGGAAATATTATAGATTTAAGAGATCCTAGAGTAGATTTATTTTGGGGTAATTTCTTTAGAGTTTATGATTTAATTGAAAGCTTTGAATTAGATCTATCTGCAGGAGCAATTCCTGAATCATCTATAGTGTATATAAAAGAGACTAGACAGATTTGGACTGCTGGTACTTTTTTTGCATTGTCTGAAAATGAAGTATTAAATTTAATAAATAGTAAAGTTTTATTACTTCCATTAAAGACCTCAGAATTAACTAGCGAAAGTACTAGTGAAGAAATTTCTGAAGTTTTTGGAGGAGCAGATGAATTTAAGAAACTTTGTGAATCATTGAAATTATCTGCGTCTATAGTAGCAATGAAGGTAAATGAAGGAAGAGGAATAGTTCCTGTAACAGCTTCTGCATGTACTATAGAATGTGAATATCAATGTAAACATATTCTTACTATTGAGTGGATATTTAAAGGAAAATATTATAAAGAAGTAATTACTCTTAATAACGATACTTTAGTATTTACATCAGCAGTAGAAAGTACTTCTAAATCATTACTAGAGATAGTAGATAATTTAGATAGTTTATTGGATGAAAATAAAGAATTAGTAGTTCCTAAAATTAGTTGTTCTTGGGAATTTTATAATAATTCATTTAAACCTATTTCAATATATCCAAGTCCTGATAGAGATAATCCAATTATAGAAAAGGGTTATAAAGTAGTATTTAAAGGAGTGTATTCTTGGAAATCTGAAGAAGGGAAAAAAGATCCAATTAGCATATCGGAAGATTCAACTTGGAAAGAATTAACTACTAGTGGGGTAGAGTCTTCTATGTTTACATCTACATATGTTACTGAAGATACAGAGTTTTTAGTTAAACTTGAAGCTCCTAAAACTGGATTTATGGTTAGAGGAGAAGATGTAATTTATAGTAATGGGAAAATAGATGTAACTGAAGATAAGAGAAAAGTATCTTTTGCTGATAGAATATATTACGGAACTTTACATAAAGGATCTGAAAAAGATATAGTTGAATATGATATTAGATCTTTATCTGATACTAAACTAATTTTAGAAGGAAACTTAGAAACTAAAGTAGAAGGTGTAACTACAGATGAAGATGAGTATTATTTAATAGCCTTTCCAGATTCTTTAGGTGACTTGAAAGGTATTTATCAGGATGGTTTTCCAATTTTAGGAGCTTTTCATAAATTTGAAAACTCAATAGAAGTTATCAATGCAGCTGGAATTGGAATTGATTATAAAGTATATATTACAAATCATCCAGGAGTATTTACTAATGTTACTATAGAATTTAAATAAATATAAATACAATGGCATTAAAATTTGCAGATAGATTAGTGTCTAATAATCCTAAAAGTTATGGGATTGCGAGAGCTATAGAAATCTCAGGACACAAAACCGTATCATCTCTAGAAGCTTTATATAAAATACCAGATTGTATATTGTCTGATAGTGGAGATAATACTGGAGATGATGCAATTGGTCAAGAATGGTATGTAGTTAGTGAAGCATCTAATTATAAATTAATTAGTTGGGATAATCGTCATTCAGGAGAGGGTTGGAAATCCTCTTTAGGTGAATATGTTACCGAAGATCAATTACAAGAAGAATTAAAGAAAAAACAAGATAAGTTAACAGCCGGTACAGGAATTAATATTTCAGAAGATAATATCATTTCTTGTACGTTGGATACTGAAATTTTTATATTTGTTGATGAACTTCCTCCTTTAAAAGAAGCAAAGTTTAATAAGATATATGTCTTAAGAAAAACAGAAAATGAAGGAGAGAATCAAAAATATATAGAATATATTCTTACTACTGTCTATGATGAGGCTGGATTTGAATCTAGAGCTTGGGAAAAGTTAGGAGAATATGATTTAGGTATCGAATTAGAGCCGTATCTTAAGAAGGAAGATGCTGAAAAATTATATGTAAAGAAAACTGATATAATTAATTCTTTAGAAGGAGGTGAATCTGAACAAGTATTAGGAGCATCTCAAGGAAAAGAGTTAAAAGATCAGATAGATTCATTAAATGAAAATACAGTTCATAGCATCACCGCTACAGAAGGAAAGGGTATTATTATAGAAGGAACAAAAAATGATCCTACTATTGGAATACTTAGAGACGAAAGTAGTGAAGATTTTTTAAGTTTATCTGAAAACGGGCTAAAATTAAGCGGGGTTCAAGAAGCCATTGATGCAGGAGATAATAAAGTAAGAGAAGAGTATAAGTCTGATCTAGATGAAATGCAATCTCATACAGAATATCTCTATAATATCAATACTCTTTTTCCTAATGAAGGAATGGAAGATAATAAGAATCAATGGACTTTAACTAGAGCCATATCTAAATTAGATTCACTATTATCAGATGAAGAAAGATTAGCAGGTATTAAAATAAAATTTTTATCTAATGAAGATAAGTGGAGAACTTATACTTTCTATGGAGAATCTTCCGAAATATTAGATGAATCTAAATGGAACTATGATCTAACTTCTAAAGATTTTATTGAATTAGCTACAACAAATTTACCTACAGCCACACAAGAAGCTAATGGTACTATGTCTAAGGAAGATAAGAAAAAATTCGATACTCTTTCTGAAGGCATAGAGGAAGGTGTTTCTATAGTAGATAAGATTAATGAAATCGTAGAAGATACTAAAGAAGTAATAGATAATTATACTGTTAATGGTTATAAGATATCTGAAAATCCTGTCTTAAATAAAGAAGATGTTGGTCTTGGAAACGTAGATAATACTTCTGATATGGATAAACCTATATCTACTGCTACTCAAGAAGCTTTAGATGAATTAATTTCACATACTGAAGTATTATTTAATATAGTTGATCTCTTTCCAGGAGAAGGACAAGGAGATAATAAAGATCAATGGAATTTACAATCCGCAATATCTAGACTAAGTGGTACAATTGATAGTAAATACAAAGTTCCAGGAGTTAAGATTAAATTAATAACTGAGGATGGAAAGTGGAGAACTTATACTTTCTATGGAGAAGTATTTACTGACGTAAGTTCTTGGAAATATGATCTAACTTCTAAAGATTTTACTGAATTAGCAACTGTAGATTTACCTACCGCTACACAAGAGGCTAACGGTACTATGTCTAAGGAAGATAAGAAGAAATTAGATACTCTTTCCGAAGGTATAGAAGAAGGCGTTTCTATAGTAGATAAGATTAACGAAATTGTAGGAGATACTAAAGAAGTAATAGATAATTATACTGTTAATGGTTATAAGATATCTGAAAATCCTGTCTTAAATAAAACTGACATTGGCCTTGGAAATGTTACAGACGATGCTCAAGTTAAGCGCTCTGAGATGGGAGTTGCTAATGGTGTTGCTACCCTTGATGATAATGGAAAAGTACCAGATTCACAACTTCCTGATTCTGTATTAGGAAATGTTAAGTTTATGGGTACTTGGAACGCTTCTACAAATACTCCTGAACTAGTAGAAGGAAATGAAGAAGATAATGGACATTACTATATCGTTGATGTTCCAGGATCTCAATTTGGATTTGATTTTGACGCAGGAGATTGGGTAATTAATAGTAATGGATCTTGGTCTAAGGTAGATAATGTAGATGCAGTAAAATCTGTTAATGGTAAAGATGGAATAGTAGAATTAGTTATTGAAGATATTCCAGATTTAAGAGATGAATTAGATTCTAAAGCTTCTCAGGTAGATTTGGAAGCTCATACTTCTAATACTGAAAATCCTCATAATGTTACTAAAGAACAGGTTGGCTTAGGAAATGTAGATAATACATCTGATATGGATAAGCCGATTTCTACTGCTACATTAGATGCATTGAAGAAATTACAAGAGCATTCGGATATAGTATATAATGTTACATCTCTTTTCCCAGGAGAGGGACAAGGAGATAATAAAGATCAGTGGACTATTCAATTAGCCGTATCTAAATTAGATAGTTATGCTGATTCTAAATATAGAGTACCTGGAGTTAAGTGTAAATTTTTAGATACTACAGGAGTATGGAGAACTTATACTTACTATGGGGAAATATTTGCTGATTCTAATAGTTGGAGTTATGATCTAACTTCTAAAGATTTTACTGAATTAGCAACTACAAATTTACCTACAGCTACACAGGAAGCTAATGGTACTATGTCTAAGGAAGATAAGAAGAAATTAGATACTCTTTCTGAAGGTATTGATGAAAATACTTCGATTAAAGATATAGTAGATGAAGCCGTAAATGTAGCAAAAGAAGAATTACAAGGAAATATTGATACAGTAGATTCTAAAGTAGAGGCTCATATTGCAGATAAGTCTAATCCTCATCAAGTAACAAAAGAACAGGTAGGATTAGGTAATGTTACTAATGATGCTCAAGTTAAAAGAGCTGAAATGGGTATAGCAGAAGGAGTTGCTACACTTGATGAATCTGGAAAAGTTCCTAGTTCTCAATTACCTGATTCAGTATTAGGAAATGTTAGATATTCAGGAACTTGGGATGCTTCTAAAAATACACCAGAACTAACAGATAATTCTCCAGAAAATTCTGGAAAATATTATGTTGTTTCGATTGCTGGATCTCAATTCGGTATAAATTTCGAACCTGGAGATTGGGTAATTAATAACGGTGGAAATTGGGCTAAGGTAGATAATGTAGATGCAGTAAAATCTGTTAATGGAAAGTCTGGAGAAGTAGTAATTGAAATTGCAGATATTAGTGGTTTAACAGATGAATTGAATTCTAAAGCAGCACAATCTGATTTAGATTCAGTTAAAGAACTAACTAATGAATTAAATGATTCATTAGCTCAACCTGATGGTATTGCTACTCTGGATTCTAATGGAAAATTGGTAGAATCTCAAATTCCAAGTAAAGCAATTAATGTACTAGAAGGTAAGTATATTAATGAAACTACTTTTAATGATAGATCAGATTCTCCATACACTCCAGCATTAGGAATAATTTATGTAGATATTACTGATGGATCTAATAATAATATATATCGTTGGAATGGTACAGCGTTTGTTAAACTTTGCCAAACTGGAGATATAGAGCAAGATATATTAGATCACATTGATAATAAATCTAATCCTCATGAAGTAACTAAAGAACAGATAGGTCTTGAAAATGTTACTAATGATGCTCAAGTTAAGAGAACAGAAATGGGAGTTGCTGAAGGAGTCGCTACTCTTGATATAAATGGAAAAATTCCAACATGGCAATTACCAGGTCAAGTAGATGAAGTATTTGGTATCGATCATTTTGTAGATAGCAAAGATCAAATTCCTACCTCTAGATTAGATATCGGTACTACTTATTATGCAGAACTTGAGAAGAAAATATTCACTGCTATTAGTGATACATCTCTAGATGAGGGAAAGACTCCTGAAAAAGGAGTAATATACTCAAATAGAGATACTAATATAATTTATAGATGGGATGGTACTGATTTAGTAGAAATTGGAAATCCTATACACTTAGGAGAAATAGCTGGAACAGCATATCCTGGAGATAAAGGTAAAGAAACTACTGATAAAGTAAATTCTCATTTAGAAGATTTCGAAAATCCACATCAAGTTACTAAAGCTCAAGTTGGTTTAGGAGATGTAGATAATACAAGTGACGTTAATAAACCAGTATCTAAAGCTCAACAAGCAGCATTAGATGCAGTTAAAGATGAACTTAAACAAAATATTGATTCTAATAAAGAAGCTACAGATAATTATACTATTAATGGTTATAAGATATCTGAAAATCCTGTATTAGATAAAGAAGATATTGGTTTAAGTGAAGTTGATAATACAAGTGACTTGAATAAACCTATATCTACCGCTACACAGGAAGCTTTAGATGTATTAACTAGTGGATTAAAAGCTATTAATGATTCTTTAGCACAACCTAATGGTATTGCTACTCTAGATTCTAATGGAAAATTAGTTCAGGCACAAATACCTAAGGAAGCTATAAATGTATTGGAAGGTAAATACATTAATGAAACTACTTTTAATGATAAACAGGGACATCCATATGAGCCTATTACAGGAGTTATTTATGTAGATATTACTTCTGGATTGGGGAATAAAATGTATCGTTGGGATGGTTCTATCTTTGCTGAATTAAATCAACTTAATGATGTTGATTCAAAAATTGATGAACATATTTCAGATAAAAATAATCCTCACGAAGTTACTAAAGAACAAGTAGGTTTAGGTAACGTTACTAATGATGCTCAAGTTAAACGTTCTGAGATGGGTGCTCTTAACGGAGTTGCTACTCTTGATGATAATGGAAAAATTCCAGATTCACAACTTCCTGGAAAAGTAGTTCAAGTATTTGGTATTGATCATTTTGTAGATAGTAAAGATCAAATTCCTACTTCTAGATTAGTAATTGGTACTACTTACTACGTAAAAGAAGATAAGAAGATTTATACAGCTATTAGTGATACAACTGTTGATGAAGGAAAGACTCCTGAAAAAGGAACTATTTATTCTAACAGAGATACTAATTATATCTATAGATGGGATGGTACTGATTTAGTAGAAATTGGAAATCCTATACATTTAGGAGAAACTGAAGGTACAGCTTATGAAGGAAATAAAGGTAAAGAAACTACTGACAAAGTAAATGAACATGTAGCTAATACTGAAAATCCTCATAATGTTACTAAAGCTCAAGTAGGTTTAGCTAATGTAGATAATACATCTGATATAGATAAACCTATATCTACTGCTACACAAGAAGCTTTAGATAAAATAACATCTGATGTAGAATCTCATACTACTAATAAATCTAATCCTCATGAAGTAACAAAAGCTCAAGTAGGTTTAGGTAATGTAGATAATACTGCAGATTTAGATAAACCAGTTTCTAATGCTACTAAAGAATTAATAAATAGTACGAAAGATAGTTTAACTCAAACTATTACACTTCATATAGAAAATAAAAATAATCCTCACAGAGTAACGAAGGAACAAGTAGGTTTAGCAAATGTAGATAATACAGCGGACTTAAATAAACCAGTATCTATAGCTCAACAAGCAGCAATAGATAAGGTTAAGAGTGAAATTCTTCCAGAGGTTGATAAAGTAAATTCATCATTAACTGCTCATGTTAGTAGTGAAAATAATCCTCATAAAGTTACTAAAGCTCAGATTGGTTTAGGTAACGTTGATGATACTAGTGATGAAAATAAGCCTGTATCATTAGCTCAAGAAGCAAGAATTTCTAAAGTTGAATCTGATTTAACTGCTAAAATTACTATTCATACTTCAGATAAGAATAATCCTCATGAAGTTACTAAAGCTCAGATTGGTTTAGGAGATGTAGATAATACAAGAGATATAGATAAACCTATATCTACTGCTACACAAAGAGCATTAGATGAATTAGATAGTAGATTAAGTGAATCTGTAACTACTCATATTGCAGATAAATCTAATCCTCATCAAGTAACAAAAGAACAAGTAGGATTAAGCAATGTAACTAATGACGCTCAGGTTAAACGTTCTGAGATGGGAGTTGCTAGTGGTGTTGCTACTCTTGATGAATCTGGAAAAGTTCCTAGTTCTCAATTGCCTTCCTTCGTAGATGATATTGTTGAAGCAGATAGTCTTGATGAATTCCCAGAAGTTGGAGAAGTTGGAAAGATCTATTTAGCCAAAGATACTAATATCATATATCGTTGGAGTGGATCTAAATACGTTGAGATATCTTCTTCTTTAGCACTTGGTGAAACTTCTAGTACAGCATATCCTGGAGATAAAGGTAAAGCTACTACTGATAAATTAAATGAGCATATAGCTAATACTGAAAATCCTCATCAGGTAACAAAAGAACAGGTAGGTTTAGCTAATGTAGATAATACTTCTGATATGGATAAACCTGTATCTACTGCTACTCAAACAGCGATAGATAAGGTTAAAGAAGATTTAGAGCAAAGTATTGGAGAAGGAAGTGAAACACTTACTTCACATATAGAAAATAAATCTAATCCTCATGAAGTAACAAAAGAACAGGTAGGATTAGGCAATGTAGATAATACAGCTGATAAAGATAAACCTGTATCTACTGCTCAGTCAGAAGCTATTAGTGCAGCTAAAGCAGAAGTAACTAAAAGTATTAATGATCATATTGCTGATGTAAGAAATCCTCATCAGGTAACGAAAGAACAAGTTGGTTTAGGTAATGTAGATAATACTAGTGACTTAAATAAACCAGTTTCTAATGCTACTAGAGAAGCTTTATCAGCATTAAGTGATAGTGTTACTCAAATAGTAAATGCTCATGCTCAAAATTATAGCAATCCTCATCAGGTAACAAAGGCTCAAGTTGGTCTTGATAGAGTAGACAATACTAATGACTTAGAGAAACCAGTCTCTAATGCAACTCAAGAATTAGTAAATAAGATTAAGTTAGATCTTACTACTACAATTACATCTCAAGGAGAAATCTTAAATGCTCATGTTGCAGATAAGAATAATCCTCATAATGTTACTGCTTTCCAAATTGGATTAGGAAATGTGAATAATACAGCTGATATGGATAAACCTGTATCTACTGCTACACAAATAGCTCTTGATAAGAAAGCAGATTTAGTAGATGGTAAGGTTCCTACTACTCAATTACCTGATCAAGTTATTCATAGTTTACATTATCGTGGTTTCTGGGATGCTGATATTAATTCTCCTAAGTTAGAGAATGATTTAGGAAATAATGCGCAAGAAGGAGATTACTATATTGTAAGAGGAAAAGGTGTAAGATTTGGTTATGAGTTTTTACCTTATGATATTATATTTAATGCTTATGGTACTTGGTATCGATTAAGTGGATCAAATCAAAGAGATGAAATTACTAGATTTGATATTACTTCATTTACAGCAAATAAATATGAATGTGAAATTGGAGAAAATGCTACTATTAGATTTAACTGGGAATATAATGGTTTAGGTGAAGGAGAAAATCCTGAATCTCAAAATATTAACGGTAATGTAGCGGAACCTGCATCTAGAACGTTATCAATCACTGACGTTTTAACTGATACTACATTTGTATTATCTGCCGGATATAGAGGTATTTCAGCTAGTGCAGAATTGCAAGTTAAATTCTATAGTAAAGTATATGTAGGAACTTCAACTAATAATACTGTTAGTGATTCTGAATTACAAGCTATGACTTCATTCTTTGATAATGAGAAAAATAGTCTTCCTTTAACTAAGCTTGATTGTACAGGTGGAAAATATATTTATGTTGCAATACCTAAAGTGAATGCAACTAATTATACTATCTATGCAAATAATATCTTAGTTACTGATGTTGTTGAAACTAGTAGAACTGTTGTAAATGCTTCAGGAGGAAAAGCTGAATATACAATCTACCGATTAAGCAATAAGTATAATGGAATATTGAATATTGAAGTTAAATTGAATAAATAATGCCAAATAATAATTTAAAAGGAACGGTGCTCTATTCGGGCATCGTTCCATCTAATACAGCTGATGTTTATCCTACTCATTCCGCTATATATGGAATGGGTGGATTTAAATCAGTAAAGTCAATTTCTGATAGAGATGCTATTCCAGTTGAAAGATTGGAAGTTGGAGCTAAAGTATTAGTAACAGATGAAGAAACTGGATATTATGTTCAATCTATAAGTGAAGAAGGGGAAGTTACTTGGGCACTAGATACTAGATTATTTGCCGATAGATTATTAGCTACTCCTTCAATATCAGGAACTTGGACATTCAAAGATAATTCTGGAGACGAAGCTACTAAAGAGGAAGTAGGAGTATCTGATGAACATGCTAAATCAATTACTATTGAAAGAGGTTATAAAGCAAAGTATGTTGGACAGTTTAAATGGTCAAAGACAATTACTAATAAAGCTCCTACATCTTGTAGTGGTGATTTAGGAACAAAACTTCCTACTACAGATGTACTATCTGATCCTGTTACTATAGATAACATAACAGCTTCTAGAACAATAAGAGAAACTCTAACTGCAAAGAAAAAAGGATTTATGGTTAGTGGTTCCTCTGTAGTAGAAGCTACTGGAAATGATAATACTTCTGATCAAGTATCTATTAATATATGGTCAAGGTTGTATTATGGAGTAACTACAGCAAGCGCTCCTAATCAAAGTCAAGTGAAAGCTTTGGCTGGATCAAAATTATCTAATAATAACGACTTATCAGTTTCTGGAGTTACAGCACAAAGTACAGAATATTATTGTTATGCATTTCCAAAAGATCTTGGAGCACTAACTACTGCTGTACAAAATGGTGCTGCACCTGTACTTGAGGATTTTAATAGAACTGAAGTTAGTGTTACTAATAATGCTGGTTTAGCTATCACTTATTATGTATACACCTCTAAAAATAAAGGTGCATTCCAAAATGTTAAATTAGACTTTAAATAATAAAAATGATTGAAAATATATTAGTTCATTATAATACGTATAATACTTTTAAATCAGATTTAGATTCCGGACTAATATCCCAAACATCGGTATGTTTTATTAAAGATACTAATCAGATATATACACATGGACAGTATTATAATTCATCTAACAATATAGATTCGCAGAAAATAGAATATATTGAAGGGACTTCTGACAGTGATGGAGTAATAAGTAGTATAAATTTACCCGAGCCCGAAGAAGGATATGAAAATATGATAATCTCTATTGTATATTACGATACCAATGCTGGAATGTGGTCTAATTGCGTTTGCTATAAGCCTGCTGGAAACACACAACTTATTACAGGAGGTCCTAAATATGGAGTATCTGTTGTAGTTGGTGGTGTTGAAGCATATAGATGTGGAAATGCTAAATATAGAGTATTTTATATGAAAATTAAATCTTAATGAACTTATTTAAATAATAATATAATATGGCACGTTATCCTGGAACTCTTGAATCTGCAAATACTAATGAATTTGGTATAGTATTTGCAGATCATATTCAAGGTCATAGAACAGTTGCTAATCTGGAAGCACTATATAAATTGTCCGATGCAATTCTTAGTAAATCTAAGAATAATACTGGAAATGATGCAATTGGTCAAGAATGGTATGTAATTTCGGAAAAAAGTGTATATAGATTAGATGATTGGGCTAATAGAAAACAAGCTAGTGGATGGAGAAAATTGCAAAATGTTGATACTGAATTTGACAGTCTTCAATCTCATGGTGCAGATAAGATAAAGAATTTTACCACTACTGCAAATGATGTAACCTTGAATTATAATACTTGGAAAAATTCAGAAACTAGTGAAGATGGAACAGCAGTTATTCCTGCTGCAACCGGAGATAATGCTGGAGTACTAACAGCTAATGGAAAGGATCAATTAGATCAATTAAATAAAATAGGTTCAGTATCTCACATGAAAGATGCTGGAATATTTACTAAATCAGCTAGTAAACTTACATTTAACTATAATTGTATTAGTACAACAGCTGGAGCTACCAGTGCAATTGAAACTAAGTATGAAGATATACCTGCTGCAACTGGAGATTTAGCCGGTGTATTAACAGCCGATGGAAAAGATCAGTTAGACCAATTAAATAAAATAAGAGAAGTTACTCACTTAAAAGATGGTGGAGTAATAACTACAGATGCAACTAAGGCTACAATTCACTATACATGCATTGATACAACAGCTGGAGCTACTAGTGAAACTGTAGAAAAAACTGCAGATATTCCAGCAGCTAGTTTAACCAATGCTGGAATGTTAGCTGCTGATCAGAGGAATCAGCTTGAACAGTTGAATAAATTAGGAGCAATATCTAAGATAAATGATTCAGATGATGATACTACTCCTACATTTACTACTACAGAAGATACAGTAACTTTAAACTATAAGAATATATCATCAACAGCTGGAGCTAATTCTTCAGTAGTTACTAAAACTGCAGATATTCCTGTAGTAACTCAGTCTAAAGCAGGAATAATGACATCAGCTGATAAAATTAATTTAGATATAACTATTCCTAATAAAATATCTGCTGAAACTAGTAGAGCTACTACTAAGGAAAATCAATTAGAGTCTACTATTAATAGTAATAAGGGAACTATAGATAATTATACTGTTAATGGTATAAAAATATCTACTAATCCAGTAATAACTGGTGCTAATGCAAAAGTTACTGGATATACTAAACCTTCATCTACATCTGCTATCGCTGCTACAGATAGTATTAATGCCGCTTTAGGTAAGTTAGAGAAAAAAGCAGATGACCATATAGCAAATAAATCTAATCCTCATGGAGTAACTAAAGCTCAAGTAGGTTTAGGAAACTGTGATAATACTAGTGACTTAAATAAGCCTATATCTACAGCTACACAAACTGCTTTAAATTCTAAGGTACAAACTGTAGAAGTCACAGGTACTGGTAATGCTATAACAGCTGCATCTATTAGTGGAACTAAATTAACTTTAACTAAAGGTGCTACATATAATAATCAAACTTATACAGCTGGAACTAACTTAAGTTTATCAGGAAATACATTTAGTTTAAATAGTACTATATCATTAACAAGAGTAAATGCTTCTAGTGGATTTTTTCAAACTTCTGATAAGAGATTGAAATCTGACATAAAACCGCTAGATCATTCTCTTGAAGATATTTGTTCTATCCCTACAGATTCATTTATCTTAAATGGAAAGAATGATTTTGGAACTATTGCACAAGAAGTTGAAGATAAATTTCCAGAACTAGTTTCTGAAGCTAGATTAAAAGAATCTGATGTAGATGAGCCTAGCAAGTTTGATAAAGTAGAAATTAACGGCGAATCTTATGTTTTAGTAAAAGAGGTAGATTATTCAAAGCTTAGTATATTAGCTATTGAAGGAATTAAACTTCTTAAGAAAGAAATAGAGGAGCTTAAAAAACAACTTAATAAATAACATTAATAGATAGGGAGGAGACTTATAACCTCTTCCCTATTATTTTAATATATTATGGCAGCTCGAATTGTTTTAAAGAAAAATGAAGAATATTTTAGTACTGAAGAAGAAGCACTACAGGCTTTAAGAAATATTATATTTCAAAAAGGTGAACCTGCAGTAGCAATATATGGAAAAACTGAAGAAGATGCTAGAGTAATTCTTGCAATAGGTAAAGATAATGGAGTTGGAGATTCTTGTTTTGATGTAATTGCTACAACTCAATCTATAGATAATATATCTTCTATAATTAATTCATTAGAGAATTCATTTAGTTCTCATGAATTATTATTAGCTAATGGGGATACTGTAGGACATGTAAAATCTAGTAATGATATAACATTTACTGATGGTGGTGGTATAGTTAATTCTGCAGGGAAAGTAAAAAATAAATTAATTTTTCAAGGAGGTTCAACAGGAGAATTTGATGGATCTAATAAGGTTACAATTAATATTCCATTATCTAGTAATGAAACTCCAAAAATAAATTCAGGTAGTGGATCTCCTGGAACAAAAAATGATTGGTCAAGAGCTGATCATGTACATCCAGAGCAGATTAATATATCAGGAAATTCAGGAACAACTACTAAATTTCAAAATCCAAAATCTATAACTATTAAAGGAGCTGTTAATGGTAATGTTAGATCAGATTTTAGTGGAGATGTTGTAATTAATACTACACTCTCAGATCATACACACAGTATATCTCAGATTACTAATTTAACCGATGAGTTAAATAATAAAGCTCCTATTAATAATCCAGTATTCACAGGGGTACCACAAGCACCAACAGCAAGTAAAGGAACTAATACTAAGCAACTAGCTACTACAGAATTTGTTATAGCAGAAATTCAAGATAAGATACAGGCAGCAATAGCTCTTAGGTTTAAAGGAACTATAGGTAATGGTGGAACAATAACTGAATTGCCAAGTTCTCATACTACTGGAGATGTTTATCTATCTTTAATGGGTGCTCCAAATGTAGGAGATGAAGTATTAGAGCCAGGAGACTTAGTTATTTGTATAAAAGATGGATCTGAGAAAAATGACCTAGATTGGACTGTTGTTCAAACAAATATTGATGGCGCTGTAGTTGGGCCGTCAAGTTGTGTAAATGATAATATTCCAATTTTTAATGGAAATACTGGAAAATTAATAAAGGATTCAGGATTATCCTTATCTAATTTAGCAAAAACTTCTATAGCTATTCTTCCAGGAAAAGGTTTAGTTGGAGGAGGTGATCTAGGATCTACTAGAACATTATCACATCAAGATAAACCATCTTCTGGGAATGATGCTGGAGGTAATGGTTCTTTTGTTACTGCTGTAAAGATAGATGATTTAGGACATGTAGTAGAAACATCTAAGGTATCATTAAGTGGGTCAGTTACTGCAGAATCTGGAAAATATATATCAAGTGTTAATCTTTCTGGAACTAAGTTATCAGGAACTACTTCAGATTTACCAAGATTATCAGTTTCTGGGGGAGAAGAAATATCTAATAACTATGTAACTGGAATATCTGTTGATGATCACTCTATAAAGGTTACTAAATCTCAATTAATAATACCTAATGTAGTTATTGATAATGGGGAAGAAGAAGATAATAAGTATATATCTTCAATTACATCTGAAGGGCATAACATAACTGTATCTAAAGTTTCTTTACCAGAAGAGTCCGGAAAAGTAAAAGTAACTGCAAATGGTCCTGCTGACTATCTATCTGAGAAAATAAAAACAGTTAGTAGAGAGAATAATATTTATCCAATTAACATTGAACATACTGATGAGGATATAGAATTAGGTATTACTATAGATAAAATTGATGGATCTGTATCAGATATTATTAGTAAAATTATTCCAGAGTCTTCTACTCCTAACTTGAGTAATAAAGGAGAAATTGGTATTAGATTTAGTAATGATGGAACGTATGGATACCTTTATTCTAATTCAGGTAATAGTACTATAAGACTTTATCCAAATGCTACAGAAACATTAGATGGATTAATGTCTAAGGAAGATAAAGTTAGACTAAACAATTTAGAAGATTCTACAATAGGAGGAATCAATAATAAAATAACAGAAGTATCTAATAAAGTTAATCAAGAAATTATTGATAGAGAGAATGCAGATACTCAATTAAATACTAAAATAGACGAAACTAATAGTAGCTTAGAAGAAAAAATAAATAATTTAGATACAAAAGTAGATAATCTAAGAGTAGTAAAATCTATTCAATTAGGTACTAATAAAGAATTACTATATCCTTCTAGCGATGGAAATTTAATTATAAATGAAGTCTCCGGAGTTGATGGGAATCCCCCTGGACTTATGAATAATGCAGATAAAATAAAGTTAGATAGAATTATTTTTAATGGAGATGGGGAAAATTTTTTATCTAATTCTGGATATAAGACAATTCAAATAAGTAATGTATATAATTTAAATAGTGAATTAAGTAATATAAAAAGTTCTATTGAAAAAGTAAAAGATACTATTGGAACTTCAGAAGACGGATCTTTACCGAGTTTATCTGGAACAAATTATTTAAATGGAAAAACAACTATAATTGATTGTCTTAAAGCATTAGATTCACAAATAAAACTAATTTCTGATAAAATAGATTCTCACATAAGTAATAGTAATAATCCTCATAATGTTACTAGAGATCAATTATCTCTTGGAGAAAATAATGAAGTTAGATTTAAAAAAGTATCATCTACAGATGGTTTTTTCGATGTATAATATAGTACAACTATGAAAAAAATTATATATTCAGTATTATTAGCTATTTTTATTCTTTTTATTGTATCTTGTGCAACTAAAAGAAAGTTTTTAACTACTTTTTTCGAAATATATACAAATACCCCAGAAAATGTAATAGATAGTATTTGTGCTAGCAATCTAATCCCTGAAAGTAATTTTTATAATTGGAGTAAAAGTATGTATTTTGGATCTGATTCCGTTATAACAGAGCAATATGTTAAATATATTCAAAAAGAAGATACTACATACATATTCTCAGTAACAAAGGAAAAAGGTGATAGTATTTATTTTATAAAATTTAGAAAGGAGTAAACATATGGACATTATATCATGTTTTGAAACTTTTGCTGCAGTAGTAGCATTAATCCCAGTAGTAACTGAAGGAATTAAAAGTTTAATTAAAAAAGAATTACCTAGTTGGGCAAACCAATTAATATCTTGGATAGTTGCTTTATTAATAGCAATATTTGGACAGTTCTTTAACCTCGGCGTATTTGCTGATGTAAATTGGTGGCAATCTTTAATTATTGGAGCTTTTGCAGGACTAGCATCTAATGGTATTTGGGATATTAATGTTGTACAGCAATTATTAAAACTTATTTTCAGTAAAATTAAAGTAAGTAGTAAATAAATTTTAAAAAATTAATCTATGAAACATTTTTATGGTTATATTAAAACAGATAACTTAGAATCTTATCAAGAATATAATCCTGAGGTTAGTGAATTACCCAAAGAATATAAACTTAAGGATCTAGGTGAAGTATGGGACCAAGGAAATAAAGGATCCTGTGTTAGCTGCAGTATTTCTGAAATGTATAACTTTTATCAAGTATCTCATGGGAAAAAGTTAGATATCCCATTTACATATGTATATGATAAAAGATCAGATAAAAGTTTAGACGGAATGCAACCAGCTGAAGGATTTAAAATATTATCTAATGAAGGGAAGATAAAAATGTTTTCTAGAATATCAACTCTAGATTCATTAAAACAATCTATATTAGCTAATGGACCAGCTCTTATTGGCATGACAGTTAGAGATACAGATAGAACAGATTTTTGGAATGGTCCTACTGCACAAAATATAGGACATGCTGTGGCAGTGGTCGGATATAATCAGGATTCTTTAATTATTAAAAATTCTTGGGGATATTCGTATGGAGAATATGGATATTGGTATTTACCATTTAGTGATTTTCGAGTAGTTAAGGAGGCTTGGACTATAATAAAATGAAAAATATAACTAATTATATTATAGTAGTGTTATCTATCTTCATATCAATTATAATAAGTTGTACAAATACAATTAACACATTATCAGAAGATCAACTTATTGGAGTGTGGAGGATTAATAATAACAATGATATAATATATTTTAAAAATGATAATACATTTGTACTAACGGATTGGACTTGTAATAGAGTATATAAAAAAGGAAATTGGGAATTAAAAGAGGAATACTCTATGATAGAAATTAATGATAGTTTATTATTTAAAATAGATGATATTGAATATGATAAAATAATTTTTAATAATGATACTATATTTAAAGTTTATAATTTAAATCCCAAATAATAATAAAAAAGATCATAGATTTCCTATGATCTTTTTTATTTCTTCTAATAACCTTAATTCCTTATATATGTTATTAAATTCATAAACAATATCAATATATGAAAGGTATTAAGAGAATTATTAGAGAAAAATTACCTGAAACGAATAGTAGCTCGTCTCATAGTGTAGTTATTAGTACTAAAAAAGATTATACAGTAGATGAAACCTTAAAATTAAATTCCAATGGGGATTTAGAGATACCAAGTAGAGACTTTGGTTGGGAATGGGAAAAGTATAATGATTGTATGACAAAATTACAATATGTAGTTGGGATACTTTCGAGAAGTAATAATAAAAAATTAAAAATATTATTTGACATAGTAGAAGAAATGACAGGAGCTAATAGGGTACTATATGATGAAACTAACCCTATTGAAATAGATCATAATTCTAGTGATATTTTTTCTGAGATAATAGAATCTAAAGAATCAATGAAAAGTTTTATCTTTTCTAAAAATTCATGGCTATTTACTGGAAATGATAATTCAGACGAACCGGTTGGATTTTATATACTAAATGAAGATAATAATGTCAGTAGCCCTAAAGCCATAGTTACAATTGAATTTGGAGGGAGTATAGGAAATGTAGATATAGAACTTTATAGCTACCCGCTTCCTAATGATGATATAGATCTTGCTAGACTTGATAGCGATGATTGTTTTTCTGATATATCATATAATTTTTCTACTAATGAGTTTATTTGTCATCATAATAGATGGGGATATGATAATAATAACATTTTAGATTTATCACAAAGAACTATAGTAGATCCAAGTAATAGCTGTATCTATTATATAGATAGAAATATGCTTGACGAAATTTATACGTTTGCAGAGAAAGATTATGGAAAGAAAGGAAGATATAAAAAAACTACATTAGAATATTTTCATGAATATAAAAATATATTACTGAAGGATCCTAATAATAGATATGTAAAAGTTAATTATTTTATTACTTCAGATGAATTTGGTATAGTTAAATAAAATTAGAAATGGAAGATACAATTTATTCTTATATAAATGGAAATTATTACGTATCATTATCAAGTGATGGTACTAAAATATATAGAACGTTACGTGTAGGAGAAAGTCCAATATCTAAATTTCCAGATTCAATAGATTTAAAAATTACAAATAAATGTTCTATAGGATGTTCATTTTGTCATGAATCTAGTAATCCTCTAGGTAAAAGTTTTAATGTAGATAAAACTATAAAAATATTGGATACACTTCCGAAAGTTGGTATTGAAGTAGCAATTGGAGGTGGGGATATTACTGAAAATGATAGTTTTAAAGATTTATTAAAGCTATTAAGTTGGATGTCGAATAATAATTTCGTTCCTAGATTAACAATAAATAGTAAATCTTTAAAGAATTTAACCGAAGATAAGTTAAAAGATATATGCGAATTTACTGATTCTTTTGGAATTTCTATAAATAATATTCAAGAGTATCACTATGCATCTAATTATTTTGAAAATAGTGTAGCAAAATTTACTTATTATACTATAGTGTATCACATTATAGCTGGAATTTTTCCAATAACTGATATTAAAAATTTAATTAATCAAGATAGAAGTACCTATAGAAGAATATTGATTTTAGGATATAAGAACTTTGGAAGAGCATTCGGAAATCCTCCTAAATATGATTTATCTGAATGGGAAAAAGAATTAAAATTATCTATTTCGGATGCAAAAGAAAATAGAGATTTAGTAATAGGATTTGATAATTTAGCAATTGATCAACTTGGAATAAAAAGTCTATTTTCAAAAAGAGAATGGGAAAGTAAATATATGGGGAATGAGTTTACTCATTCTATGTATGTTGATGCTGTTTCAGAAGAATTTGCTCCAACTTCTAGAGATACTTTTAGAATTAGCTGGGATAATATAGATATAATTAATTTCTTTAATAAATATAAAAATGAAAATTGAATTAATTACTAAAAAAGAATATTATGATATTTTAGGAGATAATAATACTGATTACTTTTTTATAAATTGTAATATATCAGATAAATATATCATATATCCTTATAGAAAAATAAAAGGAACAAATATAATATTTTCTATATTAGAGGATAGTTCTAAATTGGCTATTCCAAAAATATTTGAAGGAAAGTTTGATGTAAATAAACTTAAGAGTAGTATAGAAGGTCTTAAATCATTTTCATATGATAATTGGGAATTACTTTTAGAAGAAAAATTAGATAAAATTCCTTATTTCTTAAATGCTTTTAAACGTAAAGATATAGATGGTAGTGTCCATGGAGAATGTTATGAACAAGGGAAATATGTTATTCATAATTATCAAACAGGCGAGAAATTTGAGTTTTATTTAAGAACAATTGATATATATTTTTCAGAAGAATCTAGTATTTGTAATGATTTTCTACTAGATATTAATAATTCTAATTATGATAAATCATTATTATTATATTTAATCAAAGAAATACTAAATAAAAATGGAAGAAATTATAAAAGAGCTAATCTCGAGAGTAAATAGTACTCTTAATTATTATGAAAAAGATTATATTAGTGTTCAAAGATATCCTATGGGAGAAAGGGAGAGATGTGAAAGTTTTGAACAGTATATTGAAGCTAGATTTAATTACGAGTGTTGTAGAATTCCAGAATTTTACGATGCTGTAATAGCAACTAATGGTAGATTATTTTCATGTACTAGTTTAGTTGATCCAGATGTTGTTAAAAGAAGATTTACATCAGCTTCAGTAACTCTTATAGATCCAAAAACACTACCAGGAGCCAGTGAAAATCTTATAAAAGAAATTAATGATATCCAAGCAGCAATAGGAGGATCATCAATTAAGTTCAATAATGTTAAAAAGAAAATAAAATTTTTTATTGAGTAAAACAGAAAAATTATGAAAAAGAATTCATGGAGATTAAGCAGTGATTTAATAGCATTTTTTTCAAATGATTTAGTATATCTATGTTCACCTGAAAAAAAATCATATAGATCTGCAATTTTAAAGAAAATTTATGGAAATACTCAATCACCAAAAGAAGTTAATATTGAAAATAATCAATTTAACTTAAAAATTAATAAAGATTTTAGAGTATTTATAAAATGTGGAGAATTTCCAAATCCTAATCATTTTTACGAAGTAAAGAATTTTTCAAAGGTTAGTGATTATAGTGATATTCCTGATATTGGAAGCATTATATCTCAAGTTAATGGAATAGATCATGGAGTATATCCAGATAATATAATCTTTGAAGCTGCTTTTTCTGAAGAGAAACCAGATGAAGTAATGTTTATCAATGATAGTATGCCTGAATATAAAGAAGCTTTTCAGGAAATGAAAAGAAGATTAAACTGTTCTTTATATAAGAAGACAAAAAAATGGATTCCTGGTCATAGATATGATTCTTTAAGTGAAACTTATTACTATCTTGGAGAATTCTTAAGTAGAAGAAAAGAACCATATAATTCTTCTTTTATTAAAGATCCTTCAGACATGCAAACTGTTTATTTAGTTACAAAAGACATAGATAATAGTTTTGGAAAAATTTCTGATATTTTTAAAACTAAAATATTTGGTAATGAAAATGATAATATTTTAGTTTTAGATAAATTACCATCTTGTGTAGATTCTGGAGAAGTCTTAGAAAATGATGTAACCAATATACAAGATTATTGGGATAATTTAGTAGAGAACTCATATAATAAGTATAAAAATACTAATAAGTTCGGATTAGTAACTTTTGATAATCAAAAATATATTTTTGATATATTCTGTTATCAATCTGTTGGAAAATTAGATTATAATATATCTGAACTAACGAAAGCTAAGATTGAAGATGTTATAAAAACTGAAATGACTAATATCAAAGTTAGTAGTAAGTCAGACAAATCAAACCTATTAAATGAGTATACTACTAAAATTATAGACGGGAATATAGATAGAGTTAACTATTATACAGAGTTATTTAATGTATTACAAATAGATAAGAAGATTATAGAAGATATAGATAAGTTAGATGTAGATTCATTGTTACTTAATTTGAATTCATATGTTAAATATGGAGAAATTCATAGATACTTTAAGAATAATTCTAAAGTATTAATAAGTAAACAACGAATTAATTCTACAAGTTATAAATTAGATGTAATAACCATCGATGAATTATTATCAGGATTTGATGATTTAAAGTCAGTGGTTATTGATATAATTAATAACGCTAGAAATAATTATGGAATAGGAGTATCTCAAATGTCAGATATTAATGTTGGAACAAAAAAATGTCCAAAGGTATATACAACTATTTCAATGAATATCTTAGATATAATCAATTATTATAATGGAATAGATAATATTCCCGAAAAAGTAAAATTTGAGATATTAAATAAAAAATTCTGGGGATTAGAGTTAACTATAGATAAAGATAGAGAATTAAAATAATATTATGTCGAAACAAGAAAATCTTACATTTACTGGAGAAGTAATAGAAGAATTGGGTAATAGTATGTTTAGAGTTGAATTAGAAAATTCTCATAAACTTCTATGTACAATCTCCGGAAAAATTAGAAAAAATTATATCAGAATATTAACTGGAGATAAAGTAAAAATCGAAGTAAGTCCTTACGATCTTACGAGAGGAAGGATAATTACCAGATTAAACAATAGCGTAGAAAATAATAGTGATAGTAAACAGAGTAATAAATCTAAAAATTCAAAAAAATGATTAAGTACAATTTATTTAATAGTATGATTGGAAATCATTACCCATTTTTCCTAGGTAATAATAAATTAATGGAAGATGCTAATTACTACCTATATCGAGTAATCAGTCCATCTTTAAGTGAAGATTTAGTTCCATATATTTCTATGGAAAAAATATCTGAAAAAACGAGAACTAATGAACCTAATGGAAATGGAGTAGATGTAATAACCGCATGTCTAGTAAATAATAAAGAAAAAGAAGTTAGTACAGAGAAAGTAATTAATTTCTTAAAAGGAATTTTATGGAAGGATAATCCTATAATTGATGGTAATGGAAGTAAATTTCCTCTTATAGAAATGGAGAATGGGAATAATATTCAAAAATCAATAGTAATTGGTTTGAGAGATTCTTTAAGAAAAAAATATTATAAGTATCATAAAGGTGCTTATGTAGATATTCTCTGGACTCCAACAACCTATGTAGTATTTAAGATCTGTATTGTATCTGCAGGTGGTAAAGAAGATAAAGCATCTATTAAACCAGTAGCAATTTATAAGAATACAGATGTTGAAATGAAAAACCCATTACCTGAAAGTTTATTAGATACTATAGATTATCCTCATGAAAATTGGGATATCCATGGAAAAACTATGTCAGATTTTAATCAAGCAATTAAAAAACTTGAGTGGGCTAGCTTTAATAGAAAAGAATTTGAATATTAAAAAATTCATTATTACTATAATTCTTGGGATTTACTGTAGTTCTTTAAGTCCTAAAGAATTATCTCTCATTGCATTATATTATCATGCACAGAATGGTAGAAAAACAGCTTCTGGAAAAATTATTGATAATAAAAAAATATTATCAAAAGAACATCGATGGGTAGCTGTTAGTAGAGATTTGATAAGAAATAAATCTTTAAGTTTAGGGGATACTATAGAAGTAATATCACTAGAGTGTCCTTCTTTAAACGGAATATGGATAGTACATGATACAATGGGAGAAAGACATAAAAATAAAATAGATTTTCTTCTTCATAAGAAGGAACCTGAGAAAATGAATTTTTTAAACCCACATAAAGTAGTAGTAAAAATAAAAAGAGACCATTAATGGTCTCTTTTTTTTATTTCAATTAAGCAGATACACTAACATGACTTCTACCTGTACTTCCAAAAACTGATTTTCCAGTAGATTTAGATGAAGTTGAACTACTAGATTTTACTGTAGAACTATTACTAGATCCTGTAGATGATTTGCTTAAATTTACAGGTTTAGTAACTGTCTGAGTTCTTGCCTTTACTCCATCAGATATTCCACTACTTACAGAAGCTGGTGGAGTTACAGATTTTCCAGTACCGTCTGTATACGATCCAGTAGAAGGATAGTAATAGTAGTTGTTGTGAGAACTACTTCCTCCATCCATAATCCATCTCATCATCATAGCATCGTATACCCAAGAATGATTGTTTGAATCGTGGTATACTTGTCCAGCTGTAGGATTTCTTGGAAGAGAATCTACTTTCATCACTCCCTGTTCTTCGGTTTTTGTACAACCACTACAACTAGATAAAAACATTAAAGTTCCTAATGCAATTACGCTACTACAATACTTAAATTCTTTTTTCATAACTTTTATAATTAATATTGTTAAATAATTGGATCAAACTTAGAAATAAAATTTATTTTTATAAAAATCTCTTTAAAGTCTTCTTCAGTAATTTTTTCCAAGAAATTTGCCATAATTAATGTTAGAGTTCTTATTTTAATCATAGTTTTTTCTCTAATATCTCTAAGAATTTTTCTATCATCAATATCTCCTTTCTTCCAAAAAATATCAAAAATAGTAGAAAGATTTTTTAATAAATCAATAATATCTTCTTTTATCTTAGAAATTTCAATTGGATTATTTTCACCGTAAATAACTAGTAGTGGATTATCATCGATACTTAATGCTCGATTTATATTTAATTTACTAGAAAATAGTGAAATTATTTTTGATTTTTCATCATCATTAATATTAATCTTAAATTCATTTAGTTTAAGTTCATTACTTTCTAAATCTAAAGTTACTAATGGTTTAGTTAAAAATAAATAAAATTCCTTTTTCATATCTAAATAATTATTGAGTTACATTTCTAATTTTCTTTTCTTTCTAAAGCTTTTACTCTCTTATAATTTTCATAGAACCAACTTAATAATTCTTTTGTTATATTATCCATCATTTCAGTATCTTCTTCATCTACCTGAGATGATTTAAATCTAACATTCCAATCAGTCATTAAAATATTTATTGGAAATATAAAGTCCTCAGAATCAAGTACAGTTTCTATACATAGTCCGTGCTCTAAAAATCCTCTACCAGCTACAAAACGTTCTTTCCAAATTTTATAAAGATTATATGGAACAGGATGGATTATATCATATTCATCTGGTATTGCCCCATCCTCAATTACATTCCAAGTGACGTTCTCTACATTATAGTTATTGAAGATTAAACAAAATTCAGTTTCAAAATCTTCTTTATAAATTCTTTCTAGAGCTCCATACCCAGTTTCAGATACTAGTAATACTAATCTATCTTCAGAATCTACAGCTATAACCTGTCCTTTATATAAGAAAACATTCCCAGGTTTTAATTCAGGCTCTTCACCTAAAAAAGCTCTATCCTCTACCTCTTTCTTTATTTCTTCTGAATCTGGGTTGTTAGGATCTGCTTTAGATGTTTCTGTTTTCATAGGAAATCTGCAAAAATCCCATTCTATTACCATGTTTAAATTAATAAGTAATTTTGGTTTTTCAATTGCAGTTATTCCTCTATTACATCCACATTTGTACTTTTGACTTAATACCTCTATAATCATGTTCTTGTTAAATTTAAAGTTATTCAATTATAAGGATTTAGGGGTATGAAAAAGAAGAATAAAAAAGAAGAAAGGATTAAATTCCTTTCTTCTTACATTACTTCTAATTCCAATATTGTCCTACATTTTTCTTTATTAATTGATGCTATATATATTGTATTAAATACGTGAAAATATACATCTACTTCTTTTTCATTAAATTCTACATTAAAATCTTCAGAAATATGTAAAATATGTTTCATTTTCTCATTTACTTCTTTAATATATTCATCTCTACTATCTTTAAATTTATCATCTATAGAAGATAATAATTCATTAATAGCATCAATAAGTACTTTTTTAAAATTCGTATCAAACGTTAATATAACATCTACATGAGAATCATCCTCCTCTTTAACATTTAAAGGAATATTTTGAAAATACAATTCCATATAAATACCGAATAAAGTTTTTCCTCCTAAATAAAGTTTACATAAAGTTTTTTCCATATTTTCTTGTTTAAATTGTTATTAATTTTTTACTCTCACGTATAAGGCTTTTAGTTTATAATAGAAGGAAGAAAAAAAATCCCGCCGCTGCGGGATTGATTAATTAAAAATAATAAATCAAATTATCAGTACAGTTTTTCACAAAAGATACTGATAACAACATTACCATAATGTACTTTCACAAGTACTTTTTATTAAATATTTATTCATATATAAGAGTTTCAGTGTTTTATAAAAGGAAACAATAGAGGAGTTATTAAACTCCTCTATTCATTTTGTTTTCTACTTTCTTTTTAATTTTTCTAAATTGTACTATAGCAAAACAACTAATTATAAAAATTGCTAATCCAATTAATATTAGAAAAATTAATCCAATTAATAATAATACTTCTTCCATAATTAATTTTTATTATATACATATATAAGATTTTGAAGAAAAAAAGAAAAGGAAGATAAAACTTCCTTTCTTATAATTTAATTAAATGGATTACTTCCTGGCTTAATAGCTACTTGTTTATAATTACTTTGCACTTGCTGTTGTATAGTAGCAAATTGCTGATTATATTGCTGTATTAGCATTTGTATCTGTCCCTCAGTATAGTTACGTTCTTCAGTATCTTCTTTAAGTTTATCAAATAACCCTTTCGGTAATTCTATAAATCTTCCATTATTTAGTCGAATATTATATACTTTTCTACCAACTGCTCCTCTTCGAGATTTGGCTATATAAAATACTCCTAAATTATTTGGACACCCTGGAACTTTAGATCTAGTTAAGCAGAAATCAACTGAATGCTGTTTACGACTTGATTCACCTACATCAGCTAATTCAATAATTGGATTACTCCATGTTCCAATTCTTGGCTGACCTAATACCATAACTATACAATCTAAAATTCTAGAAATTTCAACTAGCACTGAATAAATTTCTCCATATGCTAAATACATATTTTCCCCAGCTTGATCACATTTAAAGTTAGAATCATAATCTACAATAATTAAATCATACTTCTTTTTAGAATTCATTACAAATTCTTTAAAATCTTCTACTGTATATACATTGGCTGGAACAATGGATAAATCCAAATGATCTTTATATATTCCAGACATTGCATTATATATACTTCCTAGATTATGATAAGCTTCTCTAAATTCACATCCAACAGTAATAGCTGCTAATCTTACTAACTGATCCTTATAACTTAAATCGCCCATAGCAAAATAAAGAACATTATATCCATTAGCTGCTGAATATGCTGCTTCATTCAAAGCAAATAGTGATTTACCTGAGCCAGGAGGAAAACTTACTAATAATACTTCTTGTCTCTCAATACCTCCATTAGGAAAAGTTTCATTTATCCAATGATACTTACTTGGCATAATACTATTAGCTTGTTCAGCTATAATACTATTAATATCTATATTATTTAAACTTATAGCATTCAGAGTCTCCCTATCTGAAGTTTGTAAGTTAATATTTTTAAGATATTTAATATATTCAGTTGGATTATCCTGATACAACCTTTGTGCTCTTTGAATTATTACACTGCTACATACATCTTGTAACATTTTTCTAGCTGGCACAATTTGATCTCTTCCATATTTTTTCCATTTTATAATTTCTCCCATAACTTGTTGTTGTTCTACAGGAGATTTTCCGGATTTCATTAGAATTGATCTAAATAGAGGTTCATCAATAGATTCTAGTGGATACGTTTTTATAGCTTTTACTAATTCATCTATTAACGGTGATCCACTAGTAGCTGGATTAACTTTAAAGAAATATTCCAGTTCCTGAATATTATTCTTAGCCTCCTGAAATAAATATTGATTGAAGCAACTATATATCAAATCAAAAATACTATTTCCCATTTTTCTACAGATTTTCTTCGTTTATTTCTATATTAGTAATTTCACAGTATTTGTAATACTGCTCAATCATTTCCTTTCTATGCTCGAATCCCTTTGTGTAAACGGGGATTCTCTTCCTTAATTTAGGCTCTAAGGCTATTATATTCATATGTTTTCCTCTCGCTACTCTCATTTATATTTAAGTTTCCTTAATTGTTTTATAAATTGGACTATATCTTTTAATTAAATTTTAAATTTAACTAATTTTACCACATAGTCTCTACACCTTCTCTACAAGAGAGCTTGGCTCGGTATTTTCTACTACAGTAGATTTTCACCGAATTCAATAAAAGTAGGCAAATTATTTTACCTATACACTGTAATGTAACTCCAGCACAAATTCCTTGAATTAAAAATATATTCTCTAATCCAGGAAAGTCTAAAGCTCTATAACCAGAGGATGTACTTGGAATTATATCTACTAATCCATTACGAATATAATCACATGCTCCTTGAAGATCTAAATTTAATTTATTTCCTTGTGAGTCGAAGTAAAGATATCCATCCCCACAAATTAATAATGTTCTTAAACCACTAGGAACAAAATAATTATTTACCCATTCATAAATAATATTATTTAAGTTATTTATAGGAATAAATAACATTGGATATTTTTTTGCTATTTTTACTATTAAATTACATACACTAGGAGTGGTCCATATTTTTGTTAAAACTTCAGTATAAACATTACTATCCTGATCTTCATCAGTCTTATCAAATTTAATTTGATTAAGTGTTAAAGTTCTAATACTAATGTTATCAATAGTTATATTGGTTGGCATTCTAAAAACTAGAGATGGGCCAAAATATGATACTAATTCTTTGTTATCAATTACTGTTTCATCAATACCATTAACAAAGGATATCATGTTTCCATTTCTCTTATCGGCTGTTCCAGAAAATGCATATGTTCTTTCTGCTCCAGATAATCTATCGTATATCCATTTTCCAGCATCGTTTATAGTATATTCTACCTCATCAACTAAAATCCACTCATATTTACTTAGTTTTTGAGCTTCAATTATAGATAAATTAGTATCTTTTATTTTCTTTTGATTTAAAAATCCTGTAGTAATGACACATCCAATATCTCCGTCTATAGAGGTTGGTATTTTTTCTCCAAATAAGAATTCATACCTTTTAACTATTTCTTCCTTAGCTTTCTTTCCTGGGGTAACTATTAATACTTTTTTTCCTAATTCTTTATAAGCATAATTTGCTAATGTTGCAATAACTTGGGTTTTCATTTTGTTATCTTATAGACTTTTTATTCTATAATTCTTACTCTCTTTTTTTCAAGTAAGATCGGCATATATATTCTTCTCTATTGGATTAGAGAAGCAGGACACTCTTGGAGGGATTATATTTATTCACCCTCTATGCTCTACACTACTATAGAACCTTTCGAAATCTCTATAGTTAGCACGGTATTGGGAATTTCACCCTCTACCGTGTTTGCCCCGAGTTCATTTATACATTACTGTATAAAGCGGCAATATTTAACATTCTAAATATTTCTTAACTATTTCGGAGACTAATTTTCCATCTACATTAGAGAGATTAGATTTTACTAATTTAATAACCTCTCCCATAGATTTTTTAGGAATAACAGGTTCTTTAGAATATTCAGTTCCTTCAATATTCTTGACCCAATCTTTTTCAATACAAATTTTTAAGATTTCATCCTTAATATCATTTTCTGTAGCCTCCTTAGGTAAAAATTTTTCTATGAATTTAGCTTCATTTTCTTCTTTCATAGCTAAATCTTCCCTCTTTCCCTGTAAATATTGATCTCTACTATCCAATCTCTGTTTAACCATTTTCTTCAAAATAGATACTTCTACTTCGTCTGTCATTGGTTTTGCATTTTTCCCGGTTTTATAAACCAAGAATTCATTTTTAATAGATCTCAAAACTTCAGTGTTTTCTTTTTCTTTGTTTTTGATTGCTTCTGAAATCATTAAATCAATTTTTTCTCTAAGCATAATTTTAATATTTAAATGTTAATAAATAAATTGTTTACCGTAACCCGTTGTACATTGCAAAACAGCTCTTTTATACTTTAATATATGTAATACATCTTGATTTTGATAATCTCTTAAATTTTGAAATGGAATAGTTCTAAAGGAATCTGCATATATAGTTTCTAGTATTTTAATATAATCAGCTTCAGATAATATTGATTTAAATACATTCACTATATAAGCGGCCCATCCAAACCCAAGACGAAATGTATATATACCATTCTTAGGAGTTCCACCTCTAGGATTATCATATAATTTATCAATTTGCTCAATAGTTCTCCAAGATTTTACCCAAGGTTGATACTTAGTTACTTTTCTCTTGAACTCTAATAAACATTTAACACTTGGATCATCAGTTACTATAATAAATCTATTAGATTGGTTATCTATATTAACTGATATCATTTTATGTTCCAATTAAATTCTGGAATAGTAGTAACTATTCCTGATGTATCTTTATTTATTGGTTTGATCCAATCAAGTTTTTTTCCTGATTTTAAATATCTATTCATTCTTTCTTCTGGATCTTCTCCATTAGATTTTATTATTCTTATAGGACAATAATCAATAACACTCTTAACTCTTCTTGCTATTCCTTTAGATTTTTCAGTATCATCCATAAATACTACAATTTCTTCTATAGGAGCATATTCTCTAAGGAATTCTAACTGATAATCCGATACCGAACTACCTAATACTGCAAATGGAGTATAATCTGGAGCTTGTATTAAACAAGATATAGCATCATAAACTCCTTCTACTATAATAAATTTTTTATTATCTCCATGCTCAATTATATAAGGCGGTTTTTGAGATATAGGCGGAAAATAGTATCTAATCTTTGAATTCCCAGTAAAACGAACTTGATAATAAAATATATTTCCATGATATTTAAATGGCATAACTATATTTCCATCCATGAACTTAAAATCAAGAATTTTATATAGTTCACTCAAAAATGGATTTCTATTTACTAAATAGTTATATCCTTTATCTGAATAATTATCAAATTCATTATAATACTTATCTAATGACCAAGTAGGATCCGTTAGAGGAATTAAATTTAAATGTCCTGGAAAATAATTAAATCTTGATAAAAAATCAGGAACTCTAAATGAAGTATCTATCTCATTTGTTACGTGTACATATGATCTTGTACATACAAAACAATGACCAACAGTTAAATCAGATTTAATATATAATTTATGCTTCGTATGTCCCTCTTCTTTACAAAATGGACAATGAATTATATATTCTCCATTGTTATTTACATGTGGTTCTACTTCATCAAATGTAGAGACTCCGTAAAAATCCATTAATAGCTCTTCAAAATTACAAAATACTAATCTAGTACCGTCTTTTTTTGTAACTTCTTTAAAATCTACCATAAATAAGTCCCTTTGTTGGAAATAAAAAGTGGAAATATCTATAGATTTATTTATCTCTAGAAACTTCCACTCTTTATCTTTAAATAATTATTTCTTTATCTCTTCATTGACAACTTTAATAGAATCAACCTTCTTTTCTTCTACTATGTCATCCTTTTTAATATTTTCTTTCTTTCCTGCTTTTTCTTCCTTTTTAACAGGTTCTTCAGATTTCTTGTCACCTACACAACACGGCTTTTCCTCATCATTCATGACAACTTCTTCTTTCTTTGGCTGAAATCGCTCAATAGCTTCATCTAATGACTGAACTACGAATCCAACTGATCCAGAAACTTGTGCACATAGATTAAGTTCATAAGGTCCTGATACGATCAATGCTAATTCTGAATAATCATAAGAACTAACTAGCAAACTTAGAAAGTCTGAGCTAGCCATTATATCACCACTAACTGAATGTGCTGGGATAGTAATTCTCTGAGTACCTGTCAAAGGCATGTCAATTTGTGAATTTGTTCCGTTATAAATTCTCATTGTTCTTAAATTTTTAAATTAAATATTATTTTATAATTATTTTTATTGAATAAGCTACACAACTAAACTTATTCAAATATTAGGTTTTTGGTTTTTTGTAAAGGAGTTTTTTATACTATGAATTGTTCTCTTCCATAAATACTATCTCTCCGTCATTAGTAATTGATAAAATAAAATACTTATTAATCTTTTCCGAAACTTTATTTCTAAGAAACATCTTTTTTAATTTTTTAGTTACTTCTTTAGTAACACAAATACCAAATACTTTATCACAAAGTTGTATTATATTCGTACTCCATCCTTGAACTCTTGGAAAATCCATCTTAAGAATATCCATAATTTGATATCTAGCTATAGCTAATTTATCAAAATTATTTCCATCTTTGGGAAATTCTGTTATATTTAATAACGAATAAACTCTTTCCTCTATATTAGTTCGTAATGATTCTTCTGGAAGATTTACTATAGATTTATTATCTAATTTTCCAATATTAAAAATTATTTCATTTAATGGAAATATTAAATTTGGAGAATCATAATCCAAAATTAAATCTTCTTTTAAGATTAGTGAAGTTTTTACAACTTTTTTAGATGTAATTGGTTTATATAATTTAAAAATACTCTTTTTTAGAATAAATTTATCAAGTATATCTGAGCCAATTATATTTGATTTAATAAAATCTTTAGACTCTACAGATAATCCTAAATCTCTACCACTTAAAAATACTATTGAAGAGTACGTAGAACTAAAACCTAGTAAGTATGGAACCGTAAAACTATCTATCATTGCAGAAGATGATATGTGACCACCAAACGGATTAAATCCAAGTATATCTACTCCATTGTTTTTACACCATGATATAATTTCATAATTAAAATTAAGTGGGCAAATATCTAGACTAATATACTTTATATCAAATCCTAATAATTTTTCAATGTCCTCTATATCTTCTACCGTTGATGGATTAGATATTCCAAATTCTTTAATTATTCCTGAAGTCTTTAGACCATTTACAGTATCCTTTGCAGAACCATTATTACGAATAATAGCATCTTTCGTTACTAATAATAAATCTATAATTCCATCTAATTTTCCTAACTCCATTAAATGCCCCATTAAAGCTTTTTCTGGGTTATCGAAAAAATCAATTGTAGTTACTAAAGATGGATTATCTATAGATTTTTTAAAAAATGATTTAAGTAAGTAATCATTATTAGAAGAGATAGATGTATGAATATAATCAAAACTTAAATCATCCTTAAGTAATAAATCTTTTATATTAGTGGTATCTAATCCAACTCCTTGAACTTTAAATCTCGTATTCTTTTCTGCTGTTGTCATAATATAGAAATATTTATATAGTTAGAAATTTTTTTTAAGGTCCATGATAAATTTATATTAATAACTTTATCATTTTCAAATGATGATAAAGTATTTCTTAAAAATATACCATCATTAAATTTATTAGATCCTTTAATTAATTTTAATATTATTGAGAATAATAACCTCATATAATTTTTATTTCTCATTAATACTAACTTAATAATAGTATAATCTTGATAATTAATAGTATTTAAATCTATTGGATTTTTTGTGTTTTTATCAACTAATCTAAAAATAGATTTATTATTATCTACAGTATTAAAAAATTTTATACAATTTCCTGTATCTAATCTTATTCCTTTAGTTTTTCGAGATGAGTTAGGATTTAATATATTATACCTTTCTCCAAAATGTTTTCTATTATAAGATATGTTTTCTGGAAGTAATATTTCGTAATCATTTATGATTATTCTATCTTTATCATTAATAATATTATATGACTTAGTTAGATTAACTATTTTTATTCCATCAAGATTATCTTGAGATATTATTTTTGGAAAACCAACTACCCAATCTAAAAACCAAATTTCATCTCTACTTGGTAAATCCATTAATCCCAAAATTTTTTTAAATTCTGAATAATTATGCGTATTGGTTTTCTTTGAATAGATATCATCGACTAAATATAATTGTAAATATCTATCTCCTAATAAATAATCAAAGTAAGATTTAATGTATTTATTAATATTATCAATCATCTCAATTTTCTCAGACTTTCTTATAGAACTATTGAAACAAGATTTACATGGTAAATAATAATAATCTCTTATTACAGTAGTTAAAGGATATCTACTTTGATTACATCTAAAACAATTTGGAGATTTATCATGTAATAACTCTAGTTCAATATATTCTTGAAAACTTAAATGATGATTTTCAAATATATGATTCTCTAATTCATATATATCATCACTCTCAAACTCACATAAAGTACACTTCATTACTTAAGTTTATTTAATCCGTATAATATAAATTGATTTTTAAGATCTCTAGCTAATACTTGCATATCTGGATGAGCATCTTCAGCACATCTAAGATAGAAAAATCCCTCTTTTTCTGGAGTATTATCTTCTGGCTTAGTTATAAAATCTTCTACAAATCCAGTCATCCCGACAATAGACTTTAAGTCATTACATAATATTCCTCTAGCTTCTTCTGGTCTTAGTTTAATCCCTTCATCAGTATTAGTTTCATAGATATACTCATCTTCTATAGCTTCCCAAGTATTATATCTAGAAGCTACAGTTCTATCAAAACAAGATAACTCTCTAATTAAATCTTCACCATCAATAGAAAATAAATAATCTCTAGATTTACCAGTTAATGGATCTATTGTATTCCCTATCTCTGCTTGAACTCTATAAATCCATTCTGGAAAAATATACGTTAATTCTCCTCCAAATCTTCCTTTACTATATCCACAATATCTAGTACTTTCAGCTATGAAACTCATTATTCTATGTCTTACTAGCTCTGTTTGAATTCCCCTAGAACATGTCCAAATAGTAGTTACTCTATGATAATGGTCTTCAGTAGGTTCACACCAATACTTTTCCATCTTCTCTTCTTCTTTTAATTTACATATAACTCTATAATTAGTAGTCACGTATAAATAACCACCTACTTTTTCAGATTTAACATAAGGCCTAATTTTATCTTGTTCTAATTTTTTAATAAAATCTTTATCATCTAAAGGAACATTCATATATACAGTACCTGAATTAAACACTGCCCAATGACCTCTATTGTAAAGCATATTATTAAATTTTATATAAGAATCATCAGTAATTTTATCCTCACTTAAATAAGCAATTCTTCCCAATTTTTCAATATGTTTCTTTAAACCTATTACCCCAGGACCTTGAGGTAATATAGATACACTAGATTTAATTATTTTCATAAATTCTAAATATTTAAAAATTAATAATTACAAAAATAAAGTTAATAGGCTATTATATTAGCAAATTTATACTCAAAATAATTAACATCTATAAAATACTAAAAGCCTTATATATGAGAAAAGAAAAAATGTTTAACCATCTCCTTAAGTTTAGCGAAGTTTAAGGAGATTTTAATTTTTTTATATTATGAAATTATATAGTTCATTTGCAATGGGAAAAGATAAAAAAAGAATTCTCATTAATGGATCAAATCCATCATTAGAAGATACAATATCTAAATCAGTAATTATATTAAAAGAAATGATGGAAAAGCAAAACAAGAAACAAGCTATCTTAGAGATAACGGAATTTGAAGAGATAGCTGCTGAAGAAGGAATTGACTATACAGACTCAAAGATTACATTAGAACTGTTAGTCAATTTATCTAATAAAGGAAAGAAAGTGCTGGATTAAGTTCCGGCGCTTTTTCTTTCAAAACCTTATATATGAGAAATTTAAAATAACTATAAATTATGATGAATAAAGAATTAATTGACGATAGAGATATTAAAATATCTTCGTTAAAGAAAACAATTGAATCATATAAAAAATATGATCAAGAGAGAAAAGAGTATTATAAAAAAGTTTAATAAGATTAGGTGAATTGGAATCATTACTTTCTGAAATTGAAGAAGGAGATGATAAGAATAAGAAAACTATTATTGAACAAAGGAGAGAATTATGTAGGTTAAATCTAATTATTAAGTCCAAAGATTTAAAAGAAGTTCAGGACTATTATTTAGAAAACGATGAAGAACTACAGAACCTTAAAGAAAAAGAGCAAAATATAATTTTAAGGCGAAGAAATAAGAAATTAAAAGAAGAGAATAAGAAATTAAAAGAAACGATTTCTAATCTTCTTTCAAAAATTAATAACGGATAGGGTTTTCCTATCCGTTATTTTTTGTATATAGTTAATACTTTTATAATTTATTCACTTCCAGTTTCTACTAGTACATGTTTCTGAGATAATAACTCATATGCCTTTATCCTCTTTCTAGATCCATCAGGCTTTTTCTCATATAATGATATTTCTTTTATTTCAAAATAATTCTCTATATCGTTTGCTTTTGGAGCTGCTTTATAACTTATCTCATCATATATATTCTTTAATTTAATCTTTATATCAGCTAGACTAAGCTTATCCCCTACTTTGAAGTCTTGGTATATGTGATTCTGAAGAAGTAATGGATTAAACATTACTATACCTAATTCTTTCTTTATAAAAGTTTTATTATAAGATAATGCTCTTAATCTAATAGGACCTAACGTAGTATAATAAGATTTAATCTCATCACTATCCGACATTTGACCTAGAACTATCTCTATTGCTTTCTGAGATAGTCCTCCTTCACATAACATTTTTAACTTTTCGTACATAGTAGGTAAATTATAAAATACCTCTAAGAAATTATTAACCTCCTGATTCACACCGTCATCTTTAGAGTATATTTTAGTTTCCTTAGATTGTTTAATCTTAAGGTATTTATTTATCACATCTTCACTAAAATCATTCTTAATATAGTCGTATATAATATTTAAGTCTGATATCTTATCTCCTAAATCTACTATTAATTTATTATAGTAATTATCGATAGCCTTTTTATTATTATCAACATCTTTAAGATCTGATACTGGATAAGTATATTTAACTACTTCTTTAGCTATATTTTTATACTTTAGATATTTATGTTTATCTGAAGACCCTTTTGGAAGATTCTTTTCTATATCTTCTAATGATTTAATTTCTTTAAAAAAATTAATTATTTCCTCTGAATAATTAAACCATTCATTCCCATACCCATTATACTTTAAATCTCTAAACTTATATTGTATTCTTTTTTCATGATCCTCTGTTCCATTAGGTATCTCAAACAATACTTTACTAGTGGGATTATGTAATTTATATTGATCAATTCTCCTATCCTTTCTACTATCTTCTGTATAACCTATTTTTAATAACTTAAAGAAGGTGGTATTGCCACCTTCTTCTTTATATCCTGCTGACTCAATTAAGTATATCATAATTAATCAATTTTAGTTTCTACTAGTACATGTTTCTGAGATAATAACTCATATCCCCTAACTCTTTTCTTTTTTCCATTTTCCTCTACTGGAATTAAACATTCCTTTATTTCAAAATAATTTTCTAAATCACTTCCCTTCGGAGCTGCTTTATAATTTATTTCATCATATATATTTTTAAGTCTTATTTTTATATCTGATAATGTTAATTTATCTCCTACCTTAAAGTCCATATAGATATGATTTTGTAGAAGTAAATGGTTAAACATCACTATTCCTAATTCCTTCTTTATGTATGTTTTATTATATGCTAATGCTCTTAATCTATCCGGTCCTAATGTAGTGTAATAAGACTTAATATCATCACTATCTGACATTTGACCCAGTACTATTTCTACTGCTTGACTAGATAGTCCACCTTCACATAATATCTTTAATTTTTCATACATAGTAGGTAACTTATAAAATACCTCTAAAAAATTACTAACTTCCTGATTTACACTATCATCCTTTGTTAGTTTATTATGTATTGTGGAAAATACAGTAAATCTATCAGCGTAATCTATTTGTTGAATTTGAAAAGCCCTTAACTCATTTACATATACTAGTTCATTTACTCCTGGAACTAGAATCTTATCTCCAGTAGCATCGTTATAGACTACATCTACTCCTACATAATTTCCTTTATAATTAGCATTTTTAGCAATAAACTGATAATTCTTTGCTAAACTATATTTTTCAGAATTATTTTTTACCATACTATAAATATTAAGTAGATTTTCTGTCTCTTTCTGTTTTTCCGCTAACACTCTCTTAAAATCCTCCTCTCTCATCTTTCTATAATCTGCTGTTATTCTATAGAAAAAGAAAGCACAATTAAACCAAGGATTTTCCTCATCCCTTAATCTACCAAGAATTTGAGACAAGTCTTCACTAATATCAACAGCTAAACTATCGATATTTGCGTCCGAGAAAATATAAGTAGTTGCTGTTTTACTATAGAAATCTACTCCTAAGTATGCAGTTCTTGTACATAATGTAATTGGTTTTGCTTTCTCTCCTTTTAATGGAATGCTACCAATATCAAACTTCTTACCAAGCTTCTTCTGTATCTTCTTCCTATTATCATCATTATCAGCGCAGATTATATTAACCTGTTCAGGAGTTAGTCCATTATTCTTAATTATACTAATAATATGATTAACGGAATTAACATAGAAAATAATCTCATCTGAAAATATTACTTTAGGATTACCGTTTTCACCTAGAACAATTGCAGATTCATAATCCCCATTTAAAAACTTAGTTAATATCTCTTTAGCCTTTGTACCCACTGATCTCATTGTTCTAATTTCTAGGTGAGGTTTCTTTATTCTTCCTGGATTTTCAGCAGCCCAATCTAGTGTATAATAGGGAAGATCTTTAAAATCTTTCAATAAAGATAGGTAATCGTCTAACATAGGGGTAGCTGATAGAAATATTACTTTATCAGATTTTCTCAAATAACTTAGAAATTGATTCTCTGTGGTTGATTTAAATCTAGCATCATGTAAGATAGACTGGAATTCATCCACTACTACAAAAAACTCATTAAATATACCTAATTCTTTAAGAATTTGATAAACAATCCTATAAGAGTCATAAGTAACAAGAATCTTATATGGTTTATAGCTCTCTCTTCTACTCTTAATATAAGCCTCTATTTCATAATAAATTCTTGTATAGATCTTATTATTCTGTTCTTTTCTTTCAGTTTCTAGTTTTTGTATTTCCTCTTCTGTTAATATTTTACTATAATCTTTTACTTCTTTGGAGATATCCTTATCAGTAGAAAGATCCTTATCCATCTCATTTCGTACTAAATAAACATCCTCTTTATGTTGATCGTACTTATTTAACCCTAGCATTCTTCTTGGAACTGCTCCAATTACATTCTCATTAGAAGTTAAGAAATATTCAGTAAAACCACATCCTGGTAACTGTTTGTTTATTATACATTTATCTGGGAACATAGATAAATTAAATCCTTGCCATTCTGACATATATCTTATATATGCAGGTACTGGTATAACTATTTTATTCATATCTAATATAAAATTTAAACTATTAAACTAATCTATTACAGAATCCAGTTAAAATCCAAATCTTCTTATAATTTATTTTTGAAGACTTGGGATATTGTAATTTCTAGATTCATTTATTAGAGTATTAGAGGATTTAAAGAGCAAAATGATACATTAAAATAGAAATTTTTAATCAAGAGTAAAGAAGTAGTTTGTGTTAAAAAAATGTATCATCAAATTAGTGAAAGAGAAAAAGACAAGACCAGCCCTCCCCATTAAGAGGGGAGAGGCGTGGTCTTTTTCGATTGAACGATAAATAATAGAGGAAAGGGTGATATGGAAGTTTAAGCTAGATATACGCTCGAAGAGCGAAAGAATAGCTTATTATATCATATCAAAATAACCTCTAATAAATTTCGTTCTTATTGGATATTAAATTCGAAAAGAGACCGACCTCAGACTCTTTAAAGAGTCTGGGTCTCTATTCGTCCTTTTCTCATTTAATAAAGAAATATTTTAGGGATTTCATTCAAGATTTTCTAAATTTCTTCGACTCATGATAGGAGAAGAAATTTGATTAATTTAAGAATATCCCGAGTCTTCGATAAAAAGTTACGGGAGCAAAAAAAATAGTAGTGGTTTTGGCCAACCTTACTTCGAAACCCCCCACTACTCACTTAATAATGCAATCAAAGACCTGTGCTATTGCCTATCTCTGTCATTGCTTCTTTCTATTAACCTATATCACAGCAAAGGTAGTCTTTTAAGGATAATTGATTTGAAATTAAAGACACTTTCAAACTTAAAGTAATAACCTATCGATTCTATAATAATAATGTACACTTTTATTATATGCACCTCGCGAAATTACTTTTCCTTTCATATATAAGAATTTAAGGGTTTTAAAAGAATAAAATAAAAGAAGAGTACTTACAATACTCTTCTTTTATCAATAATAAACCAATCTTATTCGAAATTTATTATTTAATTTGCCTAATATCATAATTAATATCTATCTCATTGAGCTAGTTTTATTAATTATCTCTTTCAGTTTAACCATAACTACAAAGGGATAGTTATTAAGGAAAATTGGGTATGTATAAAACTTCAAAAACATACACATCAAAGATAAGTAATCTTTGTTCCTTCATATATAAGAATTTAAGGGGTTTTTAGATTCCTATATTTTTTTACAAGATTAATAAAATCTTTTAGGTAATTGTCTTGTTTATTTGAGTAATCTATTTTTAAATAATTCTTTATATAAATTGGAGGTTGATCTATTATATTAAAAACCCATTCTGGTATATTTTCATAATTCATTAATATATTCCATTTATTTTTATCTTGATTTATTTCAATAAGCCAATTTATTTCAGAGAACGTATATTTATTAGAGTCGCAAATTATTAAATTTACTCCATATATATCGTTCAATAAGTCTGTTATACTTTTTATTAAATTTAAATTATCACTATTAATAAAAAATGTATTATTAAACAAATTATTATCGACTATACTTAAATCTTTCTTAGTTAGTATAATAGTTCTATTTATCAATATGTCAAGATCATTAAAGTAATTATAAATTTTATCAATTAGATTTAATAATAAAGTATTTTTTATTATAAAATTATTAGTAATTATATCACTGTAATCTATATAAATATTTCTAAGTAATTCCTTATTTAAAGAATCTAGTATTATGTTTTTGAACTTATTATAATATTTATTCTTTTTAATAGTAGATTTTCCATATTCATAATATCTAATTGTAGTGATATTGTACTTACTAAGTAAATAGATATCTCTTGCTCTGTCATATATTAATTTATCATCATGATAACTAGAATCTATTTCTACGCATATCTTTAACTTTGTGAATAAAATATCCAATAGAAAATAATTAGTATTTCTTATTGGGTTTAGTTTATCTACCTTTAATCTATCTAATATAATATTCCATAAATTTTTATCAATAATAATTGGAAATTCATAAATAAAATCTAATTTAATATTTAATTCTTTTTGTAATTGAATTAAATCATTCTTAAAATTAGTAGAATAACTACTATTCGAGTTAAGTTTTGAATTATTTCTATTTCCCTTTAAATCTATTGTACTACCATCATCTTTATATAAGAAACTAGGTATTATATAACCTTCCTCAATTTCTTCTGCATAGTATTTATTACTTAATGCATGAATTTTAATTAAATCTCTGTTCATAGTATATATAATTAATTTATTTATTATCTTTTATATAAGGTTTTTAGAGAAGAAATAAAAGAAGAGGATTTATTCCTCTTCTTAATTTATTTTATAGAATTCTTGTAGATAACTTTCAAATTCTGGATTTTCTGAAAAAAATCCTTTAATAAAACCTTCATATAATCCATTTTGAAACTCTGATGAAAAAGTAGGGTAAAGATATTTAAAGTTAGGTATAAATCTTTTTAAATCAGATATCAATATATGTTCAGAAGTGTAGGCTGATTTTCTATACACTAATTTTGTAAAAGATCTATTAAATATTACATTAAAATTATTATTGTACAGTATTGAATTAAAATTCCCTTCTTCAATCACCTCATTACCCTTTATTAAATCTACCTTAAAAAAATAATCATCACTTTCAAGAATAGATTTTAGTTTACTATTTTCTTTTATTTTTCTACAATATGTAAGAAAGTCTAATACAATTAGATCTACATCACATATAGTATTTATATCAAATTTAATATTATTATTTTGCAGTAATTTAATTAACTCTAAATCTAACAACGGGTTATCTCCTAATTCTATTCCTATTCTTTCATATTCCATAGTTATACAATTTTTGTTCCATTTCTCACAAGATTTATAAGAAACTCTTCAAATTCCGGATTTTCAGAGAATAATCCCCTATTTAAAGATCTAATTATCCCAACTCTATATGGAATTGGAAGACTATATAGGTATTTAGAAAATATAGGAGCGAATTCTTTCATTAGATCAGGGATAGGAATCATACCTATCATGTGATCAACGTGATAAAATAATTTTGAAAAATCTTCATTAAATATTTCAGTAATTAAGTCATTACTATCATCCATATTTAATATTGTATTTAGATCTCCTATTCTTGTTATTTTCTCAGATTTTATTAGATATATATTTAATTTATAGCTATTACCTATGAAGTAATATATTTTTTTATAATGATTAATATTTCTATAGTACGTTAAGAAATCAATAATTAATATGTTTGATTTTTCAAAATTACATACTTGATCTAAAGTAATAATATCAAATTTAATGTTCATTTCTTGTAATAATTCTATTAATTTTAGATCTATTTTAGGATTATCTCCTAATCCTATTCCTAATTTTTCGTATTCCATAATTAAGAATTTAAATAAAAAGAGGAAATTAATCCTCTTTTGTTATTTAATTTTATATCTATTATGCCAGTCTAAGTATCCTGGTTCTAAAGATTCTATTATATCAGCTGCTCCTTTTAATTGAATTATGCAAGGTAAACATAAATTTATATTAGAATCTCTTGAACTATAAGCTAGATACTTCTTTTCATTTACTTCAGGTAATCCAGGACTTCTACTACATATCTCTTCCCAAGCATTAAACTGGTACAAAGGTTTTCCACATAGTCCACACTTACATTCCTGATATCCAGTTTCTTGATAAATTTTTTCTGGATGTTCTATGAAAGAGTGAATTAGATGTTTTATAAACCTTTTATACTGCTCTGTTCTATAAGCTTCTACTAAAAGTCCTATCTCAGATAAATTTTGAGTAATACTTCCTGGATAATTGCTTTTCCTATTACTAATAATCCTCTGAGGAAGTTCCATATCTAGTAATGGTCTTGGAAATAGATATAAATAAATCAAATTTTTCTCCTCAACACTAAGATCATTATTTATCTTTAACTGATTTAATACATCATGTTGAGAAGAATTTTTGAATTTTTCAACGTAAAATTTAATATTATCCATTTTATATAAGATTTAAGTTGTTATTACATAAATTAGGTTTTGTAGGTTTATTAGTAGAGAAAGAAAATAAAGAGGGAGCAATACCCTCTTTATCTTTAATCACACCCACAGTCACAATCACAGGATGAATCATAGCTGCTATCACTATAACTACTATCTCCTCCACTATCATAACTACTTTCACTACTATAACTACTACTATAATAACTACTACTATGGTAACTACTATCATTATCAAAACTTCCTATACTTTCTCCTTGAAGAGAATTTCTAGATAAGTCTTCAGTAGTCTCGTTAGGATAGTTATAGTTATCCGGTTCACTATTTAAAATTCTATCTACTTCCTCAGTATTTACTATTTCATTTATTAATATTAAATCTGTAGGATCTATTGTTGATTCAGACTCTACAAAATCAATATCGTCATTCCTTTTTCGCTCTTTTTTTAAAAAAGATGAAGAAGGATTGTTGGTGTTTGAAGTAGTTTGTTGAATTTTAGAATTAGACAGTTTCTTTTCTTGTTTCCTTAATTTTCGGTTCTTCCACCAATTTTTAATCTTACTAAACATAATAGATAATTTTTTAAAGTTACACTAACATTTATAAGGTTTTGGGCTAATTTCCTTATAAATGTATTAACGTAAATTAAAAACTATTATGAGGAATAAATTATTAAGTATAAGTTTTAAAAATTTTTCAAATTTATTTAAACCAGATGATAAGGTTTATTCGCTACTACCTGATAATTCTGAACATATAGTTGGGAAGTTTCAAGTTAATAAATATGGAATTTATACAGAAGATTTTAGAATACATAAATTATTTGAATTTATTAAATCACTAAAAGGAACAACTTCCATACCATTTCTTTATCCTCCAGAAAAAGGCAAAGAAACCATTATATCTTTAGTATTCATATTTGAGGAACATAGATATGATTATAGTATAGTGTATAATAATTCTTCTATATTAGAAGAGAAATTATATATTGATTCAGAATTAGCTGCGATACATGATAATAATGGAATTAGAATAGATTCTGGTTGGGTAAGATATAGTAACTATAATGATGATAAGTTATTAATAGATTGTTATTATGGTAATAGGAGTAATTATATAACATATCCAATATTAATAAATTCTGGAACTACAATTAGTAATAATTTGTCCAGATTTATAGAAGATTATTTAATTATTTATGATAGTATTGTTTATGATGATGAAAAAGATGATTATTATAAGTATTTATCTAGTTATGATAAGTCTGTATTAGATATATTTAGAGATATTACTCCTAAGTTATTTCCTGATTCATTACTTAAAGAGATAACAGAAAATTTAGATATCAGATTAAGTAATGGTGAATTAATATCATTAAATAGTAATTTTAATTTTGGGTCAGGTTTAAATCATTTTTTAATATTTGGACCTATATTGGTTGATTCTATGATTAATAATAAAGTGATATTGGCTAATTGTTATTTTAATGAGTATCATCCAGTTTTATTTAGAACTATGGAGAAGCTGTATGCAAGTTATGGTAATGGCCATTTAATTTATATAGATTAAAACACAGTAAAATTAAACTAAAACTCTTATTATTGTAGAACAATTTAAAATTTTAAATTATGAAATTAGTTAATAAAGGAAGTTATGAAATTAACTTATTTAAAGATGGAATTAAAATTGATAAAAATCTATTAAAATTTAGAAATTTAGAAAAATCGTTAGATACTGTTAAGATAAATTCTAATGATAAAATAGACGAGAAAGGAGTTTCTCTGGAGTTTAAGGTTATTACAGATCCTGACGAAATTACTCCAGATGAATATGTATTTTTGAAAGAAGATGAAAAGAATAACGTATTATCTAGTTTATCTAGATTAAAAAATGTAAAAGATTTTCTTAGACAAAATGATTCTTCTTTATTTAATCTAAAAATTTCTAAATATTTGCTCAATCTTGTTAAGTCTAATAGATTTGCAGCATTAAGTGATAGTAATAACAATATTATATTTAGAAATAGTATTCAAATTGTTGGGGAAGGTGATGAAAACAAGAAAAAGAAATCAATTTTTAAGAAATTAAAGAATTTCTTTAGAGAGAAGATCAATGAAATTAATAAAGATAGATCTAATGAAGAATTTAGCTTAGACGTATTAGATCTATTTGATCAAGTTAAGTTTATATCCAACAATAATGAAAAGGAATTTATTGACAGAACTTCATCTTATATGGCTTTAATTAAGAAAGCTGATATACTTCATCAAGAAGCACAGAAAGAAAAATTACTAATTGAACTAGTAAATCATATATATGAATCTGTAATCAGCGTTTCTGGATTTAATCATTATATAACATTTGATGATCTAGTTAAGTTACAGAAAAAGTGTTCTAAACAATTAGATTTAGATTATATAAAAAATTTTACTAGAGTTATCCCGGATGAAGTAGTTTCTAGAAAAATACTTGCAGATAGTTTGCAAGTATTTGATAATTATGTAGTTCTTCACTATGATCCTGAAGGAAAAGCTTTTAGTTGGACAGAAGAAGAGAAAGAACGTGCTAAGGATCCTGTTTTATTTGGAGTAATTAGTGGATCTAATAAATTATATTATATTGGATCTTGGGTAGATGATTACTGTGATTTAACATGGGATAAAATTGTAGAAAAAATAGGAGAAGATAAAACGTTATTTGAAGAAAATAAATAAAAACATAGAACATAACTTATTGGCGATAATAAGTTATGTTTTTTTAATCTTAACTTTAATTATTTTAAATTATGTGGATTTATGTAATAATTACGTCAGTATTGTACATTGTTTTATGGTACTCTTACTTAATGGCTAAATGGAAAAATAAAATAGGGGTTAGTTTGTTTTTTCCAGGATTAGTAGCTACTGTAGTATTGATTGTTGGTATTGAATATAATTTTCCAAAAGATATAAAGTTAGTCAATTATCATGTTGATAGAATTGTATCTAAGAAAGAAATATCTGGTGGAGAAATTATAGAAAAATACTACATGAAGTATACTACTACCAACGGAGAAGAAGAAATGGATATATCAAAAAATACATATCGATATTTTTCTTCTTTATGGGGTTCAGATAATATTACTACTAAGAACTATGATTCTAATAATAAAGTAGTTGAAATAGTAAAGTGGGATAATAATCCTTCAACAGCATTAATATATTCTAAACCTGTTGTATATACAAATTATAAACAAAATTTATTAAGTGTTTATAATATAAATAAGGTCTCTTTAGTAGACGCATTGAAAAATAATTTATTTATTAGAGAATCTATTGGTGTAGTTAATGAAAATAATGTGTTAGAACCAAGACAGAATTTGGTATTAGGTATTAATATTCCGGACTCACTTGAAAGAAGAATAAATTATGTAGCATCATTGGATTCAGAGTATAGACCAATACTATTAGTTTATTTGAATGAAAGTAGAGAAAAAACAAAATTACAAAGATCATTCTGGTCTGGAGGAAGAGAGAATGAGATAGTATTTTGTGTTGGAATAAATGATAATGATACTATTATGTGGTCTAGTTCATTTTCTTGGTTTGGAGATAAAAGATTAGAGAGATATATTAAAAGTAATGTATTAGAAAAAGGTGAAAAGTTAGATATAGAAAAATATGTGGAATTTTTGGAAGAAAGTTATAAGAATGGATATTTTGATTCCGGAGATAAGTCTTATGAGTCTTACAATTTTATAAAAATTCCATTAGAAGAATTATTATTAACGATAATGATGATATCAGTAATAATTATTAATATTATTGTTATTATAAAAGCATTTAGATTTAAAAAACAACATACTACCTGAGTTTCGTCTCAGGTAGTTTCTTTTCCTTATTATTGATAAATAAATTTAATTATGAAACGAAGTATATATATTAAAGCAGAAAAGCTATTAAAAGAAATAGTAGAAAAATGGGAATTTGGAAATAAAGTTTACTATGTTGGGGGATGTGTTCGAGATTTACAACTTGGAAATATCCCTAAAGATATAGATTTATGCATAGATGTAGATAATGGGACTGATAAATTTATTGAATACTTAAGAAATTATCAATCCGATCTATGTCATGGATTTACTGTATTTCCTAAGTACGGTACAGCAAAATTCTCTTTAAAAGTATTTCAAGAGAATATTGATATAGAGTGTGTTATTCCTAGAACTGAATCTTATAATGATGGTCCTAGAAAACCAGATTCTATTAAGCAAACTACGATAGAAGAAGATGCTAAGAGAAGAGACTTTTGTTGTAACGCATTATATAAGAATGTATTGACTGGAGAAGTATTGGATCCTACAGGAAAAGGTTTAGTTGATTGTACGAATAAAATTTTGAGAACTCCTTTAGATCCATATAGTACTTATATTGATGATCCCCTTAGAATGATGAGGGCAATAAGATTTTCTTGTACTAAAGGATTTGTAATAGAGGAATCTACAAGAAAAGCTATTTTCTATTATCCACAATTTGATCAAATTTCAGTTGAGAGAATAAGGGACGAGTTTGATAAAATATTAATGTCCCAATGTCCTATAAAAGGATTAGATATTTTGATAGAAACTGAATTAATGATTAGAATAATAAAAAGATTTGTTAAGTATAAAGATTTTGACCAAAATAGTAAATATCATAATCTTACTTGGAAAGATCATACATTTTCAGTTCTTGATAAGGTAGTTAATCAAGGAGCTAATTTAGAAACTAGATTAGCAGCATTACTTCATGATATTGCTAAGCCAACCTGTTATCAAGTAAAGTCTGATGGAACATATTCATTCCATGAACATGATATAAAATCTGCAGATATAGCAAAATCTATTCTTACTTCTTTAAAATACTCAAATGATATAATAGATAAAGTATGTTTCTTAGTAAGAAATCATATGTGTATAAAACAATTTTATGATTATAGTCTAAAAACATATACTGGAAAACCAAAAGTAACTAGAAAATTAATTCGTTTACTAGAGGATAATATGACAGATGAAATGATGTTAATAGATGCAGATAATCTCAGTCATTCCCCTAGATGGAATATGCCAGGGCAAGTTTCAAGTTTTTTAAATGAAGTAGAAAGAATAAAAGAATTAGGAACGTCTAATAATAATAATTTTTCTATACCTGTTACTGGTGAGGATATTATGAATCACTATTATATTTCTCCGGGAGTATTGGTAAAAGAAATAAAAAAGATTCTTCAAGAATACTATGATGATAATCCCAATTTATCAAAAGCCGAGTTATTACTTGAGTATGATAAAGAATTTCTGAAAAAGAATTTATGGATAATAAAAACTGATTATCGTTATAGTGTATTTATCCTTGAACCAAAGATTACCGATTCTGATATATCATTTGACTGTAAAGATAGTCCATTAGATTTGACTGAAGGTGAACTACTTTCTTTTGGTATAGAGAGAAGATATATTCCGGAGAAAGAAAATACTTATACTAAAGTTTCAGCAATATACGCACCGAGATTGTATAGAAGAAAAAGTAAGCATTTTAGATTTTATACAACATCAGTAGAAATAGCAAAACTATTAGAATCTTTAGAAACAGACTGTGGAGGATATAAAAGTTTTAACTGTAGTTTAGAAATGAATGATCTTTCTTTCAGAGTTGAGTGGGAAGACGGAACTATAGATAGTGTATTATGAAAAAGAAATCTTATTTTGAATCAATTAGTGTTAATGATTTATTCAGAGCTTTTCCTGGATTTATATTTCGAGATGCTGGATTAGAAATTGTTGGATATAATCCACAAAATAATCAACATTTAGTTATAGATGACGGATTGTGTGTATCTGGAGATTATGGTTGGTGTGTTCACATATATCAACTTAATAATCCACCAAAAGATTATAGTTGGTTAACTTGGAAATATATAGTTGACGAACCATGGGCGAAGAAGATATTAGAAAAACGTTATAATTTTTAAATTTAGGTGTAATATGGAAATAAAAGAATTTGTAAAATCAGTTGATTATAAAATTGATAAGTTATTTGGTAGTAGATCAAGTACAGCTCAAAATCCTGATGCTACTTTTGATCAGAAGACTGCTGATATTGACTCTATTAAAATTGTTGAAAAATATACTGGAGAAACAGTATATGATCTTATAAAAGGAGAATTTCCTTTAATGAAATTTTTACAGGACAACTTAGATAAGTCAACTTTAATTACTAATAATATAGATCTTACATATTACAAAAATCTAGAGTTAAGAAAATTAAGTTTTGAAGATTTTAATGTATACTTCTTTACTTATGTGTCAGGAGTTAGTAGGAATATACGCGTTGGTTCTGTATATATGAATGTTAAACGAGTAGATTTACCTCCTAAGAATGAAATTAAACCAGCTAAAGATGGTAGATTATATATCTTTAGAGGAAAAGAAGATAATAAGATATATAAATTGCCATTTCTTAATTATCCAAGTAATATATCTGATTTTGTAAAATGGTTAAAGAAAAATAAAAAAATTTCGGTAACCCCAAAAGAATTTTGGAATAAGAAAGATAATATTTCAGATTGGGGCGAATGGATGAAGGAACATTATATTCCGAAATTTAATTTAAAGACTCAAGATGATATAGCTAATTATATAGAGTATCTTGAGAATGATTATTTTCCTAAATATCAACCAAAAAATAAGGTAGTTCTTTTAAAAAATCCTATAGAAATAAACATTACTCAGGATGATATTGTAAAATTTATAAATGAAACTAATAATAGGTATAAAATATATCGTTAAACTCTTATAGTTGTATAATAAATTTAAAAATTATTAGAAACAATGGAAGAAATGAGTTATTTTACAAATGAGTTAAGAGAAATCTTTAAAAAATCTTATAAAACTGTAGAACAATTTAGGTTAAAAGAAGTTCCTCTGGACTTAATTATATCTAATATAATTAAATATTATTTAGAGGAAGGAGGAGAATCTGAAGCATTATCTAATTATTTGGAAAGTAAACTTGAATTTGATGATAGTAAATCTCAGATAATTTCTAGTATGGAAGTCTGTATAAATGATAATTATTTATATAATGAAGATTATATAAATAAATTACCAAATAAGTATCATTTAAGTCACGATTTAGCGATTGCATCTAAAAAATTAAAAGATTTACTTGGATATTTAATTAATAAAAAAGATAATTTACCTGGATATACTTTTGGAAATAATTTTAAGATAGATACAGTATTATTTCTTGGTAGTGCATTAGAGGAATCTACTAAAATAACCGAATTGTTAAGAGATGAAGCGGATATTACTAGTGAAGATCTAGCAGAATACTTAAAGAAGTTTTTCTCTAGTAAAGTATCCGAATTAATTAACTCAGGTTCATCGGGTTTAGGAAATTTTTTTGAAAAAAGACTGGATTTCTCTGATGAAAAATCAAATAAGCCAACTCCTGAAGAAGATGACAAAGAATTCGAAATGGCAGGACAGAGTAATGTTAACCAATCATCTAGTGTAGATCCAAATTCTACAACTCCATTTCTGGATACATATTCTGTAAATCTAACTAAACAATGTAAGTTAGGGAATTTTGATCCAGTAGTTGGAAGAGATAAAGAAATATCTCAGGTAATAGAAATTTTATCATGTAGAAAAAAGAGTAATTGTGTTCTCTTAGGTGATCCTGGAGTTGGAAAAACTAGTATTGTTGTTGGATTAGTTCAGGCTATAGAATCTGGTAACGTTCCTATTGAATTAAAAGGAAAAGAAGTAAGGTCTTTAGATATAGCTGGAATGGTTAGTGGCAGTACTTTTAGAGGAGATTTTGAAAAAAAATTACTAGAGTGTTTAAAAGAACTAGTAGAAAATCCAAATATTATCGCATTTATTGATGAAATGCATCAAATTATGGGTGCTGGTTCTAATACTCCTGGAAATGGAGATGCTGGACAATTGATGAAGCCGTATTTAAGTGGTACTGCGGGAAAAATAACTGTAATTGGTGCTACTACTGCAGAAGAATATAGAAAATTCGTAGAGAAAGATGGAGCGTTAAAAAGAAGATTTCAAGAAGTATCAGTAGAAGAACCTGGAATAGAAGAAACTGTTGATATTTTGACAAAAATTGCTCCAAAATATGAAGAATATCATAAAGTAATATATTCCCCTGAAGTAATACGTTCTTGTGTAGAATGGTCTGGAAGATATATTGATAGATATTTTCCAGATAAAGCTATTGATTGTTTAGATATTGCAGGATCTCTTACTAAATTAAGTAGAGGGGTTAATACTAAAAAATTAGATAAATTAGAAGATGATCTTAAACTTTTGAGTGAAAAGAAGAAAAACTATATTTCAGAATCTGAATTTGAAAAAGCTAGTAAAGTTAGGGGAAAAATTATAAAGCTGGAATCAAAAATAGAGGAAGAAAAATCAAAAATAAGTTTATCTAATAGTGATAGATCTGATTGGATAAATGTAAGTTTGGATACTGTTGCAGAAGTAATTTCAAAAATGTCAAAAGTTCCAGTAGATAAAATTAGAAAGACTTCATTTGATAAATTAAGATCAATGAAGAATACTATGGAACAGAAAATTATAGGTCAACCTGATGCAATTAGAAGCGTTAGTATGACTCTTAATAGACAATTCTTGGGATTTAAGGATAAAAATAAACCAGTATCTCTTATGTTTATTGGAAAAACCGCTACTGGAAAAACTTATCTATCAAAAATTTTAGCTAACGAAATTTTTGGAAGTGATAAGAATTTAATAAGAATTGATTGTAGCCTCTTAGCTTCTGGTGGAGAAGCTTCTGGAACTAGTTTGTTAGGATCTTCTGCTGGATATGTTGGATATGATAGTCCAACTATTTTCGAGGAGGTTAGAAAACGACCATTTAGCGTAGTATTATTCGATGAAATTGAAAAAGCTCCAGAAGGAATAATCAATACAATTCTTCTTCCGTTACTAGATGAAGGATATATAACCTTAGCTAATAATACTAGAGTTAATTTTAGCAACTGTATTGTTATCTTTACAAGTAATATTGGAACTAAAGAAGTAGAAGCTAAAGGAAAAGGTCTTGGATTCAGTAAGCTCGATGGAGAGTTGAAAAATAAAGATGATGAATCTACAATTATGAAGGCTATTAAAAAGAAGTTTAGACCAGAAGTAATTAATAGAATTAGTGAAATTATATTCTTTAGATCATTAAATGAAGAAGATCTGAAAAAGATATTTGATTTAGAAATTGCGAAGCTTAAGGATAGATTATCAGAAAAAGGATTTACCTTAAGTGTGACTGATTCTATGAAAAACTTTATAGTATCTAAATGTGATCTTAATTATGGTGCTAGAGATTTGCAGCGTCATATTGTAGAATACTGTGAAAATAGTATTTTGGAGTCTATGCTTAATTTTGAAAATATTGATAATTGTGGAAAAAATATAACAGTAGACTTAGTAGATAATAACCCAGTTGTAAGTTTTAATACAACTATAGTTCTTAATAAAAGTTCTGTAAAACAATTATCTTAAAATAAAAAGAAACGTAGTTTTTAACTACGTTTCTTTTTTTATTCTTAATTGAAGACATTCCATCAGCTATTGAAAACTCACAAACTATTACCTCTTTATCATCTATACTTGTTATTGTTATAAAGTAACAATAATTTCTCATTTTTCAATTAATTCTAAATCTAATTTAGGGTTCATTCCTAATAAAATCCCTAATTTATCATACTTCATAATTATAAAATATAAGTTCAATTATAAGTATTTGAGTATAGTCTCTAATAAAGAAATATACTGCATTATAAACCTTAATAGTGAAGAATTAAACTAAATAATTATATGAAAGGAATTTATAAATTTGAATGGGATTTCTCTTATGGGAATATTAAGTGGAATTTTTATAGCTGATTCAGAGGATATCAGTTTATTAGAAAATAATAAAATTGTATTAAATTTTGGAGAGGTTCTTGGAAAACATTCATGTGTTGATGAGGTAAATTTAGATCCTGGAGATTTTATAAAATTGACAGAGGATCAAGATTTAGTAGCGGCGTTTGAGAGTAATAATATGTTTTGTGGATATAATCCATTTAATATATTTATATCTAAATATTTTATGAATATCCCAAAAGAATTATTAAATAAATATCCAAATGAAGATTGGGAAGATATGACCGCTGGAGAATATATAAATTTATTAAAAACTATAAAATAAAGAATAATATGAATTTACCTATTAATTGTTCTGGTTGTATATTTTTTGGGCAAACCAATGATATAACCTACTGTACTGCTGGGAAAAATGATTTAGAAGCAAAAACATGTAATGATAAGAAACAATGACAGCAAAAGAATTATTTCCAAAATATGTAGAAATATTTGAGCTTGTAATTGAGCAAGCGGGTGAAGATACTGGTAATAAGGTATATAAAAATATATCTAAAGTTATATTAGACAACAAAGATAAGATAGAAAGTTCTATAGAAAACGATGTTCCTTTTAGTTTGTTCGTTACGGTACTAATAATGATTGTATTATTAGAGGTACATACTCCAGAAAAACTTGATAAAATGTCTAAAGAAGATACTAAAGTTTTAATGGATAATTTATTTGATAGGTATCTAAAAAAGCCTACAAGAAAGTTTACTGCTAGTTATGGTTTACCGACTATGAATTGTTTAGAGTATGGGGCATTTATTCGATTAAGAGATAATGATAGATTTTAAAAAAGGAAATATATTCACTACAGATAAAAAAGTGATAGTTAATACCATAAATTGTGTTGGGGTTATGGGAGCTGGAATAGCATTAGAGTGTAGGTTAAGATTTCCAGATATGTTCAATACATATAAAAATTTATGTTCTGATGGTCTTATTTCTCCTGGATTATTATGGTTATATAAAGCTAATAACAGTAGATGGATATTAAATTTTCCAACAAAAACACATTGGAAATATCCATCTAAAGAGATATATATTGAAAAAGGATTAGAGAAATTTGTAAACACTTATAAAAGTAAAAGTATAGATTCTATAGCATTTCCTCTTTTAGGAACTAATAATGGAGGATTAAATAAAGATAGAGTATTAGAAATTATGTGTAAATATTTAAAAGATTGCGATATACCAATATCAATATATGATTATGATCCTTTAGCAAATGATGGTATAATAGATAACTTTATTAAAAAATGGAAATTACTATCAGATGTAGATAAGATATCAATATTTGGGAAATTGCAGTTTGAAAAATTAACTAAAGTTATTAATTATAATAATCTCAGTTCATTGATATCAATTCACAATATTGATAAATCTATATCTATTAATACTTTAGAAAAATGTTATAGCTTATATAAAATTGGAGATAAATTTAAATTATTAAAACAAAATAATTAATGATCTTAAATGATTTTAAAGAAAAAGCAAATAAATTTCTTAAAGATAATTATGGAATTGAAAATTATATAGATGATAATGACTTTAAAATAAGTGTTTTAAAGTTTTATACTTATATCAGTGATAATTATTGTTCAGATTTTATTGATAAGGTCGATCAAATTTCTAATATTATTTTATCAGATATAGTATTAACTGATTATAGGAAATTGATAGAAATAATTATATTTAATTTCTTATTTGAAAGAATTCCTTGGTCTTATAGTGGATCTAATCTCTCTTTTATGTTCATAAAGGATATTTCTGAGTCCTTTACTAAAAGAGAGGAGGAGATAAAAAATTTATTTCTTGAAAATACTGAAGAATATTTAAAACTATTTGGATCTAGTAAACCAATAGAAACTAAGAAAAAAGAGCTCGATTATTGTCTACAGGATATTAAATCAAATAAATTTTTGATATCAATATGTTTTGAATTTATAATCGATAAATGTCTTAAAAATATACTATATCAGAGTTCTTATGATAAAAGTACTAGAGTAAACTTTGAAGAATTTTTAAATATTATTACAACATGAAAAATTTTAAAGTAACATCAGTAGAAAATGGAAAAGAGTATTGGATTTCAAGAGCTCATGCAGTTGTAGGTATAGTTTATACTATTCACAATGGTAGTATATTCTTTCTAGTATCTAAAAGAGGAAGTGGATGTCCAGATAATGTAGGATATTGGGCTTGTACTTGTGGATATTTAGATTGGGGAGAAACTAGAAAAGATGCAGTTAGAAGAGAGTTGTATGAAGAATTAGGATTAGATCTTAGTGTTTATCCTAATGAATATGTAGAACATTTCTGTACTATCGATGATCCTAGTAGAGATGCTAGAGAAAATATAGTATCTAGATATCTTATAAAAGTAGATTACGAATCTATTAATGGTAAGATAAGTAAAGGAGAAATAAATAATAATACTGAGTCAAGAGGAGGAGAGAAAGATGAAGTAGAAGAAATTAGATTTATTGAATCAGAATTTATAGATTATTTTGAATGGGCATTTAATCATGGGGAAATATTGAAAGAAGTTGTCAAGTATATTAAAACCGGTCAAAAGCCTAATTATTGTGATGAATAAATTCAGTAAATAATAATGAGATTAATAATCAGCAACAATTCAAAAGTTCATCACAAAGAAAAAAGAAGAGGATTAAATCCTCTTCTTTATTTTTTATTTATAATATGTTTTTTAATAAATGAAATCGTACTAAATAATGGACAGTCTTTTGAACATTCTTGTATACAATAATTACTACAATAGTTAACTATACTATTACTAACTAGTGTTGGTGTATTTATATCAAAACATCTAATATCCCATATAAAATCACACCCTTCTATATAATACATAAATTCCTCTATATCAGTATTATATGTTAATCTAGATATTTTTGCAACCTTTCCAAAATATTTAAACATTTCAGGAACTATAAGATTATATCCGTCAATTGTAAAGCTACGAGTATTTTTTCTATGATCAATAATATATGTATTAATATTAAACCATTCTGCTGTATGAATTAATACACTCTCTCCTACTTCTAATCTATATATTGTTTTCATGAATTATCTTTTTTATTGGACAATTTTCTTGACATTCTTGTATACAAAAAATATTACAGTATTCATTTAATTTATCTTTGATAGATGAATATTTTTCTGACATTAATACATCTGGATAAACTTTATAGACTACATTATCATTATTACTACCAATTATTTTGATAATATACATAATAGATCCATACTCTATCAATGTTTCTCTACTATCTAATACTTCAATAATTTCTCCCATTAATCCAGCATAATCTAGTAGATTCACAGTTAATGCTTTTATCCATCCTTGTTTTAATAAATAACGATCGTAAAGATAATATCCTCCTTGAGAAACTATTTTACAATTATTTTCAAACCATTCTTTTGGTTTAATAATAATTTTATCTCCAACTTCCAATACTATTTTTAATTTCATGATAAAGTATAAATTAAGTACATATATAAGAATTTAAAGGAGTTAAGAAAAATAAAAAGAGAGCTACTAGCTCTCTTTATTCTATTCCATTCAATATAAAGTCTATATTAAATTTTCCATAGATATTATTTGCTCTTCTCCAGTCTCTCCCAAAGGAAGTATGTACCCACACTCCAATTAAAGAAAAAACATCTAAGATTTTCTCATTTATCATCATTCTTTCTCTTGCTTCTTCAACATCTATTTGTGACTTAAAAGTAACAATAAGCCTAGACTTTATTTCAATTTGAGGAATTTTAATGAAATTTCCATTTTTTGTTGTTATTCCAAATATTATTTCATATTTTTTCATGATATAAAAAATTAAAATCTCCTTAAGCTTTAATACTTAAGGAGATGGTTAAACATTTCTTTTCTTCTCTCATATATAAGGCTTTTAGTTGATAATAGAAGGAAAAAAGATGGAATTTGATTCCATCTTTTTTATTAAATTTATCGTAATAATATTGCCAACTCATACATGAACTTATCAATCTATGAATATCGTCATCTTCAAAATAAATAGTAAAATTTCCTCCATCATTTTCAATGGTATTACTTTTAGACCCTTCATAGATTCCAGTACAAGTTGCATTCATACTCCATATATCTTTTAGAGATATTAAAGCTCTTTTTGCATTATTAATATGTTGCAACTGATCTTCAGTTATTGCAGCACAAAATACGTAATGTCTAATTAATTTCTTTTCCATAATTTAAAAAAAAATTAAATCCTCAAAACTTTTATTTAGTCTTGAGGAGTATGTTAATATTATTGTTAATTCATTCTCATATATAAGGCTTTGAAATTATTATAGCCGGAAATCCTTATATTTGAAAAAATAATATTAAATTATGGAAACAGATGAAACAATGAATGTATTTATTAGACATAAGTGGAAATCTTATCCTATTCCAGAACATAAGAAGAAAGAAGGAATATTAAAATTTTTTCAAAAGAAATTTAATCATTATGATATCAGTTTGAATAGTAAATTTAATGACGAGTTTTATATTAATGCATGGTTTAGAGATCTATCTAAAGCAGAGGGTTTCGAGAATCTTAGAGACTTACCTTCTCCTAAGTGGTATTTTGATGTACAATTTAATACTATGGAAGATAGAACTATAAATATCACTACTGTATCTTGGAAACCTACAGAAGGGCAAACACCTGATAATTTTATAAATGAAGTAGAAAATTATTTTATAAAACTATATAAATTTTTATATTGCAATGAGTAATAAAAATAAATCGTATTATTCGAGTAGAAAAATAAAAATTTCTATAGAATCTCCGTTAATTGGAGAAGTTATAATTAAGATATGGAGAAAGAAAGGAGAATATTATTTATTGACTATTTCTAATACTTCAGATGAGCTTTTTGAAGATTATGAAACTACTCTTAAAATCTTAACAAAATTAAGATGTAGATCAGCTAAGAAATGGTTTATAAAAGAGTTTAATAAAAAAAAAGATCTTAAAGTATGATTAAAAGTAAAATTATGATAAGACTAGCAAGATTTTTTAAGTCTAAAGATCAGTTTAGTGGATCATCCATGTGTTTTAGATCTAAGTATGGATCTTCTGCAAAAAATTATCAACAGATTTTAGAAGATAGAATAAAATTAATAAAAACTCAAATTATAAATAAAACTGATATATCTAGAGATGAGAGATTATTAGTTTTATCTATTCCACATGAAGAGGAGAAACTTTATGAAGATATAAAAAAATATTTTTCGGATAAGGGATTTATTACTTTTTATGCAGATAAAGAAAAGATAAAAGAGCTCAAGGAAAGAAAGTATTTATTCATTTCTTGGGATATTAATTAACAATTATAAATTTAAAATTTTATGAAAAATTACAAAGGATTAAATGATTCAGAAGTATTAACTTTTAGAAGTAAGTTTGGAGAAAATGTGTTAACACCACCGAAGAAAACTCCTTGGTGGAAACTGTATTTAGAAAAGTTTAAAGATCCTGTTATCGTTATCTTATTGATAGCCGCCGTAATATCTATTATAGTAGGTATTGTAAATGGAGATTATATTGAACCAATAGGTATTATAATTGCAATTCTCTTAGCTACCGGAGTAGGATTTTACATGGAGTTCAGTGCTAAAAAGAAATTTGATATTCTAAATCAAGTTTCAGATACTGAACCAGTTAAAGTTATAAGGAATGAAGGAAAAGTAATGGAGGTTAAAAAGACTGAATTAGTAGTAGGAGATATAGTAATTCTTAATTCTGGAGATGAAGTTCCAGCTGATATAGAGTTATTAGAAGCTACTAATATTAAAGTTGATGAAGCATCTTTAACTGGAGAATCTGTTCCAGTAGGTAAAAGAGCTAAAGAGGACGGTGAAAAATATGAAGGATCAGGTTTTCCAGAGTATCTCGTACTTAAATCAACTAATATTACTGAGGGAAATGCAGTCGGTGTGGTAGTAAATGTTGGAGATAGTACAGAAATTGGAAAAACAACAAGACAAGCAATGGAGGAAACTAATGTAGAAACTCCATTAAATAAACAGTTAAATGGACTAGCTAAGTTAATAAATAAATCTGCATTTACTGTTGCTGGATTATTGTTGCTATTCTTAAATATACATCATTTTGGGTTTACTGATTTTGATAGTTCTCTAATTGGAATAGTATTATCAGAAATTAAATTCTTTATGATGGCTATAGTTTTAGTTATATGCGCTGTTCCAGAAGGATTGCCGTTGGCTAGTACTTTAAGTTTGGCTTTTTCAATGAAAGCAATGGCTAAAGATAATAATTTAGTTAAAAAGCTTCATGCATCTGAAACTATTGGGGCAATTAATATAATTTGTACTGATAAAACAGGAACACTTACCCAAAATAAGATGAAAGTAGTAGATGAATCTATTAAGAGTTATTATAAAGTAATAGTTAATGGAGCAATAAATTCTACTGCTAATCTTAGTGTAAATGAGTATGATAAAGCACGAATCAAAGTAATTGGTAATCCTACTGAAGGAGCAATATTAATGTGGATTGATGAATGCGATGCACAAAAGATATATGATGAAGTAGTAGAACCAGAACAAGTTGGATATATCGGAATACGAGATACTGTAAAAGTAGTAGAACAAGTACCATTTAATAGTACTAATAAATATATGTCTACTAAAGGTTCAGATGGGGTTTTGTATGTTAAAGGAGCTCCAGAAGTAGTATCTAAGTTATGTAAGGATGATTCATATCTAGAAGAAGTAGCCAAACAACAAGAGAGAGGAAGAAGAGCTATAAGTTTTGCTAGTGGTTCTGATATGGAACATTTAGAGTATGATGGAACTTTATTTATTGAAGATCCTATTAGATCTGATGTTCCAGAAGCAGTTAAGAAAGCTTATGAAGCAGGAGTAGATGTGATGATGATGACTGGTGATAATATTAAAACCGCATCAGAAATTGCAAGACAAGCTGGTTTCAAAGATATCTATGCAATTGAGGCTAAAGATTGGTCAGGTATAAAAAATGATTGGAAAAATAATATTGGAGGATCTACTAGAGATTATCCAAATGTTATCGCAAGATGTAAACCTGATGATAAACTAAGAATTTTGAAAGATTTACAAAAACATAATAAAGTATGTGCAATGACGGGTGACGGGGTTAATGATAGCCCATCCTTGAATCATGCTAATGTGGGAATTGCTATGGGATCAGGAACTTCTGTAGCAAAAGAAGCAGCCGATATAGTACTCTTAGATGATGCATTCCCTAGTATTTTGAAAGGATTAGTATGGGGTAGATCATTGTATAAGAATATTCAGAATTTCTTAGTATTCCAGTTAATCATTAATGTAGCTGTATGTTTAACTGCATTGTTTGGTCCTATTCTTGGAATTGATATGCCATTTAGTGTTACTCAAATGTTATGGGTTAATATTGTAATGGATACATTGGCTAGTTGTGCAATTTCTTCTGAACCTGCAGATGAAAATGTATTGAAAGATAAGCCAAGAAAATTTGATGCATTTATCATTACTAAACCAATGTATAAAACTATTTTAGGAATGGGAATATTTGTATTTTTACTATTATCTACTATAGTTTTTGATATTGCTCACGGTTCTAAAGTATTTGGACTAGATTTAACAGAACTATTTGCAGTATTTATGGTAATTAATTGGTGGAACTTATTTAATATCAGAGTATTTGGAAAGAATAGAAGTATATTCCATAACCTCTTTGATAATAAAATGTTCATAATAAGTGCTATTATTATGTTATTAGGAACTATTCTTATAGTTCAGTTTGGTGGAGAAGTATTTAATACAAGACCACTTTCTATGTCAGAATGGCTTATAATAATAGGAGTAACTTCACCAATAGTTTTAATAAGAGAATTATGGTGGAAGATTAGTAAATAAAAATAAAAAAGATAAAAGAGATTAATTATAATTAATCTCTTTTATTTTATTAATAACTATTATGGAAAGATTAGACTCTAATAAAAAACCTTATGGAATAATATGTAATGTTAGATTATGGAAATATATAAAACCTAAATTACAAGAGTGGAAATATTATTCAATAAAAGGATTTAATGAAGATTGGAGTAAACCAGCAATTTTACTAATTCGAACAATAGGTGGAGTTGGACTATATAATAAGTTTAATCTACCTACTAATTTCGATTTTGAAATAAAATTAATACATAATGTTGATGAATTTCTTACTAAAGCAGCAGAATTAACTGGATTTAATTATGAATTATATGATAAAAATGAAAATATGGTGAAATTAACAGTAGAACAAATAGAAGATATATTGGATATTCCACATGGAAATTTACTAATTATTGAATAATATGGAAGAAAAGATACCGTGTATAAGATGTAATAGGAGAATTTGGAGATACATAGAGCCTTACTTAAGAGAATGGAATTACAAAATTGAAGATATTTATAATTGGTCAGTATTTTCTTTATTAATTATTAATAGAGATAATATTCTAGGAGAAGTTACTAATATAAAAGGATTTCCTGAAGATGAAGAGTGTAGATTTATCGTAAAAGATATTGATGAATTTCTCACTAAAGCTGCAGAATTAATGGGATTTACTTATACTGATCATTATACAGGTGATGATAGTAATATAGTAACATTAACAGTAGAACAAATAGAGGATATACTTGATATACCACATGGAAATTTAATAATAATATAGTATGATACCATATATTGAATGTAATGATCGTCTTTGGGCTTATATAAAACCTTACTTAATTAAGTGGAAATATAATATTAGTGATATAGATAAATGGAAAAATTTTCCATATCTTATTATTAATAGAGATAATATTCTAGGAGAAGTTACTAACGTAGATCTTAGTGGAGAATCTTATACTAGAACTTTAGTAAAAGATATTGATGAATTTCTTACTAAAGCTGCAGAATTGATGGGATATACTTATACAGACTCCTATAAAGACGGGGTTGTAAAATTAACCATAGAACAGATAGAAGATATTTTAGATATTCCAAGAGGTTTATTAATAATACCAGATAAATAAAAAAATAGAGAGGAGTAAATCCTCTCTATTTTTATTTATGCAAAAGTTCTCCATTTTTCCCAAATACTTTATAATGTGAGTTCATAATAATTGTTGAAGTTTCTCCATCCGATTTTCTTATAACTAAATAATCATCAGTTGCATCATATCCGTATCCAATTATTATTCCTTTATTATTTTCAGACAAATCATCTTCAGCAATTAATCCAAACCAATTAGGTAAGTCTTTTATATAGTGATTAGATTCACAATAAGCTTTATTGAGTCCTGGCAATTTAAATTCGCTATTTCTCAAATCTTGTGGATCTTCTATCACGGTCCATGGTCCAAATTGGGATGGATTAAAACCATCCCAACCATACTCTTTTTCGAGAATATTTAGTTCTTTTTCCTCTTCTTCAAATGATTCGCTATTCTTATATTTTTTTATAATTTCTAAACGTTTATCATAATACTCAAGGGATTTTTTATTATATTCTTCCCAAGCTTTGACATAATGTTTATACAGTTCCTTCTCCATTTAAAAATTTTTTTAAATATTCATCATAGATTCGTGGAATATCTTCTGCAACCATAGGATTTAATCCTCTCCAATCAAATTTACCATAAAGATTTTTTATAGTAGGATGATTCATTATTGCAAGACCTTCCCACATTTCATCTATATCTTTTTCTGTTAATCCTAATTCTTTAATCCATTGATTATTTTTTGTTCGCTTCTCATTCATTTTATAAATAATTGAATGATATTTTTAGCTGATAGAGCATCTGAATATTCTTTAAAATAATTTCCAGATTCATAATATTTATCATCTATTTCTGAATTTCGTTCTATAAAGTCGCATATCTCTAAAAATTCATTTATGTAGTAATAAGTTTCTCCTTCTTTAGCTCTTTCAAATACTTTATCAGACCTATCTCTATCTAATCTATAACAAGTAGCTGCAATAAGATCAGAAGCTAGACTTTCAGCAAAAGGAGTTTCTTTAATTAATTCACTAACCATATCAAAATAAGTATATTTTTCTCTACCAGATATTAAATATACCTTATCTCCACAATTATGCTGTCTTATCTCAGCATCAAAATGTTTAATTAATCTTTCTCTTAGTATTTTGTCCATAAAATAAATCTTTTATATTTATATCATAACTTATAAGTCCAGTTAATATAGAAATAATTATTATTGTGAGATTAAAGAATATATGATAACTTCCAAAACTTACATGAAGTACTACATCATCATATGTATGTACTTTATCATATGGAAATAATAATATTCCAAAATATAACCATTATAAAAAATTCTACTAATATTAAAAAAGTAGTAAAGATATATCTTTTTATAATATTATAATTTTTTATTTTCTTCTTCCTAACATTATATCAATAAATAATTTCCACTCTTTAGTAAATACATTTTCTAATCTATATTTTTCAGTTTTACTGTATATATTTTCAGGATTTAATTTATTTATAAATTCTGCAAATTCAAGATTAGTTTTAAATTCATCTCTTGATATAGAAAATATAGAATCTTTATTATATAGGTAATCCTTAATAATATTAGAATCTCCTTTATACTGCTTTACTAGTTCTTTTCCAGTAACTGTAATATAATCACAAGAAGTTTCTAAGAAATATTTCATCTCTTTTGTAGTCGTTATACCTTTTAATTCTGAATCATTTTCAGAACTTAGGCTAAGGTTCCTTCTTTTTAATTCATTTTCTAATATTGGAAGCCATTCTTGTCTCCAACCACCACTACTTTTTATTTTCTTAATTGAATTAATAATGTGAGTAGTTACCATTTCTGATACTTTGATGGATTTTCCAGCTGAAGTTGTCCAAATAGCTTCGTTATTAGAATCATACTTTATCATATTACCGTCTTTTATAAAAATTAATCCCATAATACTATTATTTCTTACTCTGTTTATCTTTTCGAAAACTAGTTTTCTTATCAAACCCTGCAGATTCTATCTTAATATCATTACTAGGCTCTGGAATAGGTATCATTTTTTGCTCAATCAAGAACTCTTCTATTCTACTATATATTGAAGTATCTGCAGAAAATTGTTCCAATGAAATTTTACTAATTTCAGAAAAATCTGGATTTATAGAAAAATTCCAATAAGGATATCCAAAAGAATTATAATTTCCAGACATATGTTTTGGTAAACTTTCTGCCATATAAAATATTGGGGATCCTATAGTATGAAATAAATCCCTATATTCAGGACTTTTCAAATCTTCTTTTGAATCTATTACTATGTCTTCAGAAGACATATAATTATTTAGGAAAAAATAAGAATTTTCAATATCTGAATATTTTCTTAATATAATTTTATGAATCGGTTTTTTATTTTTTCCTTTTCCTTTGAATTGTACGAAGTCCATATTATGTTCTTTTCCAATCTCGAATAGGAATTCTGTACTAAACGGAATATCTATATCATTATAGTGTTCAATTTCTTTATAATTATATGGTGCTTTATAACTTACTGTGATGTTTTTATTTAAAATAGTTACAGTTGGTATTAAATATATATAAGGATATATCCCTACTATACTGTATTCAAATCTCATTTCATTTTCTGGACCTTCCATTATTTTATTATAATAATTGTATGTCCATTTAAAACATCTACTTAAAATATTAAAAGATTTCTTATCTTTCAATTTTAAATTATCTATGTATGTGTTAAAATCCCCCACATTAGATATATAAGAGGGAATTCTTCTAAACTCTATAGTTTTATCACTATCATAGATTGTATTAAAATCATAAAAATCTTTAAATTTAGATACTATTTTCATACTATTTATTAATTAATATTGTCAATTATAAGGATTTTAACTCTCTGTTATAACTCTGATTAATAATTTTTCTTCTGTAGCTATTGATATCATCATCTTACTACCTTTATTTTCTGCTTTAGAGCTTAAAAATACAATACAAGCATTGCTAACTTCTGCCATTTTCTTATTTCTTAAATAACCAGCTCTTTTACCATATTTATCCCAATTAGCTGGATATCTTTCTATCTTATATCCTTTCTCTTCTGCATATTTCTCTCCTAGTGTATCAGCCCCTCTAGCTGTTCCAGAAACTATAACTATTTCTTCCCCTTCATTAACTTTTCTAGATAAGATTTTATCACATTTCTCTTTTAACATGTCATAATTGTCAAACTCTCTAGATCCTGCTATTATTACTTTAAACATAATTAATTAATTTTAATTGTTAATATTTCATAATTAAGGTTATTGTAGTAATTGTTTAGCAAATTAATAAGCTAAAAGCCTTATATATGTAATAATAACATATAAATTATAAAATTATGATTCCAAAAGAATTTGTAGAAAATTTATTAATAGCATCGAGATGTTTTTATATTAGTCTTGTTGCTAAAGTTCTTTTAGAGGTTGCTGAAGAGAACGAAAAAACGGATAATTGAAAAAAGAAGAGGATTAATCCTCTTCTTTTTTATTTTTATAAAATTATTTCTTTAATTGGAGTAAGATCGAAACTACTTGGAGTTATCACTACTTTATCTTTTTCTAATAATACGTTCTTAGAGAAAGTTTGTTCCGGAAATATATTAATATTTAATTTATTAGATTTTTCTATAAATGGTATAAATTTAGCTCCGAAAGATATATCACTTATATTTTCTCCAGATTCTTTTAATTTAAGTAATGATTTCTCTAAATAATCAAATTCTTCTTGTTTCATTTCAGAATTACTTCTTCCGTGTTTAACTAATGGAAGAAGTACGTGATAGTGAATTTCTCCAGGATTATATGATTTTCGTATTTCAAAAAATTCATTAATACTTTGAATATCTGATATAATATGATGTATTGTAATTTTTATATCTCTTCCTAAAAGATTATTAACAGCTCTTAAAGATTGATCTCTAAGTTTCTTATTACCAAAAGATATTGCAACAGCTTCACAATATTTTTCAGTAGCATTAATCATATCATCCCTTCTCTTTATTTCCTCTGGATCATTACCATCGTATCCTAGTATTTTTCCAGAAGTAGTATAATTAGGTATAACTCCTGTTTCTCTTACAGTTCTTAAGAAATCTATGAATTGTGGATGCAAATCGCTGGATCCTCCCGACGTTGAGGAAGTTATATTTCTATAACTAACAGAATACATTTTCATCTTACAATTAAATTTATCAAATTATAAGATGCCGCGCCCTTCAAAGTTTTATATTCTTTATAAAATATATAAAGTTTCATCCATACTCGTTACATTACTATAGCATATTACCTCTATAGTTAACACGGTATTACCATGCTAATTTTAAATAGTTTAGGCTTCACCGTTAGCACTAATATTTAGTACCCTTAATAAGATTAAGTTGGCGCAGTTCCATTAATAGTATCACTACTATTAGGGGCTATTAATATAATTTTTTCTAATTTTATAATAAAATCTTTTATATTGAATTTATTGTTTTTGTGATTACAACTTTGTAATTTTCTTAATTCCGAATTCAGTATCACTTGTACAAAATAATTTTATATACTTTGTTTCAAGTTCTCTTAAATCTTTTAAAAAATTATTATTTAAAGTTGTATCTATTGATTCAATTTCCTTAAATAAGAAATTTTCTTCTCCATATTTATTCCATGCATTTTGAAGGTGCTTGTTTATGTGAATTCCTTTTCTTAATTCTCTTTTATGTTCTTGAAGTCTCCGTTTAACATTTTTTGAGGAACCTATATACATTTTATTATTTATTATATTTAAAATCATATATATTCCCCAAACAAGAGACTTCTTTTTCTTTCCTCTTTTATTCATGTTTTATTATAAAATTTTAATATTATATTTTAATTAACCAATTGCAATTTGCAGAGGAGCATTAGTTACCTCTATATTACCTATCTTTCTACGGAACCAATTTTTACTCCATTTCTTCCAAGTTTCACAAATATCTTCGTAAAATATTCCACTATTTTTTGCAGAAGTATAACAGAAAGGACAGTTCTCAGGACAATATGTTCCTAAACTAATGTCATAAAATTCACTATTCTCTGGTGGTAATTCTATAAAATTTTTTCCATAATTTTTAAAATCAGCAAAAAATCTTACAGTAATATTATTTTCCCAAAGCGCACTATAGTTATACTCTGGCATATATCTGTAAATTCTTCTATTCCTCTGATTCTTTGAGTATAGCTTCATCTTTTATTGTATTTAAACATTTTCCTAATAAATTTAATCCCCAAAGAGAAGTATTGAGTAGGTTAGGATGATTTTCTCCCATTCCAATACCCCAAATACTATCGTGTGGACTAGCTTCCGCAAAATCAACTTTACTACTTTTAGCAGCTAATATCATCTTTCTAAATTCAAGATTTTGTTTGAATTTAAGTCTTAGAGCAGTTAACATTGCATTTTCTCTTTCTTTTTTCCACAATTCTTCAGAAAAATTCTTTACTTCTCTTCCTAATTTTTTTGCATCTCTAGGAGTTTTGCTTTTTAGAATTTTTTCAGCAGTTTCTGTATCTTTAAAATACATAGCTTTTAAATACATAAAATAATGTTCAGATGTAGGAACTGTTACGTTAATATCTGGTAACACTAATGGAGTCTCTGCCCAATTACTTAAAATACTTCCTCCCCAAAAAAATATATAATTTTTTGTAACTTTCATAATACTTCCTCCAAATTATTAGTAATATCTTTTTTAGGAATTATTGATTTAGATACTAATTGCGGAATCATCTTATAATGATATGACAATTTACTATCAATACATTCATAATACAAAGATCCTTTAGGAATTACGCATAATAATAAAGATGCTCCTCCTGTATTTTTTGGAAGACACGTCTTTAAAAACTCTATATAACTACTTTTAAAAGGTTCTTCCATTTTTGATAAATATCTACTATCTATCGGATAACTGTAGATTCCTTCAGTAGTTTCTCTCTTAAATAAAGCATTAAATATACTTTTAATTCCAAAATTAATATCAGTTCGTTTATTTAATTCGTATGAAGTATTAATTTCTTTCTTACCTTTTATACTCTTCATATACCAAGGATAGTATTTTACCTGTCCTTTAAGAGTTAATTTTAAGACAACTATATCTCTATTAGCTCTTTTTGGTAATAAAGTTAATGTTGTACTCATAATTTTAATGTTTTATATATTGAATCTAATCTACGAATAGTTCCTTGACAGGATTTTAATAAACTCTCAGAATCTCTTAAAAGTTTTCTAGCAAACCTTAATTCTGTAGGTTCATTAATTGTATCTATTTTTGCTCCTTTCTTTTTTCCATAGAACTTAATATATTCTTTGTCATAAGTATCTTTTTTCTCTTTAGATAGTTCTTCAAGATCCTTCAAAGAATTTTTAAGCTCTTCTATTCTTGATTTACAATCACTTTCTAACTTATCATTTTCTTTAACCAAATTTTTAAACATTAATTTTAGAGGTTTTAATTCATCTAATAGTTTATTTATTTGGTAATTATGATTCTTGATTACTAGATCAAGAATTTCTTTTGGAGTTTTTGTTTTCTTAGACTCTAAGTGTTTTATGATAGTTTCTAAAGATTTGATCTCTTTTTCTTTAGCCTTTATAATATCATCAATTGTTAATCTAATAAAAACATGACTTCTATGACTAAGATACCCTCTCTTTTTCTTAACTACTATAGTATATACACACTTAGATGGAAATATATATTCATCAAATCCAAAATCAAAGTAATAAATTTTATTACCGTGACATACATTTATCTGGCCTTTGTGATTTTTCTCTATAAATCCAGTATATGTACCATCTGGTAGAATCGTTATATTCTTAGATTCTAATCTTCCAGTAAGATCAGATTCGTCATCTACTTCTACATCTTCATCTAAGATTAACTCACTTTCATGTTCTTTAACTAACATTTCTAATTCTTGATCTTTCTTCTCTTTAATTTCCTGATAACGATTTTTATCAGAATCTTTTTTAGTTGTTCTCATTTTATTAAATTTAATTTGATTATTAAAAATATTTTAAATCATTTATAAGGTTTTAGGGCAAATAAAAAAGTAAGGAAATTACTTCCTTACTTTCTAAATTATTTATCTAATATTAGGCGTAATTGGACCGTCCATTAACAAAGTCCAAGCCCATCCATCAATAATAGTTATTGTTTTAGGTATATTAATTTGTGGAATACCTTTAAGAAATGTAAAATTATAAACTTTGTCCAAATAAGTTATCATTCCTATATGTCCTCCAAATTTTCCTTCATATATACCATCAGGAACTTCTGTAAATCTGTTAGTTGATCTAGTTTGGAGAGTAACGTCATATTCTTTCACAACTCTTCCAGGTAATGGTATTTCAAGATATCTTAATACTTCCTCTTCATTAATTCTATCAGTATCACAGTCACAACATAGTTCTAATATCCATTTTTTTCGATTAATATTATACCTAGCAAATACATAATTAACTAGTTTATATTGATATGGACCATACATTTTTACTACACATAAGCATAATCTAGAATTACCATTTTCATCTACTTTCGGTAATCCATCAATTTTCGGATTTCTAAATTGTTCTACCATCCAAGTATCATAGTCTTCTCTACTTCTTTGGAAATCTTCTCCTTTTCGATATCCTTCAGAATAAGAGATATTTGATAATTCTACAGCATCTTCATATTTTATTAAATCGGATACTTTAGGATCATGTTCACTTGACAATAAGTCGTTTATATTAGTAAGATGCTCTCCCAAAAATTTTTCACCACTTTTACTATTCATTCTCTAAATTATTTATTAAATTTATTAATTCTTCACTATTATTACTCTTTTTAATAAGTTTTTCTTTAAATTCATTTAGCGCAAACTCTATAATATCTTTGCAAGAATCTTTACTAATTACTTCACTGTAAGATGCTCCTCCTCCATCCCACCAACTATCATTATACACTATAAATCCTACTTTCTCAATAAAATTATTAACTTCTTTACTAATCATATTATTTATAATTAAAGTTATACATTTATAAGGGTTTCCAGGCAATATTCCTCCAAAGCCTTATAAATGTAATATATAAAATTTAAAATAGTATGATACAATTATTAATTTATGCAGCTGGGGCTATAGGCCTAGCTAAAGCTATTTACGATACATGTAGCGAAGAAAGAGAAGCTACTAGTATGAAGAAAGAACAAGAGAAAGTACTGCTTCCTATTATTGAAAAAGTAAAAATATTTAAAGAACATTTTCTAGAAATAGGAGCAGAAGAACAAGTAAGGGAGTGCGATGAACTATTAAAAGATATAAATACGAAAGATAAAAATGGAGGATTTACTACTAAGTTAGCACTCTCAGAAGAAAAATTTGCAAATGTAGTTGTAAGATTTAAAAAATTATCAAATTATGACAACTACACTAAATGTTATTCAAATTAAAAGTAGAGAATTATTTCTCTACTTTTATTTTTCTTCTTCTTTAGCTTCATCGTATAATCTAACAGCTAAAGATAATGCTACTCCATATAATAATACATTAATTAACATTAATGTCTGATATGAACTCTCTGGAAGTCCAACCATTATATTAGCCATTTGATTTCCACATAACCCAGCTAGAGCAGTTGAAGATAAGATTAATCCAAAAACTTCAGATATATCTTCAATTCCATATCTTCTATACAATATTATAGGCATAGTGCTGAACATAGCTCCATATCCAGCATTACATATCAACACAGCAATAGGAATGAAGCCAGAGAAAGCAAATGCCATTAAGCATGATATAAAAGATACACTTAATATTAAATTGAGTAATTTTTCTTCATGTTTAAAAGAGTCACTCCACCATGCTAGTGAAAAACGTCCTAACGAATTAAATATTGCTGCTAATACTGCCCCCGTGATAATTCCAATCTCTGCAGCATTAAAGAAAAATCTTTCATAACTAATTATAGCCAATCCTGATGTAGTATTTAAAAAGAATATCATCCATATAGTTCCAAGTCCAGGAAGTAAAAATAACTCTTTTCTATGTTTCCACCACACTTTTAGTCTTTTATAAGATAATTTTTCATGCTTTTCTTCTTTACTTGATTTTCTTATTAAACAAGATGCTAAAAGTATTAAAACAAAATAGAAAACTCCTGCATTTATAAGAGTACTAGATATTCCATAATTATCAATACTAAACTGTAGAATAGGTGAAGCGATTAATTTTGCTAATCCAAATCCTGTTAATGCTAAACCAATTGCTAATCCCATATGACTCTTAAACCACATCATTAGACTTTTTATAGGACATAAGTATCCTACACCAATTCCAATACCCATAAGTACTCCGTATCCTAAAAGGAATAGCGAACTGTTATTATATTCACATGCAAATCCGGATAATATCAATCCTCCACCAAAAAGTATAGCTGTAATTAATGTTGATAATTTTACATTTCTTTTCACTAATGGTCCTAGTATCGCTGATGATAATCCTAAGAAAAATATAGATAGTGAAAATGCCCAAGTAATATTTCCATCTATATATGGACTAATATAATCATATAATAAAGACCAACAATATATAGATCCTATACTACAATAAATTAATAGTGCTGGTATTGCACTATATTTAAATTCATCTTTAAGTTTCATATTACAAAAATTAAAAAGAATACTATAAGGTTTATTTACCTCATAGTATTCTTATATTATTTATTTCTTCTTATATTTATACAGAATACAATCTTTACCACATTCCATTATACATTGGGAATTACAAAATTTATTCAGATCCTCTATACCATTGCTATTATCTTTTTTCTCAACGTCTAATGGTATAAGATCACATCCTCTTATATACCTAACTCTAAAATCTTGTACAACAGACTCTGAATTATTTTTAACATTATTTTTAGTAACTATTAAAAATAACTGTCTTCTCGGATCTACTAAAGAACTAGATACTTTAATTACATTATCTCTTTCTACAAGACTTATAGGTCCTACTACAAAACCAAATTCTCTATCACGAACATCAAACACTAATTTTCCAGTTTCTAAAGATTCAGAAATTCCTATATTAGAAAACATATTATCTCTTTGTGTCATACAAGATCTTATTTCGGGTATAAGATCATTGTAACTATTTACATCCATAGATCTACAAATGTATTTCAGTAAATCTTCCGTAATCATAGATTTTATAATTTTGTCAATAAATTAACTATTTCTTCTGTATCTTTACCAAACATTATCCAAATAAGATTAGGAATATTAGAGCAAGATTTTAAGTATTCCCAATTTTTCTTTATATTATATATTAAATTTGTAATAGCATCTTTTATTGAAAAATCTTTATAATAAGCTACAATAAATTTTGTTAATATAATATCCCTCTTTATTGTATCTGAGTTACCTTTATCAAATAGTGGATAGATATTTTCTTTAAAAAATTTTTCGGAAAATAAACTATCTACTTTATCACCAGTAAACCTATTAATATTTTGAAATACACTAGATAATATTAACTCTAGATTATCTTTTCCAGTAATTTTAATCACTTCTAGAAAATAATTTACTATCCTTGTAATTTCTTCATTTTCAGGATTATTATTTTCTTCGTTAATTATTGATGAATTACTAAATGGTGATTTTTTAGTAGATACAATCTCATTAAAAAGATCAGGGATTGGATTTGCAAATGATACAGTTTCTAGTTTTTTACAATCATTATCATGATTACATTTATCACAAGAAGATTTCTCTATCTCATTATCGTCTTCATTGTAAAAATCCCAATCATATATTTCACTAGACTTAGCTAAATATTCATAATTAGATTTTGTATCTTCTATTTCAGCTATAAAAGTTTGGGTTGTATTCTCATCAAACTCTTTACTAAATTTTAAATTTTTTAGAACTTTTTCTAAGTCTTTTGTCTTTACTGTTAATTTTATTTTACGATACATGGATTAAAAGGTTTAGTGTTAGTATTTAAATAAACTATCTGTGTTTCATCTTCTGGATCTAAATTAACAACAGAATTATATTTCAAAAATTCAACTTTAGAAGGATATTTACAATGTGCATGGATAGAATAATACTCTGACTTCCAAGAATATCTTCTAGAAAAAGTCTTATCATACTCATCCATATCTCTATTTCCATATATTGCATTACCTATAAATTTTGGGCTCAATTGTTCCAATCCTCTTATACCTCCATGAGTACAGATATAAGTTAAATCATTTGTTTTTATGACATAATAAGGAACAAGCTTTTCATTCATAGTTTTTATATAATTCCAACAAGTACTGGAATCTAATATCTCAAATTCCTTAGCTGTAGTACATAAAAATTCATCTGGAAGTGTTTCCCAAATAATTTTTGCAGCCTCTTGTCTTTGTTTACTAGAAGATTGAGAAATCCATCTACAATAAAGATATTTTCTTAATCTTCTTTCATGATTTCCTTCTAAACAAATATTATATCCTCCAGTTTTATATAAAACATAATCCATCATTAATTTAGAACCGCCAATTTTAGGACCATCTATGTAATCACCTAAAAATACTTTATATTCTTGAACAGGAATTTTAGAATTTAATTGACAAAATAAATCATAGTTAGAATGTATATCAGAAAAGAAATGTATATTAGAATTACTGCAATCAGTTAAATTCAATACATACTTATTATCCCAAAATTTAATAATATCCTCATAATTATCAATAATATTAGTTTGAGATAATTGAAGATTTAGGAAAGACTCAACATCTTTTTGTAAATCTTCTCTTTTCTTTTTCTTAAATCCATCTATACTATATTTCCCGGGATTTCCTATATAATCTTGTGGTATTGGAAATATTTTATTAAATACCGTATAACCATATACAGTAGATAAGGTTTCTATAGTACTTGTCCCTATTAAATTTAAGTCTATTACTACTAAACATCCAGATTCTAATCTATTTATTACAGCTCTTAAGAATTCTTTAAATACTTTACTAGTATCTGATCTGCCTAAAATACACTCTTCTTTAGAATTTCCTTCAGGTATAGAGTATAATCTACTAAAAGTATCGTAATCTATGAAAAAATTTTGCAAATTTTCACTTATTACCCAATTTTTCTTCTGATTTTTATCTAATCCTCTAAGTAATATTAATGATTTCATAAATAAATTCTTATTCTGGAAGTTGATATCTCATTATTTCTTGAAATTTTGGAGTAAATGCCATCATCTGAGATAAAACAGATAATACACTTCCTACTTTTCCAGGTAATAGTGGAACATTATGTTGTCTACAAGCTGAATATACTGTAGAATAATTTATATATTCTTCTGGACATCTAACTACTAATTTTCCACTAGCACAACAATATCCAAATAAAAACATTGGAAGAGTTGCAGTAGATCTTTTCAAAAAATTTAAAAATATACAATCAGATGCCGCCAGAGATGAATATATCCAATCCAATTTCCCCATAAATTCAGGATTTAATACATTTGGAACTGGATTTTTCGGAACTACAAAACTATTCATTATAACAAAATTTAACCCTTGATACTGAATTAGTCCTTTTTGTGGATCAGTTATCTCAGTTAATCCTTTTATAAATTTATCAGCCCAATCAAATTTTCTATCATCCCTTGTATCTATACTTCCACCGAGAAATAATTTAATAGAATTCTCGGTTCCCTCAGGAATAATCTCCCCAGGATAAATTACTATAATATTATTACTTACTTGTTGCATTTTGTAATTTATTTAAATCCACTCAGTCTTTTTATACAATGGTTCTACTAATTTTCTTAAATCTTCTATTTTATCATCTAGTATTAGTAAAACAGCTTCTGCCCACAAATCACTCATATATTCAGCAATAACCTGAGTAAAACAGTATTTTGGAGATTCTTTTGAATTACTAAAATCTAGATACTCTTGATAATCTTTTATAATACAGAAATTTCTTTTGTTTTTAACAGCCTCTTTTACATCTTCTTTAAGATCTTCAATTGGATATCCAAACATTGGAAGAAATTCTGTAGTTTTTAGAGTTTTTCTTAATGCAGCATTACAGAATCTATTAATAGAATCATTTAAAATTTCCATACTTAATGGATTCATTGATACTGCCATTTTTTGTTCATCCATTTTCATTATTTGTGAATCTACTGGAAGTGGAAAAGATATTATAGCTGTATTTTTTCCAGTCTTCTCTACTCTAAGTTGATCCTCTGTTAAATCTAATCGTTTACTACTATTTTTAATCATTCCAGAAAAATTTGGAAAGTAATTATTTAACAAATTAGAAGTAACGATTAATTGAATTCTTTTTTCATTAGGATCAAATGAATTTCGTATTTCCATATTACAAGAATTTAAAAATTTCAAAAATAAATTATTAATTTTCAACAAATATAAGGGAATTGGCTTATTTTTCTTGCCAAAATAAATTAACATTATCGTTATTTATTTTATTCCTTATATCTTTCTGAAAATCAAAAATAACTGGACTCTCTATTGGTTCTAGTGTTCTAAGAAATTTAGTAAAATCTTTAAATTTTCCTTTTTGAATATCTGGTTTTTCTAAATTTGATATTCTATATGTAAAAATTCCTAGAGACTCATTATACTTATCTCTAATAGAATCGTATTGAGATGAGTGATAATCACTATCTAATTCTAATGCTACTCCTATACCACCAGACCATTTAAGATTAGCAAAGAAATAATCTAATAAGTAAAATGATCCAGTTTGATTATTTAACCTTCCAGAATTTTGTATAATTATAGGATATTCCCTATACACTATCAATGGATCAAAATATCCAATATTTAATAACATATCCATCATTTTAGCCTGAAGACTTCTTTTCACTAATTGTTTTCTTCTGGTATATTTTTTAGAACTTCTTGAATTAGGATATAATATAGTCTTTATATTAAATATTCTATTAGATTCTGAAATAGCATATACAGGGATAGGTTGATATGGAATATCATTAAAGAAAAAAGTCTCTAAATAATTTATCTCTTTTTTATTCATAGAATAATCTAAAAGAATACTGAGGAAACTAGGGATATTTCTTCTCTAATTTTCCTCAGTATATATTAAAAATTATTTTTTTAATTTCTTAGTAACAATTTCTTCTTTCTTAAGTACTGTAACTGGAATATTTAATTCACTAACAGTACTACTATCTTCTACTTTAATCAACGAAACTTTTACAGCATATTCTCCTTCAACTGAAAATACAGCTTTAAGAGGAGTGTATGCTAAATATGGCTGATCTGGTTCTACAGTAATATCAAATCCATCACCTCCCCAATCTCCATTATTTACAAAAGAAAAATCATTTCCTTCTCCATCAGAAATAGTGTAATTCACATCTCCAGGACCTTCTGTAGAAAATACAAATTTTACTCCAGTAAAGCTTTTATTAGATGTAAATCCTACAGTTACATTAACTTCATCACCTGAATATATTTTTTCTGGCAACGTTGGAGAAATAAATTCTACTTTTTCATCCTCTTCTGTGTTAGAGTTTTCTTCTACAGTTACGTTCAATGTAGATACTAAACCATCCATGGTAGTACAAGTAATAGTAGCATTACCAGTTTGACATGCGTAAGCTACATTATCAATAATTTGAATTATTTTTAAATTATTACTTTCAAATGTAGGATATTGAACATTTGCCAAAAAAGGCTTAGCTTCTACTTTTAAATTAAATGTAGATCCAGGAACTAATTTAATACTTCCTTCAGAAGCTCCTAAAAAATTAATCTCAGTAGCTTTATGAACGTTGATATCTTTATCAGTTTTTTCTGCTACTTCACTAAGAATCTCGTTTCCTCTAACAGGAGCCATAGCATCTAATTTTAGGCTCTTGTCATTATAAAAATCATTCACCATTTTCTTAAATTTAATTTATTAAAGTTTAACATTTACAAGTATAAGGCTATTTCCTGAATTTTTCCGCGTTTTAAAGATTATGTAAAGAAAAAGAAGATTACTTTCTTCTCAGAAAATAATCTCCTAATTCATACTAAAATGGATAAACTTTACATTTTTGCATATATAAGGTTATTAAGGATTTTCAGAATCATCAGTATCCACAAAGAACATTGAATTTACTACTTTATTTATAATAGAATTCTTTATATCACTAGAATTATAAAGTTGCTTTTTTATCTCTTCTTTTATTAAATAATTTATGTCAGTTTTTTTAAATGTATCATCTAAAACTAACTTAACTTGTTCTGTTATAGCATCATCAATCCATTCCCTGATATCAGCTTTTGTAATGCCTAGATCATTATACATAAAATTTCTAAACATTATCCATTTTTCATTTTTCTCAGCCATAAAATTTTAATTAAATTGTTAATATACTGGTATAAATAACTCTATCTACTTTAGAATAATTTTCTTTGCTTAAATATTCTTTCCATTCTTCTTTAGGATCTATACTTCCCAAAATCATATTGTCACAATCTTTTTCTATACTTAAAACTTTTCTAATATATGGTTCACAATAATCATAATATAATATAATAATATCCCCTTCAAATACCCTATAAATAGGAACAGATTCAGTTATTACTAAATTACATGTATCTTTAGAATTAAGTTTATAGTAAAATTTATCTTGATGTGGAGAGTCTAAACTTACCTTAAGAGTAAAGTTATATAATATATTTAATTTATTCTTTTTTAGAGATATTGTATCTAAGTTAAACTTCAAGCCATTATACTTATATGGTATTACTTGTTTTAACCTTACGTACTTATACCTTAATATAAAAGTAAACACTAAATAAATTAATAATAGCAATAGTCCGACAACTATTGCACTTTCAAGTAAATTTATCGCTGAATTATCCATATTTAATTAAATTATTACATGTATAAGAGATTGAGAGCTTTATAATTGAATTATAACTTAAATTATTACATAATATGAAAAATTTTAGAAAAAGAATGTTTATTAATTGGAAAGATATCCTATATAACATAACGGAGGGTTCTTTTCCAATTAGTTTAGTATTTTATTTAATAATCTCTGATGGAAAACTTGGAGAAAAATATCTAATATTAACTGTTATATTTTTTATTATAATGTCTATTTTAGTATCTATCAATTGGGATGAAGTTAGGAATAGATTAAATGCAAGAAAAAGGAAACTTACTAAATTAAATTGATATGGAAGAAGAGAATAAAGAGAGATTTATAGTAGGGAATTATTACTTAATAAAACCAGATCCTATAGTTTTTGATTCAAATTTGGATTATTCCAATCTTATTAAATATTTTAGGAAAGCAGGAGAATTAGAAGTATATGGCCCTATCTACAGCATAATAAAAATAGATAATAATGATGTAACTGTTTTGACAAGAATGTTAGATCCAATTCCAGAAGAAGATCAAATAATAATTAGTTATTGCAAAAATAATTGTCCAAATAGAGAAGATTGTATTGCTAATTGTGCCTTATCAGAATATAAACATTATAAAGCAGATATAATGTCTGAATATTATGATAAAAATAAAAAAGAAGAAAGCTAGGTTAATTCCTAGCTTTCTTTATTTCTACATCTTTCCATTTTCCTTTAGTATCTCCAATTGGACTTAATAAATCTATAGTCCTTGTATATCTTGGATTCATCGTATCGTGGACTTCATATTCTCCGTTAATACTTGGATCATGATCGCACTTAATAATAACTTTTTCTCCATATTTAAAGTGTTTTCTAAGATCTCTACTTACTGCTACCCATTTTAATTTTCCAGCATTTAAGTTATTTAAACAGATTTTGCTATTATCCGCAGTAATTAAAGGATCATCATCACACTGCTCCTTAACTGGATTATACTTAGTCACTGTTACCTTAAATATTTTATCATCTTTTTTTATTTCTCTTGTAAAAGATGTTTTTTCTTTTTGGAAATATGTATTATTTTCTTCTGCCTCTTTTTCGATTTTCATTATTGAGTCTATAAATTCTTCATACTCAACTTCTTCGGCATCCATCCATTCTTTTTTAACTGGTTTATTATTACTAAATAAAACCAATCCAATTACGTATAGTATAAATATTATTATTAAATAATATACTACCGTTTCACACTTTTTAAAAAACTTTTCCATATTATAATTTTATTAAAAAAATAAACCCTCAAATATTTTTCAATATCTTGAGGATTTTACTACTAATTCTTTATCACTAATAAGGCTATTAAGGAATTATAAATGGAAGAAAAAAAAATAATTATAAATCTGCTGTGATTTATAATTATTTTCAATATTTTATTATACACATTAGGATTCGAACCTACTACTTTTATAAAATAGTATCTATTTTATAAATGTTTTGCCCCTCTTAAACTATCTATGTATAATAATTATTATTTTGTTGTGTTCTTTATAAAGTTGTTTGCACCTCATAAACATAGGAATTTCTTCCACTAGCTTAAGTTATACGTTACATATTTCTTAAGATGTTTATGATGTATAAAATTGTTATTGTGTCTTTTATATTTTCATATATAAGATTCTTAAGGTTTTTAAAACGGTAAGATTTTACATATGAAAATATATAGTTACATAATATATTTTATTCATATATAAGAATTTAAAGGTTTTTAAAACGGTAAGATTTTTTATTCAAAAAAGTCCTTATATCTTCTTATAAAAGTATCTAGTATATTTCTATCAGTATAGGAATATCCTCCCCATTTATTTTTCCAATCCTCATCTGCAGAGTGTATTTCAGTCCAATTTTTTGAAAATCTCCACTTAAAATCGTATAAGAATAAAACTATAGATATTATTAAAGTAAAAGATGCCTCAATAGAAATATACATTATTTGAATAATAATCCAAACTAATTTATCAATTCTAAATAATTTTATCATAATTTGTTTATTTTATTAAATACATTTATAAGAGTTTTAAACTATATAATATGTTCTGAATAATTAATATCCTTTAAAACTCTTATAAATGTAATAATAATTTAAAAAAATGAATATATGAAAAATTTAACAATTAAAGAAGCTTATGAATTAAATGATTTGTTTGAAACTAATAAGTTTAAGCCTGGAATGAATAGTACAAACCTATATACTTCAGTGTTATCAATAAATTCTAAACATATTTCCCCCGGAAAAAATAATCTTAGAATTATCCAATGTAAAAGTAATGTACATAAATTAGTTGGTAAATTCTTAGATAAAAATAGAAAAATATTACACATAAGTTGTTACTCAGTAGACGGAAATATTTTGAAGGAATTTGATTTTAATTGTTCTGAATTATATCAGGTAGCTGAAGGAAAACAATTAAATGATATTGTAAATAATAATATAGAATTTACTAAATTAAGTGGAGATATATTTGTTCCAAAATCAAAATACTTTGGTTTCAAAATAATACGTAATTAAAAGAGAGGAAAATCCTCTCTTTTTTATTTTCTTTAAATCCTTATTAATATAATAAATAATTAATAATTTTATCATGGATAAAGAACTTATAAAATTATCTGTTTTAAAAAATAGTAATTATACGAAAAAAATAGAAGATAATTATCTAGTGCCATCTTTTATTTATAGTAGTAGTGGAAGAAAAATAAATATTCTTGAAGCTAGAAAAGTTGTAGATAATTCTAAAGAAGAGTTTATAAATTTGCTAAGAAAAGATATAAAAGATCTAAAATTAGCTTTTCAAGACTGCTATAAAGATTTATTTAGATATATTATTAAATTTCCAATAATAATTGAAGATAAATCTCTTTGGAATAAATTACTAGATACAGAAGGGATTGATAAATATAATCCAATAAGAGAAAAAGATTTTATTTTATTAGATTTATTATTTACTAAAATTAATTTAGCAATATCTATAGATAATAATCCCATTATAGATAGGATTAATGATAGATATATAAAAATAAAGTATGGAATAGATACTATTAGATATAATAAATATGGAGAATCTAATATATCTAGAAATATTGATAGAAAATACTTAGAAGATTATATTAGAAACTTTATAAAAACAAATGAAGATTATAATAATACTCAACTATTAATTATTCCAGAAGATACTATAATTAATAATTATATTATTGATTATCAAGGAGCTTTTAAGTTTATAGAGAAATTAAAATTATATCTATCAGACCTATTTTATCTATATGATAATATAATCTTAACAACAAAGGATATTTATAATATTGATCCTGAAGATTTTGATATAGATACTAATATTAATAATCAAAATCAATATATAAATAGTATTATCACAGTATTAAAACAAGTATATAAAAAAGATACTTATATTCACAATACTATGAAATTTTCACTAAAAAATGTTATGTGGATTATAAATCTAATAAATAATAATTCTTTTTCCTGGAATTTCTTTGTAGGAAAAGAGGTTCCTTATTGGATTATAAATATAATTGGATATCCACCAAAAGAATATTATAATAAATTATATATACAGCAAGATAAAAATGATGGAAAAATAAAAAAATTTCTAGAAGAATTAAAAAAGATTTATAAAATATAAGAGGGTTGTTCCCTCTTATATTTTTCTTTAATCTAATTTTAATAAAGTGATATTAAAAACTTCTATAATCCTTATAATTGATATGTATATATAAATTTATTATGTATAAATACTTCTAATATTTTGCAAAATATTAGAAGTTAAATATTAATTATATAAATCATGAATAGAAGATTGGTATTAATTGATCAAAATGAAACCCCAGACTATACTAAATATTATAGTGGGGAAGTTGGAAATGAAGTGTATACATTACAATATCTTGAATCTTTACTTAAAAGTGATTCTAGTAGGATATTAGGTGTTGGGGAAGGTGATGCAGTATTATTAGTTGGAGCAGAACCATTTAAATTTTTGCAAGGATATTATCATTTTGGAGTACGTTCTGAAAATTATTTTGACTGTTCTAAATTAAGAAGATTATCTATTGAAGGCGGAGCTTTTGTAAAGTGTGTTACTGAATACCCTAGTCAAGAAGAGATTAATGATTTTATGTCAATAGACTTTACTACACCTAGAGACTTTTCTTGGTTTAAACAAAAAGTATTACATACTTTTGAAGAAGCTTGGAAATTTTTAGATTGGATAGAATCATTACCAAAAGAAGAACCACTTGGATTTGACTATGAAGCATCTGGTATGCCACTAGATAAAGTATTTTATTTATCTGGAGCATCTATATGTAATATAAATTACGGTGGTTTTATATCATTTACAGATATTAGAAGAACCTCATCTGAATATGCTTATAGAGGATTACTAGAAAGGCTTGGAAAAATCCTTCTAGAAAGAATGGATTACATATGGGTTTATAATATGCAATATGAATTCCAAGTATCTCATAGAGAGTTAGGAGTAGATTTATATAATCTTTGCGATGCTAGTGTAGTAAATGTTCTTGACGGAAATCATTTAAAGAAATATTCATTAAAATGGACTGGTCAAAAAGTTCTTGATGGAGTAAGAACTTGGGACGTAGATTTTGATAGATTATCTGATTTAATGGATTCAATGTTTTATGAAACGGTTGGAAAATTAAAGAAAGATAAGAAAAAAGTATTTAAGGTAACCTTAGATAATTACCAAGATACTAATGAATGGAAAATTATTTGCTCAATTTATCCAGATTACGTAGGAGAATTTGAAAGATTAATTAATGATTATTGGGGATTTCCATTTATGTGTGTACCCTCAGATATATTAGGATATTACTGTAATTTGGATGCTTTCTACACTTTAATGATTTTTAAAGAAAGAGAGAATACATATAGTAAAGATGCATTTAGAACATTCTTAGATAATATAAGATTAGGAGCTAGACTACACTCGAGTGGCCTTTATATAGATGAACCTTATAGATTAAAATATCAAGAAGAATGTCATAAAATGATGGCTTGGGGTATAACTTACTGTGCTACTGCAAGATGTAAGATTAAAATGGATAAACACTCCAAATTAATGGCATCAACAAAAAAGATGAGTCCTTTTATAAAACTTTTAATTGAAAAAGAGTGCTTCTTTAATGGTAATTCTCAAGAAATAGTAAAAAATATTTTACTAAATCACGTAGATATATTAGATGCTTATAGTACTGGAGTAAACGAAGGACTTTTATTAATGAATTTTGGAGAACAATTTGCTGAAGGTTTTCTAAATATACTAACTGATTCAATGAAAGAGATTAAGTTTAAAGGAAAAATTGATTCGGGAGTAAAGAATAAAAGAAAATTATTAGGAGTAGTAGCAGCAAAGTTAGAATCATTTATTGGATTAGACAAAATAAAGCTAAATAATAAACATATTGAATTAGAAAAATTCTATTATTATAAGAATGCTTATGATGAACTGATTAATATTAGTAATACTCAATTAAATGATATTAATAATATACCACAAAATATAAAAGCATTCGGAAAGGTTTTTAATTTACTTGATTATTCTAAATTCGTTAGTGATAATTATTTTAAATGTAAAAGTCCACAAGAAAATGATAAAATAGTTACTGAAATGTTTGAGCTTTACAAATCTCAGACAGCATTTATAGCAGCATTAGGAGAAAGTATTCAGCAACTACCAATTGAAAAGAAAGAAGATTTTTATACTAATTTAGGAATATTCGAAATACAAGATGCTTTTAGTCACTTTATGTCAGAATGGAAAAATTGGTATGAACATTCTTCAACAGAAGAAGCTGAATATATAAGCAACTTATATCCAAGTAAAATGTTCCATCTAGCTATGGATTTTTGGAAGAAAGGAATAGAAGTAGAAACAGCTAAAGATGTATATCCAGTTAAGGACGTGTGGGCAGATTTTTTTGGATTTAATACACAAGCGCAGTTCTTTGATTATTTTAAAGATCAATATGAATCGTATTGTAAGCCATTCTCAGACTCTGATTTAACTGGAGATGATTTCTTCTTAATGAGAAAATTTTCATTAAATTATTTATTATATAAAAAATATGCAAAAGTATTAAGTACTTATATAGATGGTATGTTTAAAGCTAATAATAAATGGGTAATAGAAGGAGAAGATCATATACCTTTAAGAGAAGCTGATCCATCTGAACCTGGAGCTATAGAAAAATGTTTTGCTCACTTTGAAGTAAATACTAAAAGTAGTAAAAGATGGTCTTCCGGATTCCATACTATTATCTCACATTCTGATCTTAAGGATTGTTTATCAACTCCATATCATTATGATAGATTTGGAAATAAAGTAATAGAAGACTTCTTCGAAACATATTTTGACATTAGCAGTGCAGAGGTAAATTATAATTTTGCCGTTTAAGGTAGTAATATCTTAAATAATAAGTGGGCAAATTAACGGTAAAAGGTGAGATTCCTAATACCGTGCTAACTATAAGAATTACGAATAGGTCTTGTAGTAGTGTAACGCATAGAAGGTGAATAAATATAATCCTTCCACGAGTGTCCACCAACCTATACAAGGTTGAAAATATATGCTGGACTAAGAAGAATATGAATTCTTAGAATTATAGGATAAAAAGCCTATAAGATAACAAACGAAAAGCTGCAGGATTTGCTAGTGGAGACCCTGATTTAATAAATAAATTTCAAATTGGGGAAGATATATATATATACTCAGCTAAATTATATTTAGGAGAAGAATTTGATAGACTTGAAGATCATGTAAAGAAAATGTGGAGAAAGCGATTTAAAACAATTTTCTTAGGAGTACTTTATGGTCTTGGAAAGAAGAGTTTAGCAGAAAGATTAAACTGTTCTGAAGCAGAAGCAGAAGAAATTATACAAGGACTTTACAAGAGTTTCCCAAAATTGAGAGAATATGTAGCAATTCAACAAAAATATCCACTTGAACATAGTGGATATATTAATACAATGCTGGGAGATAAGTTAAAAGTATCCGAATATGATTTACTATTAAAATCTACTTCAGAACGTGAGAAAAAAGGATTAATAGCCAGAATTCAAAGGTTGGGCGTAAATCTACCTATCCAAGGTGGGACAAGTTCAATCATGGCTAGTGGATTTATGAATAATATTAGAGAATCTATAAAAAATGGTTGGAAGAATATACTACAACCAATTATTGTAGTGCATTAACTTTATATAGTGCACTTAAAACCTACTTAATTGCTGGAAACACTTGTTAGGTTATCAATACGTCGGAACTTGTCAATCCTATCGTAAAAATTTGATAAATAGAGTCAATCAGCAGTAAATTGCAAATCAGGAATAAATAATTAATTTAAAATAATTAAAAATGGAAAGTTATGAGTTTAAATTATTAATAAATGGAATAGAAAATTTACCTAAAGAGCTTTTAAATTATAATTCCGTATTATATAGAATTTATGATAAAGCAACTAATAAGAACTACATAGGAACAGCAAAATATGGAATTCCTGGAAGATTATATGATAGATCTTATGGACATGTAGTTTATTTACGTAATTTGAATAAAACAAAGTGTCGCGGAATGTATTTTGAAATGTCTAAAAGAATAGAAGATTTTTCTCTTATTATAGAGAAAGTTACTGAATCAAAAAATTATGAAGAAATTTTATTGGATGAAACTGAATTGATAATAAAGTATGATTCAGTACTGTCAGGGTATAATGTTAGTATTGATGGAAAACCAAGATGGAAACAAGGAACAATCTGTGTAAATGATGGAAAATATGACTTATATATTTATCCTCAAGATATAGATAGATATATAAATAATGGATTTTCATTAGGATCTTGTAAACATGATTTTTTAAAAGGATTTATATGGATTAATAATGGATCTATATCTAAAATGATAGATCCGGATGATTTTGAATTATTTAAATTAGACGGATTTGTGAAAGGATCTTTAGTATCTCCAAATAAGGGAAAGATTTGGGTAAATGATGGAAAGAATTCAAAATTAATTAATAAAGATAAGATTAATACTAAAGAATTTGAAAATTATAAATTTTATGGAAGACTAGAAGGTCCTCGAAAACCCAGAGGAAAGTATAATTCTTCAAAGAAGAGAAAAATAGTAAACAATGGGGAGAAAGAGCTTAGAGTATTAGAGTCTGAATTAGAATCTTTTTTAAAAGATAATCCATCCTATATATTAGGGCGATTGAAAGGAAAAATTTTAGTAAGTAATAAAGAAACTAATATATCTAAGTTTATTAGTAAAGATAAATTAAATGAATATTTATCTAAAGGATTTACAATCGGGAGAACAAAGAAATGACAGACTTTGTTTAGTAAATGCAATTTATTCAACGACTATCGAAAACATATCTTATTTGAAAGAAAAAGTGAGTAGAGTAGAACATAAGCTATTGATGTTCGAAACAGTAGGCACCTTATGAATGGGTGAAGATATAGTCTGGTCTACCTAGAGATAGATAGCAGAAATATTTAAAAATATTTCGGCATAAATGTAGCGAATTTATGTGAACATTAACGGATTCTAATACTAATTATGTTCCAGTTAGTAAAATATTTGATATTAGAAAATTTTATGATATAAACTATACTGATTATTGTTCATCCTTTGGACCAAAAATTAAATTATTATTTGATTTGTTATCTGGAGTTTCTTACGAAAAAGCATGTCCTATGAAACAAATTGATGAAAATACTATTGAATATAAAGGAAGTGCTTATTCATTATTAGCTATTTATGATAGAATAATGAATTGTAAAGATTTAAAAGTGGAGTGTAATGTTTCTAGAGATTCATTAATTCCAAAATGGATAACAAATCCTATAGATAGATTTATAAGAGAGAATGGTACTAGTATAGTTAAAGATATAAGTAAGTATACAATTCAATTTAAAAAATTATAAAAATAAATAAGAGGGAAATATTTCCCTCTTATTTTTATCCTTTAAATTCTGTAGGTCTTCCATTATATGTACTAGGAGATATTATTACATCAAAAAAAGTTAAACTACCATAATCATTTCCGACTATTATATCTGAAGAATTCATTTCTCCCTCATTTATTATTGTTGAAAAACGTTCTTCGTAGTAAGAAGATTGTCTATTATATCTATATTTTCCATTTATAGAAAAATTCGTAGGAGCTATTTCATTACAATGTATATATACATGATTTATTCCATTTACTGTTTTACCTGATGAGTAAAACTCTATTGAAGATAATCCCTCTTGTTTTAAAGGAACATTTAGTTTATATTAGAATTTTAATATAAATATAAAACGTTCCTTTAACTCAGGAAGGTAGAGAACTCTACAGAGTTGTAACTTATCAACTTACCTCAATCTCACCATCTACTGCAGAAATTGAATGCTGTGGAAATAGTCTGCATGTAGGAGATGATCCATTAATGACATTAGTAGATGATGGAGGATTAATTGATATAACTGTATTTGGTCAAAAAAATGGATGGAGTTTTTCTATTAAATTCACTGGAATAGATAAAATTTACAAAGATACAGGAGATAACTGGACTGGATATTTTAATTTTAGTAACGGAGTATTCTCAGTTAGTGAAGGAAATAATGGACATTTAACAGGTAATGTAACTGATGAAAGTAGTGGTAAAGTATTTAATATAACAATTGAAGTAATTGGATAAATTATTAAATAAAAAGAGGTGCTTTAAAGCACCTCTTTTTATTTTTAGTAATATAAACTTAATAATTGTCCTAAATCTAGATAATCTATTCCTAAGTTTTTTGAAGTTAATAAATCTCTATCACTTTGTCCATATAATCCAGAATTTAATCCTATATGAATTATATCATCTCTATCATAAGTTAAACCTTTTAATACTGAACTTATAACAGTATCTTTAGTTTGTCCTAATTGACTTTGTATAATTATTTGACAATTAGTATATGGAACTCTTAAATATTCTGATAAAGCACATATTATGTAATCTAATAATACCCTCCAAGAATCTGAACCATTACTAGAAGATAGTAAGCTACCGGGAATAATAGCATAAATTTTTTCAGGATTAAAACATGCTAATTTATCCCATACTTCAAATCTTAATCTTACGTCATAAATTCCTCTAGGTAATAATCCTGGTTTTCCATTACTCTGAAAAGTTTCTATTAGACAATCTAAAACATCACAAAATATGACTTTTTTTTGTCTATTAATTTCTCTCTTTTCATTACTTCCCCAAGAATTATTTTGTGGGGATGAATATCCTCCCCAAGAAGAACCAGAACTAGTTCCCCAAGATGGAGAGGGATTTCTTTGCCAAGGAAATTGTTGCTGTGATGTTGTATTTCCCCAACTACTTCCTGGTGTTGTAGTATTTCCCCAAGAAGATTGTCCATTATTAGAAGTTCCCCAATTATTTACTGGTTGCCCAAAAGGAGTTTGTTGCATAATTTTTTTATTAAATTTATCCTGTTCATTAAATACTTCATTTACTTTTTCTTCTTCATCCCCCTCATCAAAATCGGCTGGTTCTTCATCATCTTCTTCATCTATTGGAGGATCATCATAATTAATTTCAGAATCAATATAGTCTCTTTTTAAAATTTCTTCATCTCTCATTTTGACTTATTAATAAATAATTCTCTAAAAATACAAAGTTTATTATTTAATGAGCAATTCGAGTGATCTTTATTATAAAGTTCACACATACTAGGACAAGCTTTATCGATTAATTCTGATAATCTATATAATGGATTATTATTTTCTATACTCTCGAATATATTTTTATCAGCAAATAATCTCTCTAATTCTCCTTCAATAGGGACCATATTACATAAATCTGTACTATTTCCACTATTATCTACACTCAAGTCAGAACAATAATCAGTGAAACAATAATCTTTATTATCTATGTATCTAGGATCTGGGATATATCTGCAAATTTTACTATAATAGCAATCATCACATACTATCTTTCCACCTCCTTCGACGATTATAGGTTTAAATATTAAAGTCTCATCTCTTAAGCTTCCATCTTTTTCTTTTAATGTAACTTTTATAGTCTTAAATTTACTCATAATTAGTTAATTTTATAAATTAATGAAGCATTATTTGCTTCATTAATAAGGAATTAAGTCCATTTAAGACGTTAGTAATAAATTATTTAGGTAACATTACTTTTATATTATACGTATACGTATCATCTCCAGACGTAGAAGTACTTGAGCTAGGATATTTCATTTCTCTTCCCATAGATCCAAAAGCATAATCATACTCTATATTAACTGTTCCTGAAGTTTTTCCGGGAGGGATTGTTATAGAATAGTCTCCATTACCTGTCATCTGAAAAAATCCATCTGGTGTTGTATTACCAGTAGTAAATCTACCTTCTACATAAATAGTAGCTAAATTTGCTGGATCACTTGTATAACGAGATTCATTTATAGTTACTGTACATGTAGGTTTCGGTTTTCCATACTGAGTTAAAGGAACGTTTAATTTTGCTCTTATATTAACTTTAAACTCTAATAATTGAGAACAATAATAACTTAGAAAAATTATGTAAATTAGTTATTATTGTTCTTTTTATTTCATATTATAACTTATAATAATTAAAATTATGGCAGAATTAAAAATAGCAACTAAAGCATTTTGTAATACTCTTCTTGCAGGATCTTTCTCAGGAGATACTACACAATGCCCTACGAAAAGTGAAATATTAAGTGCTGGACTTAGTATAAAATCTGGAACATATGAAGATAATCAATTAGTTCCAGAAGATCATATTCAATATCTATGGTGGGAATATACATTTTCTGTATCTCCTACTGCAGCATCTCAAATTCCAGCTACTGGGGGGAATAGGCAATTTACTGTAACTTCTTATAAGGTTCAATATTCAAAATCTACTGCTGGAGATAAAGTAGAAGTTACAAGACAAAATGTAGGATATACATCCTCTAATTCAGGTAGTGGTTCTTGGAACTCTGGGAATAATACAATAACTTATAGTGAAAATAAAAGTACTAAAGGGTTATCTGGTATAGTAACTTGGACTCAAAATGAATCTAGTAAAAAAGTAACAGCTACTCACTCTCAAGCACCTGGAACTATAACTTATAGTGGAATAACTATAAAGTCTGCTACTGCTAATGTTGCTCCTGCAAAAGGTGGAACAATAAATTCTGGATCTGTTACTTATGAACAAACTTGGGGATGGAATGGAGCAACTACTGGAGGAGGAACTATTACTTCAGGATTATCAGTATCATGGACATCAGTATCTATTCCATCATTAGGTACCACTACAACTAATTCTACTACAGATACTGGAAAAGATATAACAGTAACTGTTAGCGGTAATGGAAAAACTGCATCAAAAGCAGTAAATGTTAATCAAGAAGCTAATACCTATACGGATAGTTGGGGAAGTTGGAGCTATACAATTAGTAATATTACTGTAGGTGGAGGAAGTGGAGATATTCCTTATAGTGGTGGTACTAGAACAGTTAGTGCTTCATGTACTGGAAGTAGAGGTGGAACTAGAACTTGGAAATCTGGAAGTACACAATCTATTAGTGATAGTAGTAGTCCATCCGTTAGCTGGAGTATTTCAGGTTCAGGATTTTCTTTGAATGGAACAACAGTTACTGCTAGTGCAAATAATGGGGGAAGAAGATGTTGTACTGTAACTGCTTCATATCCAGGGGCTACTTCAAAAACTGCACAGATATGTCAAGCCGAAGGAGCTATTTCGTACGGAAATTATAGATTTTCTACTAGTCCAACTTCTATTAACTTTTCTAGTAGCGGTGGAAGTAATAGCTTTACAGTAACTTCAGTTGCAACTAAATATATAGGATCAACTTCACAGGGTGATGTTTCTATATCTTGGAGTGGATCTAAGGGAGGTACGAATTCATCATCATTTAGTGTATCTCCATTAAGTGGTGGAAATGGAACAAGAGTTAATGTTAGTATTGGCTCAAATTCTGATACTAGCAGTAAAAGTGCAACAGTTAACTTAGTTCAAGAAGGTTCTGGCACTAGCATAAACGTTCCTTTAAAACAAGATGCTCCAGTATATAATGTTTATTTTAATTTAACTTGGGGAGGTAGTATGTCTAATACATATGGCGCTCAATTTGATATTAATAGTTCTAATTTTTACGATGGAAATAGAAAACACATATCAGATTCAGGACCTACTCCAGGAGCGACAGAAAAGATTACTATTAGAGTAATTAATACAAATTTATTCTCATGGAGTACATCTGGAGCTTGGTATTCATATCATAGAGATCCTAGTAATAAAGTAGATACTTATATATCTCCTAATAGTGGAACTTGTTCTTCTGGGGATAATATAGATATTTATTTTAATGCAATTTAATAAAAAAAATAGACTATCATTGGACATGATAGTCTATTTTGCTTTTCTTACACCTTTAATATCTTATTATTGAAATTAATAATAATAATTAAGTATTTAATCAATTATGTTAGAGACAAATAAATTATTGTATTCTTTATCTGATGTATCAATAATTCCAGCTGAAACAGTTACTATTGAGAGTAGATCTGAGTGCATTCCTTTTACAAATAATATTGAAAGAACAGATTCTAATTACTATCCTATAGTAGTAGCTCCAATGGCATCAGTTATTTCAGAGAATAATTATAAGATCTTTAATAATAATAAAGTATCATGTATTATTCCTAGAAATATAGAATTAGAAGTTAGATTAAAATTATGTAGTGATGTATTTTGTGCTTTTTCTCTTAAAGAAATAGAAAATAATTTTATTACAAATAAATTTAATGTAATTAATAAAATCTATGTACTAATCGACATTGCTAATGGACATTTACAAAAACAGCTAACTATAGGAAGTAAATTAAAACAGATATATGGAAGTAATGTAGTATTGATGGGAGGAAATATTGCTAATCCTGACACTTATTTATACTATAATTACTCTGGATTTGATTATGTTAGAGTTGGTATTGGAGGAGGATCAGGATGTTTAACATCTACTCAAACTAGTATTCATTACCCAATGGCATCTTTATTAGATGATATTACAAAAATAAGATATAATATAGATATTAACACTAGCACTAAAGTAATTGCTGATGGAGGTATTGGAAATTATTCTGATGCTATAAAATGTTTGGCTTTAGGTGCAGATTATGTTATGATGGGGAAAGTATTTGCAAAAACTGTAGAAGCATGTGGAGATACCTATGTAGGATTAGATGGTAAAGTATATAGACACTATTATGGTATGTCAACTAAGGAAGCTCAAGCAAAAATTTTAGGAAAATCATTAGAAAACATCAAAGAAAAATTAAAAACTTCTGAAGGAAAGACAGAAGAATTAGAAGTAGAATATACTATATCTGGATGGATTGATAATTTTAATTCATACCTTAGATCAGCTATGTCTTATACTAATTCAAGAAGTCTTAGTGAATTTAAAAACTCTAGATGTAATATTATCTCTTTATCATCTAGTAATTTTATTAATAATAAATAAATTTAACTTATGGCTAGAAAGAAAGCTATTAAATCAGATCTTGAAGAAGAGTTGCAAGAAATTAGAAATGAAAAGAATAATATCTTAAATTTCAAGATGAATTTTAAATGCAGAACTAAACATCAAAAAGAATTTCTAAAGTCAATATATGAAAAAGAAATTACTTTAGTTTATGGAGCTGCCGGAACTGGAAAATCTTACGTATCTCTTTATGCAGCATTAGATTTACTTAAACACAGTTCAGAAAATGGATATGAGAAAATAGTACTAATTTATCCAGTAGCAACAAACCCTGATGAAAATATTGGATTTTTAAAAGGAACATTAGATGAAAAACTTTCCGTTTATAAAGAAGCGGACTTTTATACTATGGAAAAAATAATAAATGCTTCTGGAAAAAATGGAAAAGAAGTAGTCCAGAAATTAGTTGAAGCTGGAAAAATAGAAGTAAAGTCTGCAACTTTTCTAAGAGGATCTACTATAGATAATTCAATAGTAGTAATATCTGAAGCTCAAAATTTCTCAAAAGACACATTTCTTAAAATATTAACAAGAATAGGAACTAATTCCAAATATATTTTTAATTCAGATCACCAACAATTAGATAATGGAAGTATCAAATCTAAAAAAAATGTTAGTGGATTACAATACGCTAAAGAAAAATTATTTGATTTAGATGAAATAGGAATAATTGAGTTTGGATTAGAAGATATTGTAAGAAATGATATTATTGTAAAAGTACTAAAACGATGGATACCTGAAGTATATGGTAATATAGATGAAAAAGATCTGGATAAAAAAATATCAGAAGAAAAATTAGAATAAAAAATAGAGGCTTAACGCCTCTATTTTTTTAGTAAAATAATTATTTCCCCAATATTTAAATAAATATGTATATAGTATACAATATACAATAGATTAAACATAATATACTGTTACATAAGAATGAGTCTCTTCATTTTCTCTTATTACAACAGAGCTTATTCCAGAAAAATTTCCAAAACTTAATGATTTATCTACTGTCCATGTTCCTGTTGATAGAGTATATTCGATTATTTTAAGAGTATTTCCCATATAACTAATATGCTGATTTACTCCTCCAGATTCTTTCACAAGAGTTATATCTGCAGATATACTTTGTCCTGGTGGGACACCAGATGGACTCCAATGTACTACTAAGGTTCCAGTAATAGTTTTTCCATACTGATTTAAAGGAACATTTAAAATCGTCTAAAATTCTTATAATTGTAATATACTTAAATAAATTAACATAGAAAAAATTAAAAAAATGAGTGAATTAATTTCTTCAAAGTGGGTAGACGAATTAGGAATATACTATCCTATAGATGGTAATACTCAACTTCATCAAACTCCTGGAAATGGTATATTTGAATTATATCAATCTCAGGGTCAAGATAAACGTATAGGATTAAAGAAAATTGCAAATAAATTTGAGTTTAATTTTAAGCTCTATGATTTAGATTGTAGTGATTTTTTAAACTTAGTAAAAAATACGTGGGAATCTGATATATTTGTAGAAAATAATAGGAATCTAGGGATTATTTTAAATGGAATAAAAGGAACCGGAAAAACCTTAAGTTCTAAAATACTTTGTAATAAAATTGGATTACCAGTAATAATGGTTACAAAAATTATTGATGGTATGATAAGTTTTATACAATCACTAGAATTTGAATGTATTATATTAATTGATGAAGCAGAAAAAACATTTAAAAAAGGAGAAGATGATGAGCTTCTAGTAAAATTAATTGATGGAGTATATAATAGATCTAGAAAGCTATACATACTCACTACAAATAAATTGGATATCAATGAAAATCTTTTAGGAAGACCTGGAAGAATAAGATACATTAAAGAATATGGAAATTTGTCCAATAAAGCAGTTAAAGAATTTTTAGATGATAACCTTAAAGTACCTAACAAAAGAGATGCTATCTTAGAGATAGTAGATCTTCTTGAAATATCTACTATAGATATTCTTAGAAATATAGTAGAAGAAGTAAATATTCATGGAGATATTTCAGAAGATAGTTATCTTAATGTTCCAAAATCTAAATATATATTTGATATACTTAGATTTGAAATAACTAATTCTTCTCAAGTAGAGGAAATAAAAAATACTCTAAAAGGTGTAAAAGATATTAAAGAATGGTTATCTTTACCATCTGGAAAAGGAGAAGATAGAACTAATGAAGATGAATTATATGATAAATACAGATTCTTCGAAGATACTTTAAAGAGTAAATATTCTACTTTATGGAAAAACTCTGAAACATCTTTGGGAATTTTACTAGATGAAATCGATGAAGAAGGATTTGTAAGTGTAAAGGGTATAGGATATTACAGTGATACTGAATATCTAATAAAAATAATAGGACAAAGAAATAATCCATCTTTATATAGAGGAGATTTGATTTGATGTTTAATTGGTGGAGTTTTTGAAGACAAAGAGTAATTTAGTCGTGAGACTAGGTTACTCTTATTTTCTTTTATAAAACATCTATTAAGTTTTACTAAAACTCTTATAAATGAAACTTAATATACATTAATATGAACAAACAAGAAGAATTAAATTTTAAAATTAATTGTATTATATCTAGGGGGAAAAATATTATTTATTATAGAAAAATAGATAATAGACCTAGATGTCAATATATTCATGTAGTTAGATTATTTAGGAAAGACCTAAAAGAAATATTATCCTTAATTCCTGAATATGATCCTAAATATTTAGAAATAAAAGAATTATTAATAAAGATAATTCAAGTTATACCTCCTAAAGTTAAGTCGGAAAATTGTGAAGAAGTTATAATGAAATTTGCAAAAATACTAATGACTTCTGAAGAATTTAATAATATTCCTACTTTACCTATATCAAATAATCAAATATTCGATGAGTAATACTGATGAAATAAAAAATATACTACTTATACTAGACAATAATTCCATAAGTTTAAACAATAAATTTAGATACTATTCTAAATGTAGTAGTTCTATTAAAAAAGAGATAATAGATGTTATAGATGAATCTATATACTCTAATTTTATTGATATATTTTATCGATTTGGAGAAGAACTCTCTAATGAAATAGATTATGATCTATTGAAAATTGCGGAATTAATTGAAATAGATTGTCATAATAGGCGTATTTATAATTTATTTGTAAAGAAATTAGAATTATTTGTAGATACATCTATAAGTAAGTATAAACAAGAATTATTAATTATGAATCGTTATAAGAAAAATAATAATACATCTTTCTACTTTAAAGATATATCCGCATTAAAAAATATAATAAGTGTCGAATCCTATGACATTAGAGAAATAAGAAAAGATCCTATCGATAATGATGAACTCTTTTTATTATTAAGATTATTCTTAAGAAATAAATATAATTTTATAAAAATACCCAATAATGGTTTAATAAATGTTACAAAATTATGACGAATAGTAAAAAGAAAAAAGAGAGAAGAAAATTAAGATATTTACGTAATATCAGAAAAGAAGTAGAATACAAAAAAGATGCTTGGGAGAAAGGAAAATTAATTGAAGAAAATCATAATAATGGGCCATATTCTCCTGAGTATAGTGTGGAACTGGGGAATAGATTATATAATATTATACAATCATTTAAAGAACAAGCATTTAGCAATTCATCATTAAACTCTGTTCAAAAAAATGAATTTTTATTAATCAAATTTAGGATGTATAGAATAAAGATTAGAGATTTTATACTTCACTATAATCCTATTATTCCTAAATCAGAAGAATATAACTATTTGAAACTTCTTATAGAAACATATTGGGATAAGCCTAATGAATTAATATATTATATTTAATTATATCATATGGAAATAAAAAAGTTAAATTTTGAAAATAGTGAAATAATTGAAGTTAAAATAAATCCTTCAGAAATATTAAAGAACGTATATTTTCACAGTGAATACGAAAAAACTAATGTAGAAGAGGAAATTACTAGTAAATTCTTTGGATTATTAAAATCCAGAAAAGAAAAATTAGTTAAGGAGAATTACAGTAATGTAATAATAGATAATAATGTTTTAAGAAATAGGGATACTCCAAGTATAAGAAAACTTTCTAATGAAGAATTAGAGAATTTAGTTAATAATAAAAGTATAGAATATTTTAATTTTATTTATGGTAAGAAAACCATAATTCTAGGAAATAGGGTTTATGATAAAATTTGGGAAATTAACACATTACCTAGCATAACTATAAAATATAATGTATCTGAAAATTATCCAAGAATATCTACAGATATAAATAGTCCAGTTACTTATGAAGTAGGGATTAGAAATGTAGAACAAGAATTATATTTTTCTAATACAAGAGAGATAAAAGAATTTATCATAAATGTAATAATGAAAAATAAATCTTTTAATACAAAAGCAATATATGTTGATGAAAATAATAAAGTTATAAAAAATTTAAAAGAATATATAGAAAATTATGATAAATGATGATATATTAATTAAATTTGCTAGAAAAAGAGGTTATAGTACAACTTGGCCAGAGCAAGTAAATTTAATGAAATCCAGAATGACTGATATGAAATTAGGATTTCCTGGTTTAGGTAATGATCACTTAACTTTAATTGAATTTAAAGATATTGTAATAGGAGATATATTTATATATGATCCTTACATAGAAACAGGAACTAATACTGGAGATGAAGCTCCAATAATGTTAAAGTTACTAGATACAGCTGGAACTTACTATGTTGAGGGAATAGGCTGTGGATTAGATTCAATAAGAGATCCAGATAGAACTAAAATTCGATGGAGAGATATTATAAATATACAAAATATAAATCCTGATTTTTTAGTATTTAGAGTAGATGTTAAGCCGACTTTAAACGGAGGTCCTGGATATTATTATTTTTATAAATCATATAGAGATTTTAGATATTAAAAAAAGAAATACCAATAGCTAAAGCTATTGGTATTTTTTATTCCATTTTTCAATTATTTTTATAAAATCTACTACACTTGTTCCTCCCATTATATAATCACTATCTTTTGTTTTATAGTCTTTTATAAAAATCCACGGTATAGCTCCATCATTTATATCTTCTACACAAAATGGGCTATTATAACCTCTATCTCTTGGAAGATATAACTTATTTTCATTTATATAGAATGGAATTTTTAATATTTCAATTTTTTCTTTGAAATTATCTCCATGATCGTATGGTTCTCCTGCATTATATTCATAAGGAGAATCATTCCAATCATCTCCCCATTGCTCTTTTAATGATAGGGGAGTAAAATAAGCATAATATACACTTTTTCCTGGAATATATTCTGGATTCGGATAGTCTTTAGTCCTTAAGTACCAACGATTATTATCTTTCCAACTAAAACCAGGCGAATTAATTATTTCTTTAGACTCTTCATCCCAATCACTTATAGTTTCTGGGATATCATCTATATAACATAATTTATAAGAGGAGGTATAATATTTTTCTCCATCTTTTTTAATTTCTTCAATTGATTTTACTGTATACATATTATTATATTTTATTAAAGATACATAAATAATTGAGGAGCAGTGAAATCATTTATAAGAAAATGAAGATTTAATTCATTTTCAAATTTATAAACTTTTTCAATCTGTATTGCATATCCCTCAGACTTTCCTTTAAAGTATTCAAAAAATTTATCTTTTGATATTCCTCCAATAAACTGATAAGCATTCCAAAGATTTTCTGGAGTATCTTTATCTACTCCATTTATTATCATAAGTCCAATGGCTTTCTTAGATGGATTAGAACTGTATATTAATACCTTTTTTATACTAGTATTAAAAATTGATTTTCTAAACTCTACTAATTTAGTACCATTTATTATCTGGCTAGAATACTCCGGTTTTATAGATAATATAACTAAATCTTTTTTTCTCTTAAGATGATTAAGGTAAGAAAAAACTTCTTCGCAGACACCGTCAGAGGTTATATTTATCCCAACAAAAGAAAAATTTCTTTTCTTTAAGAATTGATTAATACTTTGAAAATTTTCTGAATTAGAATTTATTGGCACATTTATACTAAAATCAAACCCTAATATACTCTTACTAAACCCAAATAAATCAGATCCAATTCTCCCAAGTCGATATTCTTTAAGTACATGTAATAAACATATCTTTTTTTCTTCGGGAGAATTTTTTAATATAGAAATTCCTACTGGTTTTATCTCTACCTTAGTTGATTCATACATTAGTGCTAGTATTACTACTCTTGTTCCATTTCCTAATTCACTTTTTACTTTCTCAATCCATTCATCAAAATTTGGATAAACCTGTCTAGATGGTTCTAATAATTCTCTAAGATCAAACGTGTTAAACTCATCCAGGCTATTTATTTGACTTAAACTAAATGATTTCATCTCAATTAACTTTATTTTATTGTATCCCCTATATTATATAACTTATATTCATATTTAAATACTCTAACACAGACTATAGAATAATCTCCTTTTTTAAGATTACAATCTCTATTACTTATGTATAAGAAATAATTTCTGTCTTCTTCTAAGTTAGAATATATTGGTTTAGAACTACTTTTCTCTATTATTATTCCTCCTTTATAGTTTCTAATAGTTTCTATTTCTCTACAACTATAAAAAATTATAGAGAAGATAAAAATAAATAAAATATTTAATAATTTTTTCATAAATTATAAAACTGTATCTCCTAAAGATACTGAATTATATTCAAATTCAGTAACATATATTTTATTAACTTCCCATGAACGCCCTCTGTTATGCCTCCAAACGCTTCTCTTAATAGTTACTGAATAATTTGATCCAATACTATCTTTATTTTTATCAATAACTATTCCTGATTTATAATTAGATATAGTTTCTATCTTATGATTATGTTTCCTTAAATAAATGTTTTCATCTGATTCAATATATCTACAAGAATAATTATTAACAAATATCAAAGGAACTGCTATACTAAAAGCTATGATAAAAATTACTACTAAATAAATTTTTGCATTATACATTATCATATAAATATTCGTTAAATCTATTTTTCTAATTTAGTTATAGAGGGTTCTATCCCCAATATATTTTAATATCACTAATATTATCAGTAAGATTTCCATTTTTATCTATCATAAACACACTTCTCTTTTTAAAAAACATTCTAATGCATAATTTCTATCTTCAGTAGCTGACTCAAGACATACTAATCCTCTTTGACGCCAATATTTACTTAAAATAGCTGTATTGTCGGGTAATGATAGCTGAATATCTTTTTCCTCTATAGTCCAAAAATATCCTATACATTTTTCAGAAATTCCATAAACTTTACATTCAATTATATCATTAACATATAATTCCGGAACTAAATTAATATTTTCCACTGTTCCTACTAAAGTTTCAGAATTAAAATCTCTTCGTAAATTAGAATACTCTGGAATCATTCTAACTAGATCTTTGCATTCTGATCCATTTATTATAGAGGCTTTATCATACCCAAGTAAACTTGATAATTCTCCATGAAGATACCACCAATCTCCGTATAAAAAATTATTACTATCCTTTGCTTCTTTGACTAATTTTTTATAATCTTTAGAATAATATGAAATTAATAATGGAATATTTTTCATAAATTTATGAACAAAATATTATTAAATAATAATTATCATCCCATTCGGAAAGATATTCATCAATCCAAGATATTAATTGAGTAAACATCCACTCTAGATAAATTGGTTTAACTTCTTCATTCGGTATATTTATCTCACTAGGACAATTATCTCTATACTTAATACATTCTTCCCTAAATTTTTCAAATTTATCTTTATTAATTATTAACTCATCATAAACTTCATAATAATCACAGATAAAAATATCTTTATAAAAATATCTTGGTATAAATGTCCAAGATCTTCCACCAAAATACTTTACCTGTTCAGAATTAGAAAAATTTTTTGTTTTATCATACTTCTCTTTTTGTACTTTATAAAATCCAATATCTAATCCCATATATTTAAATTTTAATTTACATTTATAAGGATTTTAAGAAAAATAATAGGAGGAAACATCTTCTTCCTCCTATTATCTATTATATTATTCTTCACCAAATATTTCAGTAAATGGTTTTAAATTTCCATCTGGATTATGTTCTTTTCTAGAATTATTATCTTCTAGAATTGCAAAACAAATTTCTTCAAATGAATTACTAAATTCCTGTTCATCAAAAACCTCTTTAAATAGCATTGCAATATGTTTTGGTGGATTTTTAAAAGCCCCACAACCTAAAGCACCTAATACTAATTTAGTATGTTTATTTTCTTTAGCTATTCTTAAAATAGTTCTAATTTTACTCTTAACTATTGGAATATATTTTCTCTCTAACATTCCAGTACTAGAATCTATTTTTGGATGAACTACCCCAGCAACAGAAATAACGCTACAAATAAAAGGATTATCTAGCTTACTATAAGTTACTGCATCCCTAAACACGCAAACATTCGGTGAATATATTCCGCCCCTTGATGGAATCGGATATCTATCATCTTTTTTAGAAAATCCAAATATATCTTTACCCCAAGAAGTAAGAGAGTATAAAGAATATAATAAAGTACTTCTTCTACATAGATCTTCTTCTTGAGCTCTACTACCATTCCTAACTCCTCCACCTGGATTAGTTGATGAAGCCATATTTAATACAGCACATTTAGGGCCCATTTCTCTAGCCTTTAAAAATGTATCTATATTTTGAACATAAACTTTTAAGGGTTTATCTAATGTTCCAGATTTAGATTGTTCTGTACTGTAATAAAGCTTAGTTCCTTCTTTTAGTTTTTTAAGACCTAAAAGATCTACCATGTTTCCACTCTTTGATTCATAATCTCCCGCTTGAATATCTTCTACGGTTTCATTGTAAATTCTAATTAATTCTTCTTTTGATTTCATAATTTCTTAATTAAACATTTATCACAACTTTGAAATATACATTTATTACAATAGTAATCATTTATTATATTTTTCACATATCCTGCTCTATAATAAAGGTTTAAGGTGTTATCTTTTCTAAACCTAAAAGGTAGTAAAGAATGATTATCTATTATTTCCTTATCAAGATTAACATCTCTATCATCAATCAGATAACTATAACAGATATTATCATTATTAGTATTCATGAATTCATTATAATGACTAATACCAATTATTGTTGCTTTATAATTAGTATCTTCTATTTTTACCCTATCTCCTAATAAAAATTCTCCACATTTATTTAAATCTTTTAATGCACCATTATCACAATCAATACATAAATCAGTATCTTTAAGTTTACATACATAATTACATTCAAATAAATCTTGAAAAAACTTTCTATTATCGCTATTTTTTGGAATAACTTTTTCTATTTCATCTAGAGATATAATAGAATCTATATTCTTAAATCGATTCTTAAAAGAAAACTTCTTGTTTATTAGATCGTATTCTACTAAAATATACTTATTAGAATTAGTTAACTGCTCTTTATTATCTATATCTAATCTTATAGTTGTAGTAATAGTTTTTTCTATAAAATTATAAAATAACTTAGTTACAGTTCCGAGAATTATATTTTCATTATTTAATATAACATCTACAATCTCATCTATAATAAAAGGATTATATATAAGATAATCTGAAGCTGTTAAATTATTATCATTTCCTAATTTCATAATTTACTAATTAAGCATTTATTGCACTCTTGAAATATACATTTATTACAATAATAATTATTATCAGATCTTTTTAAATAGCCAGCTCGATAGTGAATAATTAAAAATTTATCATCAATGCTAATAAATGGTAAATTAGATCTATTATATTTAACTCCATCTATTAGATATTGATAGTAAATTTTATCTTTCTTAACTATTCCTGATATAGTTGCATGGATATTATTGATTTTTACTCTATCTCCTAATAACAATATCTTTTTATCATCTATATACTTAAATTCTTTAAAATTAAAACACTTATCACATATGTCAGTATCTTTAAATTTACATACATAATTACATTCAAATAAATTCTGAAAAGCATTTCTAATATTATACTCTTCGTTATCACAATTATTAGGAAGAATTGATAATATATCTTCAGACTTGAATAATCCCTGATAATACATATTATCTTCAATTTTGAAAAAATAATCCTTAGATATTAAATCATATGTAACAACAATATATTTATATAAATTAAGATGACAAATATTATCATCTACACTTACTATAGAAATAATAGTTCTATTATCAATATTATAATATACTGATTCTATCATTCCATTATATATCTTATTACTTTTTAAGGTAATCAAAACTTCTTCACCAATAAAATATGGGTTAAATATTAGATATTCTGAAGCTGTTAGATTATTATTTAACTTCATAATTCTAAAGTTTTAAATACATTCCTTAGACCTAATTTTTCCACCTGACATTCATTACAGTTGGAAAATATACATCTATTACAAGGATTAGAATTCAATGTAAATCCTCCTCTATAATATAATCCAACTCTATCCTGTATCCTCCAATTATACCTATAAAGATTTCTAGAAACTCCAGTATATTTACTACTATTAGGATTATATTCACTTGGACTTTCCATACTTTTCTGTACAACATCTTTTGGAGAAAGAGAATATATACATCTAAATTTATCCGTATTATGTTCTATATCTAACCCTAATAGATCTGTTTTATAGGGATATCTTCCATCTTCAGTAATAATTCTGATTTTATCTCCAATATAGAATATATCAGAAGATTCTCCTCTAAAATCTACTACTGGACAACTATCACAAATTCCCCTACTTTTAAGATTACAGATATAATCACATTCAAAATTGCTCTTATAATATCTAAATTCTACTTTCAATTTACTAATTGGGATTTCTACATCCTTAGCATAATATAATTTAAAAAATTCTCCTGTAGTTATTTTAAATATTATACTAATCGGATCAAATTCAAGTGGAGTAATTGATACAAGATCATAAATTAAGACATTTTCATCATATGTTCTAAAACATCCACTCACAGTATAATTTACTTTATTTCCTGTTTCAACAACTATTGAAATTTCATCCTTTATTAATAAAGGATTATATATCATATAATTAATATTCGGTATCATATCTCGATAATATATGAAATGCATCACCTGGAAAAAACTCTAGTAAAGAATAGGAGACTATAGTATCATGTTTAGGCTCACTTTCTATCTGTTCCTTAGTGGGTATTATTCCCCTATAAACTTTTAAACCTATATTAATTTCATACTTACTCTTCTCTATAGTCTCTGGATCATGACTACTATTATATACTCTATCATCAAATATTTCTGTTATAATAAATGGATAATCAGGACCATAATAGTCTTTTAAATAACGACCAGGCTTTGTAAAGAAAACTAAATCTCCCTCATTAAAATAACCACCTGGATGAAATCTTTTGGCAATTATTTCGAGATATGTAGGATCTTCCTTCTTTAATAAATCAATTATATTACTAGAATATTTAGAATAATCAAAATCTACAAAATCCCAAGTAACTCCTAATTCTGATAACTTAAAAGTCTTATTTTTACATATAACTACTCTTTCCTTACTAGGAAGAAACATTTCATGTAAAACTATCCATATCTTTCCGGTACTTTTCTCAATTATTCTCTTTATTATCATCTTTATCAAAATTTTTCAGTACTTCTTTATCCTTTCCTTCCTTCAGACCTTTATAATACTCTCCTTGGGTTATAATTTCAATTCCTAATATTATTAAGAAAAATCCTACTGGTCTCCACCAAGTATGCATCTTAATGTAAAATGGATTAAAACTAAACTCTGTGTGACCTAAATAAAAGAATAATAAAGCTAATACTACAATAAAAATAATAATTTCCATTACCAAACTCCTTTTTTTACCTTTGTCCATATCATATATTTTAAAACAGGTAAAGATATTTCCATATATCTCTCTAATAAATCTTCGATCGATAAAAATCTATCGTTCAAACACGCATAACTATTTCTTGCTAAATGATATAATTCATGGGACCAAATTTCAAGATCTCTCTTAATTCTTCTATTTCTAGATTTAGGAACTAATACGATAAATCTCTTAACTCCCTTACACCACCTAACAGATCCATCTGCTGATAAACCTAATCTAAATGTATTCTGAAATGATTCATCTTTATATACTCCTCCAGAATATATTACCGAATCTACTTCATTCCCTACATTATCTATAATTTTCTTACAGGATTTTATACCATTTAATAAATTATAAATGTATATAAAATCTTTTATTTGATTACTTACTAAATAACCAAACATATAAGCTTCCGTCTCTGAATCTAAAATTCCTAATGATGACGTTATATCTTTTACTACAGCATAAGATTTTCTAAAAATCCACTTAAGCCTATCTAACTCGCTAAGATCTTTGAATAATATTATAGAACGATTGCCTTTTCCATTAATACCAAAATCATTATTAGTAACCTTATATTCTTTTTCTAAATTAAATAGAGCTTTAATAGATTTTTCGTTATTCATACAATAAACTGTAATAGTTTTATTAAAACATTCTAATGAATAACTTTTTTCTCCTAGATAAATTTTATTATCCTCTTTTTTATCTACCTCTTCGATTAATCTAAGAAATTTTAAAAATTTAAATAATTTTTCATCCATATATATTATATCTTAATTAAATACATATATAAGAATTTGAAAGGAAAAATAAAAAAAGAGAGTACTTAGACTCTCTTTTAAATTATAATCAATTATTAATTTCTATTAAATATATTATAATTAAAATTTCTTAGATAATAATTCATAACCCCTAATTCTCTTCTTCTTTCCATCTACTATTCCAGTTGTCATATATTCCTTTATTTCAAAGTAATTCTCTATATCATTTGCTTTTGGAGTTTTACTATAATTTATTTCAGTGTATATATTTGATAATTTTTGTTTGATTTCTGCTAAACTTAGCTTGTCTCCTACTTTGAAGTCTAAATAAATATGATTCTGGAGTAATAATGGATTAAATACTATTACACTTAGTTCTTTTTTAATTCTAGTAATATTATACCCTAATGAATATAATTTTTCAGGACCTAAAGTAGTATAATATGACTTAATCTCGTCTGAATCTGACATTTGACCTAGCACTATCTCTATTGCTTTTGGAGATAGGTTATATTCACATAAATATTTTAATTTATCATACATAGTATGTAATTCTTGGTATTCTCTTAAGAAATCATTAACTTCTTGATCTATAACGTCATCTTCAGAGTATTTTTTAGTTATTCTTGTATCTTTAATCTTAATATATTTATCTATTACATCTTCTCCAAAATCATTCTTAATATAATTGTATATAATATTTATATCTATTATTTTATCTCCTAAATCTACTATTAATTTATTATAATAGTTATCAATAGCCTTTTTATTATTTTCAACATCTTTAAGATCTGATACTGGATAAGTATACTTAATTACTTCCTTAGCTATATTCTTATACTTTAAATACTTATTATCTGAAGATCCTTTTGGAAGATTATTTTCGATATCATCTAGAGATTTAATTCCTTTAAAAAAATCTACTATCTCTTCTGAATAATAGAACCATTCATTGCCATACTCTTTATATTTCAAATCTCTAAATTTATATTGTATTCTCTTTTCTTGATCTTCATTCCCTTCTGGAATTTCAAATAATAATTTATAAGTAGGATTATGAAGTTTATAAGTAGCAAATCTTCTATCTTTTATATTATCTTCAGTATATCCTATTTTTAATAATTGAAAGAAAGTGATATTACCATCACCTTCCTCTTTAAATCCACTCGATTTTATTAGATAAATCATAGTTAATTATTTGCTTCAATTGAATTATATTTAGCCGAAAGTAACTCGTAAGCTTTTACTACTTTCTTCTTACCGTCAACTACTGCTCGCATAGATGACTCCTTAATCTCAAAATAATTTCCTAAATCACTTGCTTTTGGAGTTGCTTTATAACTTACCTCATCATATATGCTCTTTAATTTAGATTTTATATCAGCTAATGGTAATTTATCTCCCACTTTAAAATCCTGATATATACGATTCTGAAGAAGTAATGGATTAAACATTACTACGTTAAGCTCTTTCTTTATAAAAGTTTTATTATAGGATAAAGCTCTTAATCTATTTGGTCCCAAGACATTATAGTAATTTTTTATTTCATCACTATCTGGGAACTGTCCTAGTACTATTTCCAAAGCTTTAGGTGATAATCCTCCTTCACACAACATCTTTAACTTTTCATACATTGTTGGAAGTGTTCTATAAGTATTCAAAAAATTATTGACTTCTTGATCTATAACATCATCCTTTGTTAATTTATTATGTATTGTGGAGAAAACTGTAAATCTATCCGCATAATCAATTTGTTGTATCTGGAATGCTCTTAACTCATTTACATACACTAACTCATTAATATGAGGTATTAATATTTTATCTCCGGTAGTATCATTAATTATCTCATCAACTCCTACATAATTATCTTTGTAATTCTGAGTCTTTGCAAGCGTCTGATATGCATTAGCAAGATCATATCTTACAGAATTATCCCTAGAATCAGAATATGCTTTTAATAGATTTTCTGTTACTTTCTGCTTCTTTTCAATAATTCTTTTAAAATCATCAACTGTCATTTTATTATAATCAGCTGTAGATTTATAGAAGAAAAATGCACAATTAAACCAGGGATTATCCTCATCCCTTAATCTGCCAAGAATCTGACTTAAATCCTCCGATATATCAACAGCAAGAGAATCGACATTAGCATCTGAAAAGATATAAGTAGTTGCTGTTTTACTATAGAAGTCAACACCTAAGTATGCAGTTCTGGTACATAAAGTTATAGGTTTTGCTTTCTCTCCCTTCAATGGAATACTACCAATATCAAACTTCTTACCAAGCTTCTTTTGTATCCTCTTCCTATTTTCATCATTATCAGCACAAATAATATTTACCTGTTCTGATGTAAGGTTATTATTCTTAATTATGCTAATAATATGATTAACTGAATTAACGTAGAAAATAAGTTCATCAGAATAGATAATCTCTGGAACAAAATTTTTTATTCGGATAATGCTTTTATATTCTCCTCTTAAAAACGGCTCCAATATCTCTTTAGCCTTTGTTCCTACACTCTTCATTGTTCTAACCTCCAAGTGTGGTCTTTTTACCCTACTTGGATTTTCTACTTCCCAATCTAGTGTATAATACGGAAGATATTTAAAATCATTTAACATTTCAAGATAATCATCTAACATTGGAGTTGCACTTAGAAAAATGGTTTTGGGAGATTGTCTAAGATATCTAAGAAATTGAGTTTCAGTAGAAGATTTAAATCTAGAATCATGTAGAATACTTTGAAATTCATCTACTACTACAAAAAATTCATGAAATATACCTAGATCTTTGAGAATTTGATAAACAATTCTATAAGAATCATATGTTACTAAGATTTTACACGGTTTACCTTCACTTTTTCTTCTATTTACATATTCTACTGTTTCATTATACAGTCTAGTATACACTTTATTATTTTGTTCTTTTTTTTCATCCTCCAGTTTTTTAATCTCATCCTCTGTTAAAGATTTACTGTAATCTTTTACATCTTTACTAATATCTTTATCAGTAGAGAGATCTTTTTCCATTTCATTTTTAACTAAGTAAACATCTTCTTCATGTTGTTCATATTTATTCTTTCCTAACATTTTTCTTGGTACAGCTCCAATTACATTTTCATTAGATGTTAAGAAATATTCAGTAAAACCACATCCAGGAAGTTGTTTATTTATTATACATTTATCTGGAAACATAGATAAATTGAAGTCTATCCATTCACTTATATATCTTACATAAGCTGGGACATTAATAGTAAATTTTTCCATATTCTATTATATTTTAAATTATTAAACATTTTAATACAGAATCCAGTTAAAATCCAAATTCTTCTTATAATTTATTTTTGAAGACTTGGGATATTAAATAACTCTTTAAATTTATATATTGAGTTTTAAATTAATATAATAGTAAATGTATACTTTAAATAAAAAAAATATTAACCAAATATAAAGAAGTAATTTTATAAAAATAAAAGTATACATTAAATCTCTCCTATATATTAGAATAATAGAGGATTTAAATAGTAAATGTATACTTTAAATAAAAAAATATTAACCAAATATAAAGAAGTAATTTTATAAAAATAAAAGTATACATTAATTAGTAATTTAAGAATATAATAAAAATTTCAGTTAGTGAAAGAGAAAAAGACAAGACCAGTCCTCGCCCTTCAAAGGCGAGAGACGTGGTCTTTTTCGATTGAACGATAAATAATAGAGGGAAAGATGATATAGAAATTTAAGCTTTATTTTCACTGCTACGCAGTGTTATTTTAGCTTATTATATCATATCAAAATAACCTCTAATAAATTTCGTTCTTATTGGATATTAAATTCGAAAAGAGACCGACCTCAGACTCTTTAAGGAGTCTGGGTCTCTATTCGTCCTTTTCTCATTTAATAAAGGAAATATTATCTTTCTATTTTAGTATTAGTTTTCTTTTAATCTTTTCTTTATTATTTTCCTATTTCATATCCCAAGTCTAGTTTTATATATAGTTTCTTTCAATTTTATCTATCTTTTATAATAAAATTTTACTATTTATTCAATTAAGAAGAAAAAATAGTAGGATTTATTATTTCCTACTATTCTATATATTTATACAATTTCTAGTTTCTTTCCATATAATTGTTCTATTAATACTAGAATTCCATTTAATAAAAGTTTTTCTGGAGAATTCTTTTTATAAATAGAAGTATTATTAGAGAAATTTCTATAATCTATTTTAGATAAATCCTGATAACTAATTTTTATTACATCATTAGTATAAAATCCCCAATTTCCAAAATAATAGATTAATTTATCAATAAACTCTAGTGCTTGTTTATTTTTAATAATAAAATTATTTATTATAGTTTCTGAATAATCTATATAAGTAAAATTATTATTTATTGCAATATTCCATTTAGAAAATCTATTTAATATAGATTCATAGAACCTATTTAATTTATTTAAATAAGCTTGTTTATTATCTCTATTATAGCACATGAATCTTGTAGTAGCTATTCCATATGTTTTATAAATATATAAATCTCTAGCTTTATCATATAATTCTTTTCTATCATGATAATTTGAATCTATTTCTACACAACAATTTAATGAAGGGAAGAAATAGTCTAAGAAAAAGTAATTAGTATGAATAAAATCAGGTCTATAAGCTCCATAAAAGGATAATATATTATTCCATAAATCTCTATTTTCTATAATAATTGGAAATTCTGGGATATAGTATAGATATTCTTCTCCTCTAGAAATTTTCCTATTAATATCATCTTCAAAACATTCAGAATATGAGCTTTTATTATTTATTAATGCATTATTTCTATTATTTATTAATGGAATTTCTTGTCCATTAAATGATATTAATGTTTTTGGGACTATATATCCATTTATGTTTTCTAAATATAAATTCCCACATTTTAACACAAATTGCTTTATTAAATTCAAATCCATAGTTTTAATTAATTTTATTGGTTTGTGTTAAATAAAGGTTAAATAAAAACGAATTAAGGGACCTATTCAGTATCCCTTAATTCTACTTAATATTGTAATTAGATTTAGATGATTATTAACTTAGCTGTCGAACCTATTCAGTATCCCGCTAAAATCTCTAATTATAAGTTCTCGTTTTAAGTTTAACATGTATCACAAAACTCTTTCAGTCCTAACTTTCTAATTACTTCTTTCTGTTTAACCATTTAACAACAAAGGTAGTCGCTTATAGGAATTATAATATATGTTTATAATCGACAATAAACATAACCTACTTAAGTACTATTTCGGTTTCCTCTTTCATATATAAGAATTATAAGGTTTTGCAGAAGGATAAAAACAAAAAGTGAATTACCCTAATTAGAGATAATTCACAATTCTACTAATAATAATCCAAGGTTATAGTACTTCATAATATAGTTACTAGTATATATTAATCCAATTCTTATATGCCTTGACAGATTATATATCATATCTGTTAACCTATATCACAACAAGGTAGTTATTTATTGAATAATCTGCTAGGATAAAATAGCAACCTTAGCATTAATAAATAGTATACTTATTTATTTTCATATATAAGAATTAGAGGGTTTTCAATACCAGCTTTATTTCCTTATTATTGATAAAAAATTTGATTAACTATGAAAGATTACGATAAAATAGGAATATTATTATTAAACAGTTTAGATGTAATTGAAGATTTAAAGAAGAGACTTGCTCGTTATTCTGTAAATTACGAAATTACCGAGATAGATTCTGAAAGTTATTTAATAATAGACTTTATCGATTATTTTAGAAGAATAAGAAAAAGTTGGTTAGAAAAGAATATAATAATCAAAGAATTTGAATATTCTATAGTATTATTAAGAAATAATAATATTATTGATAGAGGTTCAATTTATTCTATAATTTATGATAAACCGTCTACTTCTATATTTAATCCATCAATTACTCAATTAACGGTTCCTAATAATAACTTTTATTATACTTCAATTTATGGAATTACTTCAAGTTATTTTGGTGTATTTTCTAACCCATATAATTTAGAGTCTAATTATTTGGAGGGATTGAAAGAAGGGCTATTTAGAGGATTTTTAAGAGAAAATCCTGAATTAGAAAAGTATATTATAAAAGTATTTACTGATTATAAAATAATACCATAAAAGCCTTATATATGTATAATAAATATAAATAATTATGGAAGAGAATTTAATAATTAAGTACAAATTTCCGAAAGGATTTAAACTTCATAAGATAGTAGGAAATGAAGTTGTTTTTGTTAAAGAGAATTTCAATCTAGATAATTTTATTGCAGATAGAAGTGATAGAATAATAACTTCAAAAGATTTTAAAGCAGAAGAAAATTATGAATATTTTTTAGTAATTTCAGATAAAATAACTACACAATATTCTAAGTATCCTTTAAAAAGAGGAGATATTTGTGAATTGCGATTGTTAGGAACTCCAGCTAGTTTTTGTTTTGGAATTAAGATAGATAAGTTTAATGATTTTCTGTTTTATCCGAATGAATGTAACGGAAGATATCTGAAATTGACGAAAGAAGAACTAGATTATTTATTAATAAATGGATTGGAATTGAAAACGATATAAGAAGAAGGGTTAACCCTTCTTCTTTTTTATATTTATATATGTTACATTCAATTCCTTATAAATGATATACATTAAATATTTATTTATATGGAATATGAAAAATTAGGAATACAGTTAGGAAGAGATACTATGAGAGATTTAACTTTAATTGATAAGTTACAAGAGTATAGTATTAAATTTACGATTATTAATACTAATAATGGAGTAGATATAATTGTATTTAATTTTTTGGAATTTTGTAAAAATATAAGAAGTAATATGTATTTAAGAAAATTAATAGAGGGTTCTAATTATTTTTATTATGCAAAAATTATAAAAAACAATAAAATAATAAAATGGGGAAATTTAAATGAAATTTTTTATAGTAGTAGGTTTAATCTTTTATTTGATAAAGATTTTACAAAGATATATTATTCAATACCAAATATAAAAACTCATTATGTTACCATAGAAAATCTAGATAAAGATTTTATACCTATAATAGAGAATCATCACAGTGAGTTTACAATTAAAAACAGAGATTGTATACTTGATGGGTTACATAAGGGATTATTTTCTGAAAATCCGAGATTTGAAAAATTTTTAATTGAATTTAAATTTTGGTAATATGGAAATAAATGAAGTGTTTGAATTATTAGATGAGTTTTTTGAGGGTAAACGTCCAAAAGAAACTTACAGAAATCAAATAAATGTTGGTGGAGTTGAAATTAATATTATTGGAAACAGTATTAAATTTAACACAGGAATAAGAATAGTAATTATTCAAGGATTATATTTCCTAGAATTAAATAGAGGAAAATCTTTATTTAATTTTCCAAAAAAGTCCAGAATTTAATAAGGTATCAAAAGAAAGCCTTCTATTATATGCACCTAAAAGAGATTTATCGTATAGATCTTCAGATATTTTAACAAAAGAACAGGCAAGAGATATAATTTTGAAGTATTTAAAAGAATTAAAGTTTGAATTATTAAACTTTACATTAACAGAACAAATGGCTTTTATAGAGAATGTAGATTTGATAATAGAGAAAAAATAAGAGGGATTTTCTCCCTCTTATTTTAATTTTTCTTCTCCTCTGTACTACATTGAGTAGGTGGAATTGGTTTAGGAAACTTTGCTTTGTATCTATCAGACAAAGCTTCATTAACTCCAGATCCAGCTACATAACCACTAATACATAATAGAAAGAATCCTAGCTCAGTTAAGTCTGTTTTTAAGTACCCATTTGATAATACATCATATACAAGTATAAAACAGATGCATAATCCTAGCATAAATCCAACAACTACAGAGACTACTAAAGCAAAACTTTTAGCACTATCTGGAGTTCCTTTTTGAATCAATGATTTTAAATATTTACTAAGTGCCATAGTAGTAAGTTTTAAAGGTTAAATAAAAAAGAACTAAATAGAGTTTTCTCTACTTTAGTTCTTTTCATTTATTAGGTTTTTAAGTTATTTTACTAGTAAAATAATTATATTCATTTAAGATATCTTTTACATCTTTAAATGGGCATTCATCAGAGAATTCTTGTATACAATAATTATTACAGTAATTCTTTATTTTATCTGTAAAATATTTTATACTACTACTTCTCTCACTAATCATATCTTTAAACCACTTAAGAGACTTTTTATCATGTCTTATATAAAAGAAGCCACCAGATGTAGTTGTAATTATGCTACTTACTATAGCAAATTTTCCAATAAATTGTTTTCTTTCTTGTACTGCTTCTTTAGTATATCCTGCACTAATAAATTCTTCTTCAGTTTTAATTAAGACTATATCTCCTATTTCCATTACATTAATGCATTTTTAATTTTAAATAGGGCACAATTATCTCCTGGACATTCGTTTTCATATATACAGTAATTATCACAATAATCTTTTACTGTATCAGACATATATCCCACACAATCTTCTTTTAGCATATCATTATACCATTTAAGATTATTCTTATCTCCCTTAAAATTATAACTTTCTATACTATAAGACTCTATAATATCACTTATTGTTGCAAATTTTCCAATAAATTGTTTTCTAGAATTTATTTCTTCTTCTGTATATCCAGTCTTTAATAGTTCTTCCCTAGTTTTTACTAGTACTCTATCACCTACATTTCTCATAATTTAAATACACTTAAAGGACATTCACTAGTACATTCTTGAATACAGTATTTACTACAATAAGTTTTTAACCTATTTGATATATATTCAAGACCGTTTTCTTTAAACATATCTTCACCCCATTTAAATTTTCCATTATCTTCTTCTATTTGATAATTTTGACATGTAAATGAATTTGTTGGACCTTTTATTGTTACTATTTTATTTGTAAAAGGTTTTCTTTCTTCAACAACAGATTTTACATATCCAGCAGATTTTATTTCACTCTCTGATTTTACTAAAACTTTATCGCCTTTTTCATACTTCATTATCGTTTCCCTCTTTTACTTTTTCAATTATGTAATTTACTACTAATCCAGAAAATATACTAAATGCTCCTATTCCTCCAAAAGAAATAAATACTGTAAATAATCTTCCTCCAGAAGTCATTGGGAATCTATCTCCATATCCAATAGTGCTTAGTGTACAATAAGTCCACCACATAGCATCTTCGGCATTATTTATATTTCCTGACTTTTCTTCGAAAAATAATATCATTATTGGAGATATCAGAGTTAGTAATGTTATTGTTGAAAATAAGATAAGTTTAAATGTATATACTCTATTAGAATTAATATACTTAATAAACCTATCTACGCTACCAAATATTTTAACTAATTGGAGAATTTTCAATAATCTGAATGCTTTCAATCCTGATAAATATCCTATAGGAAGAGAAGCTATAAAGTCTATTGAATTCTTCCAAATAAATTTTTTCTTATTAGTTGAGTGAAAAAATCTGTAGAACCATTCATACAAAAAGAATCCAGAACAAATCCATTCAAATAAATTAAATAATTTCATCATTTCTTCACTAACCGGTATTATGAACTGTATTATAATAGAAAATACAGTATAAATAGTTAGTGATAAAATAATTAATTCTAGTACACTTAATTTTGGGTCATCATCCATAATTTTAAATTTTTATAATTTCTATAATAAGGTTTTTAGCTGAAACTCTTATATGTGATAAAATAAATATGTTTAATTTAAAATAATAAAATTATGATAACAACATCAATGACATGTGAAGAGATTATAAAAATTTATACAAAAGATTTAAATGAAATAAGAGAATTTGTAAAAAGGACATTAGCTAAAGAGTATAATTCAATGGTTAAGTTGTATAATAGAACGAAAAAACCAGTTGATTTTAAAACGAGAACACTAACGTTATCTGGAATAAAGTATAAAATAATTATAATGGGAGTAACTCCTAAAAAACCATTTATTTTTAGTGTTTATACGATAATAAATGATTCTAAAACGGGAAAGAGAATAGCTATATATTTTCCATCTATTTCTCCAGATAAAATAAATGTAAAAGATATAGTTACTGTATATACTCCACATTTCTTTAAAAGATATAATGAAAGATTCTTAAAAAATGATAATTTATCATTAGAAGAATTAATTGATATTTACTTTAGAAGAAATGGATCAAAAATGGCATCAATAGAAAAGGTTACTAAGGAGGATGGTACTATTGATTTACTAGTTTCCGCTAAATCTCTCGATGGAGTTGGATTAGGGAAAATAGACTTAAAACATAGTAAATCAATCTTATTAAAAACATTTATAAGTAATGACTTATTGTTTGATGATCAAGATAATCTTAGGGATGAAGGAGAGATTGGGAAATTAATAAAAGAATATACAGATATAAGTAATAGTGATTTTCAAGAAGAAGATTTAATAGTTGATTATATGTCTGTTTTATCAAAACTTCATGATATCAATTTAAGAGGAATAAAAAGAGAAGAGGAATAAATCCTCTTCTCTTTATTTATTAAACCGGAATACCAATTTCTCTAAGGAAATCTTCAAATCCTATTTTTCCTTCACCGAGAGCTTGTATTTTCCACTCTCCATTTCGTTTATAGATTTCAGCTACAGCTAAGCAATTAAATCTTGAATAATCTTCTTTTAATTCATAGCATAATTCTGGAACATCTGAATCTTTCTTGTAAAGTTTACACATAGAGTTTCTTACCATTCCAAAATTTATACCTTCAGGTGAATAAATGTTTACGGCTAGAAGAATTGATTTCGTTCTAGGATCAGCTTTAGAGAGATCAATATCGATAATTTCATCATCTATTCCCTCTTCCTTTCCGTCCCTTGAATCTGATCGCAATTTTACTGAGTCATCAACACTCTTAAATCCAAGTCCACCTTCTTCATTAGTAAAAGTAGTCTTATCTTTATTAGCACCATTTGCATTAAAATAAGCAGCTATATGATCAATACTAACGATTTTTCCACCATTCTCATATCGATCATTAAGACAGAATGCAAATGAGTCTAAGTCAACGTTTTCACCTCCATTATTAGGAAGATCCCAAGATAGACCTAATCTCCACTTAGTTTCACCACTAAATTCTTTAGAGAGATTAATATTTTCTCCCTTAATTAAATTAATTGCCATAACTTTTAAATTGTTAATTGTTCTATTTAATTATAGATTATTGAATTCATCTTCAAATGCAGCAGTATCTACATTAGATACATTTCCTGGATCAGAAAATCCAGAGATTCTATTATCTGCTTCAATCTCTGCATTTTGAGCAGTTAATTTATCTACTGTTTCGCGACGCAAAGCTTGAATCTGTTCCATAGATTCATTGAATTTAGCTGCACTGATAGCTGTGGTCATTGCCTCGAAATCCATTAAATACTCTTGCAATACTCCTTTTCGTCCTTCATAAGCAGCTGAAGCTAATTCAATATTAACCTCAAGATCTTGAAGAGTTTTCTCAGTTTTTGCAATTCTTTCTAAAGCTTTAGATTTCTGGGAAAGGTACATAAGAGCATTTTTCTTATGAGCTTCAGCAACTGCAGTTTTTCCAGCAGCTTGAGCCTCTTCCATTTTCTTCTTACTGGATCTTGCTTTTGCTTCTAGTTTTCCTGGTTCTAACTTAAAACTATTATTTAGTTTTTCGGATAATTTAGACTGATGAAGAATCATATTTTTCATTTCAGTCTTGTAATCAGCGTCCAATTGAGCGATAGCATCTTTTGTTCTCTGAATACCTTCTTCTTTAGAAATTTCAGCGGTTCTAATTTGTCCTGCTGCTTCTTCCAAAGATTTTCTTCCTTTTACACCTTGGGAAACTAGAATAGTCTCAACTGCTGAGCGATCTTCCGGTTTTTTATTCTTAGCTAGTTTGTATTTAAACCATAAAATTACTGCTAAGACACAAACGATAACTACAATAAAAGTAATCATAATTTTTTAAAAATTTTTAAATTGTTAATAAATTAAATTTGTCATATATAAGATTTTAAAGGGATTATATATGATGTTTAATTCCTTATATAAGAAGTTAAAACTGTAAATATGGAACAACTGGAATATAACTATTTAGGTATAGAAGTAGGAAAAAATCCTAGAATGGATTTAAAACTAACTAATGATTTTAAAAAGAAAAATATACAGTATGAAGTTACAACTATTGATATAAATGATGTAAGTAATGATTGCATAGTTATAAGTTTTTCTTCTTACTATAGATTAATAAGAGGTACTAATTTAGAAAAATTTTTAATTAGATATTATTTCTTTTCTTTAAGAATAATTAGAAATAATTCTACTGTAGTTTATATTGGAAAAAATCTTAATGAAATAGTTAATAATGATTTTATTAATTTAGTATTTAGTAAAAGTACTACTATGGTTTTAAATTTTTCTAGAAGTTCTAAAAATAAATATATACATATATCTAAAATTACTCCTGATATGATAGATAATGGAGAATTTATTAGCCTACACTATATGAATTTGCCAGAAAATAAAAATTGCTTATTAGGTTTAAAGTTAGGATTAATTAGGGGATTATTTTTTGAAAATCCCTATCTTGAGAAATTTTTATATGATAAACTTAACTAGTATTTTATGGGAAAGGTCTTAGATGTACTAAATAATAACGAGATGAAGGAATATATAATATCGGGTAATAATTATTTAGTAAATAGTGAAGAAGATAATAATATAAGAGAAAGTTTAAAGGAAGGGTTTATAGTTTATAAGATTGATGATAAGTCATTAAAACTTTATTATAATCCTATAATAATAAGTCCTTATAATTTGCAATTAGGAATATTTTGTGATGTATTGATAATATCTTATAATTCTTATGATTTTCTCGTTAGAGATAAAATATTTAAGAGATACACCAATATTGATGTTATTAATGCAGATTTAGAAAATAATGAAATATATTTTTCGTTAACATGAGAGAATTATCTATCATTCCAATTTTTTTAAAAAATTTTAATTTAAGTTTATTAGAAACACATCAATATAGTTTATCAGATGTGCAAGATTTAATAAATTCGAGAGATTTATGTAAGTTTATAAATTTATTCTTAATAAATGAAAATAAAATTTTATTAACCTATGATGAGGATATAATAGAATCTCCTAGGAGTTTTGATATAAAAATAACTAATAATCCTAATAAAGGAGAGAGCGAATTAATGTTATATGTATTTTCTTCTAAGCATTCTTCTGGGAGTATGTTTTTCTATAATATAATGGGTTTAGATATTCTTAAAATATCTTCTATTTATAGAGATATTACTCAATCTAAAGAAGGGCAAGAAATTTTTATTATTAATTATCGAAAATGATTAAAGAGTTAAATTTACTAAAGATATATAATTGTAATAAACGAGATCTACTAGGAGATGATTTATTTATACTTTATCAAATTTCTCCGACAGAATTACTATTACATTATAATACCGAAATCATAGAGTGTCCTGATAATATTAGAGTTAGTATAATAATGGATAATGTTATTAGTATTATCTACGATAGAGATTTTATAAAAGAATCTATAGTTTATTTAGTAATTGAGAGTAAGGAGATTTTAGATAATAAATACGATGATATTTGGAAAGCAGTGGTAAATAGTATTGAGGGAGAAATAATAATAAAATTAGGAAATAAATAAAAAGAAGGATCCAATTGGATCCTTCTTATTTTTTACTTACTACTCATCTTCTCTTTAACTTTTTGAATTTTTACTTCAATTTGTTTTTTAAGATGACTATTACTTGGGAATGTTGTTTTTCTTACTATTCCTTTATTATCAACCAAGATAGTTGGTTCATACCACTTATCGATAATATCTTCACACGTGTTATAAACTCTCAATAGTTTTTTCAACATTCTTTTTTCTGAATTTTTCATTTTTGTTTGATTTAGTTGTTAAATATATATTTATACTATCTCAATTATAAGATTTTAAAGGGTTTCTGTATCCTGTAATTTTTCCAGATCTTTAAGAAGCTCTTCTATACATTCTTTTATAACATCTTCTTTAGATAATCCTACTAATCTTGTATAAAATTCTCCATTTTTATAGAAGAATAATGTAGGAATATTTCTAATTCCAGAAACGCTGACAAATTCAGGACATTCATCTATATTACATGTACATATATAGACTTTATCTTTATACTCATCAGATAATTTTTCAATTGTTGGAGCTAAGCTATTACAAGGTCCACACCAAGCTGCTGAAAAATCTACTAATACTGCTTTATTCTCACTAAGAATTTGTTTGTAATTATTATCATTAATTGAATTCATAATTTTAATTAATTAATTGGTTCATATAATAAATTTAACTGTATTGGGGAAAGAACTATTATATTATTACTATCCTCCGTATCTTTACATACTATATCTGATTTAGATTCTAATTTAATAAATACATCTGTTCCAGAGGAAGACATTATTTCTACTCCACCAGTATTAATATCTCTAGATTCTAAAGTTATATTTCCTTCTCCGTCAATGAAAGTAACTTTAGCTTTATCACTTATCCATTCGGGAACTTTTTCTCCCCATCTCCAAATTTCTATTTTATTTGGATATTTAGAATTATATCCATACTGTTTATATGTAGTCATTATTTTAATTTTTTAATATCTAAGTCTTCTAAATTATAATCTATATTTTCTATTCCCATTAATTTTATTAGATTTACTATAAAATATCTGGAATCATTATCAGTAAATGTTTTAATATATTCTTTAAATCCCTCTGTGCTACACTTAATGACGATATTTTCTACTATTTTCATTTTTAGAAATAGAGCATTACTGTCAGAGGTCCAAGTACAATGTCTACAATCAATTGCTTTATCTGTACTATCTTCTATATCTGGAAGTAAGAATTTAAATAAATTAAATCCAATACTTTTTATCTCTTCTTTATTTAATTCATCAATTGATTTTGAATAAAACCTATATAGTTCGTCACTACTTAGTCTTCTTATCTTATATATAGGTTTAGTTACTGTACTTTCTGTTATTTGTTCTAAATTATTAAAAAACTTATCTGAAAAAATTTTTTCATCTAATAATGATTCACTACTAATTATAAGATATCCTAGGTGTTTATTAAAAATTTTTGTACAATACAGTAATATGTTAAATAAACTAATTGATACTAATTCATTTGTACTATCAATCCAAGAACATCCTTGATATAAAGAAGCAAATTTATCTTTATGTACTTTATTAAAAGATGGACTTTTAAAGATAAACATTATATCTGTTTTTTCTGAAAGTTTACATAATATTTTATGTATTGGTTCAGGTAATGGTAATACATCATCTATTACTATTATAGTAGCTATTAGATGTTTTGGTTGATTAACTACAAATACTCCTTTAGAATTATTTTCCTTTCTCTCCATAATTATTTATTTAATTCTTTTAATTTATTGTTAATAAAATTATTAATAGAATTTATTAATTTGCTAATAGCTGGAACATCATCTGATCCAAATTGAGAAGATGAAGTATTAGGAAAGTACTTTAATCCATAAAATTTTGAATTTTCATTAAAGTTTACATACTTTAAATACTCATCTTTCATATTATTCATTAGATAATTTGCTGTATCTTTTTTTCTATATAAATATAACTCATATTTATCATCATTCCAAGTCCCTACATGATAAAAATATGGATGAATTAATGGTCTATATATTCTATAATCAGTCTCTTTATTGCATAGTATATAACAAGACTCTGCACAGAAAAACATTTTTCCATCTACATATCCATAATCTTTTAGAAAATCTTTATGATCATAATAATCTTTATCATAATATTTAGTAAATGCATCAAATGTCTTTTTTGAAACTTCGTATGCTCCTTCTAAATCTATAAAATTTGCCATATTACTAATTTCATCATATATAAAACTATGATCAATTATTACAGATAGAGAAATTTCTTTATTACTACTATTCTGATAATTAAATAACTCTTTAATATTATCATCATCTATAATATCTTTAGGATTAGATAATATAGATTCAATATCTTTTTTAAAGAACTTTTCAATTATTTCAACATTATTATCTCTAGTAATATTTTCAAGAGATCCATAATCATTATATTCCCCAAATATTGGTAAAGCTATTGGAATAAATGGATTAAACCTTGAACAAATATCATCACATAATCTATTTTTATCAAATAGACCTATTAAGGCAAAACATTTATCTCCCTCTACTATAGGCAAATGAGATACATATCCATTAATACAAAAACATCCCATAGTTATAATATTTCATTATTTTTTAAAATTTTCTCTACTAGTTCCCAATCTACATACGGTCTACCAGTTTCATCTATTTTAACTGGAGTTCCTAAGGCTGCGTCGTCTATGTAAATATTCGCATAAACTTTTGTAGAATCCGTCCACATTTTTTGTGTAGGATTATAGTTAACTCCATATAAAGGTATATCTCTTTCTTTAAACCAATTTATAGCATCTTCTTGTAATTTCTTAGGTCTCATTGTATTTAATATCAATTTATGACCTTTTTCTACAAGACTTTTCAATACTGGTTCAGCGCCTATATCTTCACCAACTTCAGGAAAACGATGTGTTACACAAGTTCCATCGAAATCAACAGCTATATATAACTTATTTCGTTTATATATTTTCATAATTTTTCTATATTTAGTGGACAATCTTTAGAACATTCTTGTATACAGTAATTTTTACAGTATTCTTTTACTTTTTTAGATAAGTCTAAGTAACTTTTATTACCTACAAACAACTTTTCATACCATCTATAGAAACGATTATCTTCTTCTATATAGTAGAATAATTCACCTTCAGAATCTGAATCTGCGTAGCTAATAGTTACTACTTTTCCTAAAAAATTTTTTCTCTCAGAGATAAATTTTTGACTAAAACCAAGATTTAATAAATCTTCTTCATTTTTTAACAAAGCTTTATCACTTCTATTCATTATACTCTTTAATAAATTTTTCTACTAAATTTATATTCCATCCTTCTATATATCCATTATCATCTATTGACATTATTATATAATCTCCATAATTCTCTTCCATAGGAGACATAAATCTAGGGACATATCCATCATATTCAATGTATGGATAATTATTAGAGTCTACAACATTACAAATAAATTCATCACAAACTTTATAATGAATATTAGCTTTCACTCCTTTTGGCCATCCCATTATTTTTCCAGTGTCAATATTTATAACAGGACACCATCTATATTCTTCAAATTCCCTTCTATATTCTGCACACGGCATTTCAGGATTATCTATACTATCTGGAATTCCATTTATTGATCCATCTTCCCAATACCTTACATGAGAATTTACTTGAATATAATTCAGCTCTATTTCTTTCTTTATTCTAATTGTTGTTATCATAATTTATAATTGATTGATCATCTAAGTCTAATAAAAAACATTTTCTACAATCTAAACAAGCAAATGTTTCATATATTCCACTAACAGGCCCAAAATATTCTTTGCTTAATTGAGTATGTCCAAATATTTGAAATATTCCATCAAACTCATTTCTAAATACTCTAACATCTGACCAAACAGGAGAACCGTAATTTTCGAATCCTCCCCTTAAGTAGTCAACGACCCACAAACATCCTTTAGTTTTCGTCTCATCCTTTATTAGATCATCTAATGATTCACATTTACAATATTTTCTCATCCATTCTTTTTCTATTCCTGCATGAGAAAATACATATTTTCCATTTCTATAGAATAAATTAAATAAATCTTTATTATCTGTAATTAAAGATTCTATATATTTAGAATAGGCTTTATTATATCTACTACATGGAAATATATCCATTCCCATATAATCTATATAATGTAAATCGTGATTTCCATATAATAGTATTATATCTTCAGGATTATCTTTTTTCAACTGTATAATTTCTTTAAAATTATTTATAGCTGTTTCAATATTTATATTATCTTGTGGATATGGATCTAGATAGTCTCCTAAGAATACTATTTTTTTAACTTTACCAAGTTCTTTTTCTACTGGTTTTTTCCAAAATTCTCTTCCGTGAACATCTGGAATAATTAAAATTTCATTTTTCTTCTCCATAAACCCTTTCTTTATAATCAAATGTTATCATCCATTCACAATTGTTTATATGAAAATTATATTTATCCCCTAATTCGGAAATAAATTCATCTTCATCATCGCAACTATCTAATTTATCTTTTTGTTCTTGAGAGAGCTTTATTTTAATAAGCTCTCCTTTCTCATAATTTAAAATAATTACGTACATAATATATAAAACATTAAATTAAAGTTTACAAATATAAGGAAAAAGAGTTATATGGAGGGAAAAATAAAACAAAGGGTTAGATCCCCTTTGTTTTTAATACCTTGTATAATCTGTCATCGAACCCTTTTTTTAGAGTTTTTAAAACTCCTTGATAATAAAATCCATTTCTTAATCCAATAGAAGTATTGTCGTTTAAGTTTATTTCTTGCAATTTTTCATACGTTGATGACACAGTCTCAAGATATAATTTATAATTATACTGTATTGATTCTTCTGTTGAATTTCTAAGTTCAATATTATTTATCAGATTATTACAAGTAATTTTAAAATTTTCTATAATTCTTTCTCTTTCTACATTATATTTATTAGATTTTTTTCTATCTAATTTTTCTATAACATATAATACTCCATATTCTGCAGCTTTCTCTACAATAGCACCAATTACTAATTTAATTAGTACATTTTTTGTTTCTTCTTTCATAACATAAACTTTTATTTAATTATTACACATCTATAAGGCTTTGAAGGAATAAAAAAGAAAGGACATAAGTCCTTTCTTTACTAATTTAATTCTAATAATCCATATATTGGATTATAATTTTCATCTACTTCTCTAGATAATTGAACCTCATATAATTTATTTTTATATTTTATAAAATTAATATTACTAAGTATTTTATTTGGTGGAAGTTGTTCAGTAATTAATCCTACTAATTTTCCTTTCTCACCTATAAATTTAAATAACTCTTCATCATAGTTATTAAAAAAGAATCCATCAATTGTTTTTCTAAGTTGACACAGTTCTTCTAAAAATTCCTTAGTTTTTATTTCATAAAATATTAAAAAATTACTTGATCCTATCTTTATAATATCATTACTCATATTTTTATTTAAATTATAAATTTATTCAGACTCTTCATAATCTACTAAATAGTATTCATAGATATCTTCCCAACTTTCTGGAGAAAAACCAAATTTATCATCTATCCCTAAATCACAATAAGGTTTAATATCAAAACATGTATAATCTCCATTGGTCACTTCAGGATTTTCATTAATATATTTAAAATTAATCCCATCTTTTCTAAACTTCTCTTGATATAATAATAATTTACTATAATAGCTAGATGACCATAAGATGAGAACTACATTTGGAATTTTCGATAATACCCTAAGAGACTCTTTAGCATAATCATAATATTCAAAAGATTCTTTAGTATTACTCCAACTAGGTTTTAGTACGGTTCCATGAATATCCACTAATATATAGACTTTATTCCACTTTTTTCTATCATCCTCTATTATTTTTTTCAACAATTTCTCTATATTCATTTTTGTAATTATAAAATTTACATTCTTTACTACACTCTATTATACAGTAATTTTCACAAAAATCTATAATATCCAATTCAGCCTTTGATAGAATTTTCTTCATCTTATCAACAGGGACAAAGTGAACTTTATCTCCAACTGATTTAACTAAACCAACTAGTCCTATAAAATACCCATCATTATATTCATTATAATTCCCTAATATTACTCCTATATTTTTATCATTAGGATCTGTATTATAATAGAAAATATCTCTAAGTATTTTGTTAAAGTACTCAGGTTCAATTTCTACAAGGCTTCCTATCACCATCGATCTATTTTCTGACATGATAATTCTTTTTCAATATCCTTATCAAATTTATTCTGTATTAGTTCTTCTTCAGAAATAGTAGAAGAATTAATAGACTCTCTTAATAATGCTTTAGATTCATTGATTTTCTTCAGTTCATTTCTATTTTCATAGTTAATGGCATTTTTTCCATCTCCCCATCTATATTGTAACCATCCTTCATATTCTCCAGAATCCCATTGATAATCTTCAGGAACTTCATTATTTCCTCTAAAGAATATATCTTTTAATTCTAGTTTATCATATTTTTTCCCACATCGATATATTTCTCCAGAATTACTCCACTTAAGAATTTTTTGTTTAGAAAAATCAAGTAATACATATCCAAACTTTTTCGAATATCCTTTACTATCTTTCCCATCATAATCTTTATAGACTTCCTCTATTAAGTTTATATGTTCTTGAGCATCCTCTAAATTATCAAATTCAGTTACTTCTTCGTTAAAAGAATAACTAGACCAGGTATTAAAGATTATCATGAATCTTTTTGTATTTTCTTTATACATATTATTTTTGTTTAGGTTTTCTAAAACTAGTTTTTAAATCAAATCCATGAGATACTATTTTTTCAGAATCAGTTTGATATCTAATACCATTTTTATCCCCGAACAATTCTTCATATAAAATTATTTTTAAATCACTTATAGTAATCTCTCCACTATATGATTTATAATTAGAATAAGAATATGCTGTTTTACATACATTCGGTTTTATTTTATTATCACTTAGGATATCTAATAATTTATTAATTTCTTCTAATAGACTATTAGCCATTTTATCTGAAAAACTAGGATCTCCTTCTACTATTTCCCATGGACGATTTTCTTTACTTATAGTAGTATCTCCATATTTAATATAATATGATAGTTCATAAGCAGAGTCTTTCAGCGATATTTCTATTTTTCTAATCTTACTAGAAGAAGATGTATTAGTTCTGTTATTATATACTGTTTTATTGTAATAAAATCCTAAAGGAGATTTACATTTTATAATTTCTTTAGTCTGATTTCGTTTTCTTATAGAATAGTAACTATAGTCATCAGTATCCTTTTCAACTAACCTAATATTACAACTTACAGTATCATTACTACAATTTTCTTTTTTAGTTATAGTAATATGATTTTTATTAAATAAGTTTTTAATTTTAGTTTTCTTCATTGTCTGGATATTTTAAATTGTAATAAGCTTCTTCAATTCTATCATTTTGATTATCGATTGTTTCATCTATAGATGAAACCTCAAATCCAGTTTCTATTAATTTTTTAATCATACTATTCTATATTTATATAATGGACATTCTTTTTCTAAACATTTTGAAATACAGTAACCATTACAGTATTTGTTAATAGAATTCTTTATGTCATCGTCATCAGACACAAGTTCAAACATAGTATCTTTCCAATATCCTCCTCCACTATCGCATTCTAAATAATATGCTTGTTGTTTATTAAACTCTAGATATCTAATATCATGTATTTTTGTAATCTCACCAAAATGCTTAGACATACTGGAGGTAACTTCAATAATATTACTTATTTTATTAAAGTAATATCCTGAATAAAATTTATAATTTTCATCAAAATATTCTTTAGGTTTAATTCTTATACTATCTCCTATATTAAATGACATTGTAGTATTATATTAGAAATTTAAATAAAGGACATATTTCTGAACATTCATTTTTACAATAATTTTCACAATGATTATAAAAATCAACTAAGTAATAATCTTCTCTTGAACTTGATGTAAATAACATAGGTGACCAAGACATATTTCCTGTTTCTAAAAAAGCATATCTTATTCCAAACATCTCAATAACTTGATTGTCTTCGAGTATTTTAGATATAGTAAAAGTTTCTCCTATATATTTTTTAAATTCAGAATCTATTACAGTATTAAATACGTCAGATACGCAATATTTATTTTCATCTTTATTATTAAAAGTTTCTTCTAATTCAGGAAAATTATCCTTAAACCACCTTAAAGATCTAACTTCTACTTTAGTTCCTACTTTCAATTTATAAAATCCTCTTGAATCTAATATAATTGAATCATTATATTTATAATTAGAATTATTGAAAGGACATTTAGTGGAACATTCAGTAATACAGTAGTCTTTACAATATTTTTTAACATTAAATACAAATTCGCCAAAATTTTGAATCATATATTTATTAATTAATACAAATATAAGGATTTTACAGCTAAAAGAAAGAAAAAAGATAGAGATTAGAATCTCTATCTTTTATTTTTTTTACTTATGAAAATACCTCATCATCGTAGTACTTGTTTTTTAGTGCATTTAGATAAAATGATACATCCTCAATAGACATAGGAGTAAAATTAGATGAATCAACTCCTACATCAATTCCGAATTCTTTTACCTTTTGTCTTCCGTGAATATGTCCGAATAAACAATAATTATCCCCAATTCTATATTTTTTTGCATCTAAAGGTTTATGGGACATTACTATAGATGGATATTCTGGAAGATCAATAGTATCATAGTTTATTATTACTTCAGAAAAACCATAAGATTTTAATTTCTCTAAGTAATCTACTAAAGATAATGATTTTTCTAATTCATCTTTTTCATAATTTCCCAGAATTAATTTAATATTACCATTTAAGTATTTTAACATATTATAATCTCCAAAATCCCCTAAATGATAGACCGTAGACCCTGGAGTTACTATTTTATTCCATCTACTAATCATAGCAAAATCCATATCAACTGTATTATTAAACGGTCTTTTAGATAATTCTAAGGTTCTATTACTACTAAAGTGAGTATCTGAAGTAAAAAATATACTATCTTTTCTATTATTCAAGTATTCTCTTAATTCAGATAAGCAATCTTCTAGAGTATTATGTACTTTTTTAATTCCGTATTCTCTAGCTTTAAATGTCATATATCTCCTAGCATGAATTCCTTCTTCAATACCTAAAATTACTTTTTTCCCTAATGCTAAGTTCTCAAGTAACTCCATTCTAGTAGTTTGTGCATAATCTCTCCCTGGAATTTCTTCTATAGGATTAGGTATCCAAAATAGAACTATATCGGATATAGCTAATCCTTTCTGTTCCCATTGGACTTGAAAAGAAAAGTCATCTTCTCCCAAAGTTCCAATTACTTTATCTCTTCTGGGAGAGATCCACGTAATTCCATTGATTTCAGGTAAGGTATTTTGCCAATTTGGTGCTCCTTGAATTGGACCTGCTAAAAATACGTAAGTAGAAGATTTTTTAGTATCTTCTACTAATTTGTTTGGTGATTTTATTATCATATTTTATACATTTATAATTACACATATAAGAAATTTAAGGGCTTGTAATTCTTATATATGTAATGATCATTAACAATTTTAAATTAAAAATTTATGGAACAACAAATTATTAGCTTGAAAAAGAATGAAAAGGTAGTTTTATCTAAAAAGAATTTAGGGAATAATTACAATTATATCTATACCGGATTACGTTGGGGGAAAGTAATTATTCCAGGTAATAAAACTTTTTCTTCAAAAAGAGAGGTTGTGTATACTGGAAATTGGTTTCAAAAATTTCTTCATATAGGACCATGTGAAGTGAGAAATGAAGAAGTTTTACTAAATTGTGAGAAAGATAAAACTCTAGATATAGATCTGGATTCTAGTGTATTAATATATAACAAGAATAAAGAACTTCTAGAAACAATTTATTATCATAATAAATTAAGTAAGGATGGAGCTATTAAACATTATGGAGATGATTTAAATGGATCTACTCTTGATAATTTAGATAAGGATAATGAAATTATTAGAATAGATGTAAGTAATTTATCAAAAGATATAGCTTATATGGTTGTTATATTGAATATATATCAACATACAAGTAGAAGTAAAGAATGTCTAGTATTTGATAAGATTCCATTTGCTGAAATGAAAATATACTCTAGTAATTCTAATATAGCGTCAGAAGCAGATATTAAACAATTAAAAACTTTTGCTAACTTTAAAATAGATAATAATCCTGATTTTGAAGGAAAAAAGGCATTAGTTTTAGGAGCATTTGTCAAGAAAAGAGGAGCATGTTGGGAATTTGTAACTTCAGGAGAAATGACGAATGAGATGAGTATTTCTCAAATGATATCTGGATCTGTTAAAAAATTTATATCTAGTTTATAAAAAGAATAAAGAGAGGAAGTTAACTTCCTCTCTTTATTTTCATACATAATCCTTAAAATTCTATTAACTTAAGTTAAATTCCTTATAAATGATATATAATAAAATAATGAAATTATGATAAGTTTTGAAAAAATTAGAAAAAATGGAGATTTATTATTCGAAAGTATAAGAGGATCTCATCTATTTGGCTTAAATACAGAAACTTCGGATATAGATACTTTTGGTGTATTTATAGGTCCTATTGATTGGTTTATTGGAAGCGGAAAGGATAAATTATCAATGGTAAAATCTGAAAAAAATGATGATTACTGGGATGAATTAGGAAAATATTTTAAAGAGTTAGGAGAATCAAATCCAGAAGCTTTAGTATCATTGTTTACCCCTGAAAAACATATTAAATATTTTTCACCTTTGCTTCAACCGTTATGGGATATTAGAGATAGTTTAATAACCAAAAAATGTTTTAAACCATTTGCCGGATATGCAGTTAGTCAAATAAAAAAAGCAAAAGGTTTAAAGAAAGCGATTAATATTGATCCATCTCAAGTTAAAGAAAGAAAAACTCCTTTAGATTTTTGTCAAGTACCAGTAGGAATAGGAACATGGACGTTGACTAAATGGTTAAGAGACAATGGATTAAAGCAAGAGTATTGTGGAGTTTCTAGACTTCCTAATACAGTAGAATCTTATGCATTATTTTATGATTGGGGAGCAGATAAAAACATATCTCTAGATACATTCTTAAAGTTATATGTAAAAAATTATGAAAGTTGGGAGTTAGATAAATACAAACGGATGTATAATACAGTATTGACTAGTGGAAAGCCCATCGGATATCGTGGAATTTTAGATAAAGATGATCGATTAACTAGTCAAATAAGATTATCTAGTATTCCTATTAGTGAAAGAGATGAACCTATTTGTTATTTTCAATTTAATTCTGGAGCTTATAGCCAACATTGTGTAGATTATAAGAGATATTGGGAATGGGTAAATAATAGGAATGAACAAAGATTTCAGTTAAATAAGGGATATGATTTTGATGCTAAAAATATGTCTACTTGCGTTCGAATATTAACTATGGCTAAAGAAATGGCTCAAGGAAAAGGAATGTTATTAGATAGAACAAATATTGATAGGGATTGGTTACTTAAAATAAAAAATCATGGAGTAACCTATGATGAAATAATGAGATATGTAGAAAATCTAGAAGAAAATATGCAGGAAGAATTTGAAAAATCATCTCTTCCAGATGAACCAGATATAGATCTTCTAGAAAAAATAATGTTAAATATTAGATATAAACACTATAAAATTAATAAATAATATGGAATTTAATATAAATAATAGTTTTTCTCTAAGGAAGGGTAACTTTATTACAAAGATTACCTTTGATAATTGTGAAAGATCTTGGATTCAGCCAGTACAATATGAAGATCATTCTGCATTTGGAAAAAGAATTGTTCTTGCATCAAGTAGAGCAGTATTATTTAAATTAGAAGATAATCCTGATGTTATTGAAGTAATGAATAATAAACTTTTTTATATATCTAAATCATATATTGAAGATGGTAAAATAAAAGATGTTGATGTACTATATGAGGTTGATAAAGATACTAATAACGTATTTAGAGTATCACATCTTTATATAGAATATGATAATAGTGAAAAAATATTATTATATAATGAGAGTATGGAAACATATTTTAATATTTTCAATACTATAAAACAACAATTTAAGCACATGGTTGTAGGATTAATGATGAAAGTTAATGGAGTTTATATACCATTTGATGAATTTAATTTTTAATTATAATAAGATAGCCTGCCCTAAAAATTTAGGGCAGGATTTTTATTCCGTTTTTAAAACCTTATAATTCTTATATATGAAAAAGATTCTTTAAATTATATAATTCATACAAATTAAAACTTTATAACAACTATAGTTATAGATTATAATCGTAATGATATATAATTTAAAGATTAATTTTTCCGCCGTTTATTAAACGGCTAAAGCCTTATTAATGAGAATAATTAACAACAATTTTAACAATTAATTAAAAGAATTATGGAAAAAACTGAAAAAAAAGAAAAAAAATTTCCATGGCGAAAAGTGATAGGATACACTTTGGCTGGAGGAGTATTGATCGGAATTGGCTGCATATTGGGAGCCAATAATCCTGATAAAGTGAAAAATGCAGAAGCAGGTACTGTTTCTGGATTTAAGAAATTTGGCAATGGAGTTAAAAATCTCTTTGGAAAAAAACAACCAGAGATTCCAAGCCAACAAGTAAGTGAGCCACCTGTGGTTAATGTAGTAAAGCAACCAAATTATGCAAACAATGGTGGTAATATGGGCGGTGGAGTAAATACTCGCCCGATTAAAGGATTTAATAAATTGTAATCAAACAAAGGAGGAAAAATTATGAAAAAAGGAATTATAACATTCGTATTAGGTGTCGTAGCTGGTGTAGCCGGTTCTTTTGTGTATAATAATAGAGAAGGGATAAAGATCTACGGACAGTCTTTATTGAAAAAATATAAAGGCGGTAGTGTAGAAGAAATTCCTTCAGATCCTACTAACAAAGAACAGGATGCCGAGTAACGAAGAAGAATCGGAATTTCTTCGAGTATGATTATAATTATAGGTGGAGTAAGGTAAATGAGAGGCCTTACTCCACCATCTTTTTACTTAGGTTATGAAAAATCTAATAAAATGAAAACGACATTAGAAAATAATTTAAAAGAAGAATCAGAAACACAACATAATTCTTGTTAATTGTTGTTCTCAGGGAGGGTAAATAGAAGATATGTATTATCTAAGCTATTGATTCCCTCCCATATTAAAAGATTAACAAGAATAATAAAGACGAATCAGCGTCTATAAATAGCATATTAAGCTGATTGCGTTAAGTAAAAAAGAGACAGAGATAATTAAAATAAATATTAACAATTTAAATTTAAAAAACAAAAATGGAGAGATTTAAAAAATTTTTATTTGTAACGGGAGAAATATTTTCAAAAATATCCGTTAAATCGATTTGTGTAGGAGGAGTAACTTTTATAATAGCTTTATCCTGCGCATTAACTCTTGATATAGTTGAGAGTAGACAAAGAAAGAAACATTAAAAAACATAAAGTAAAACAATTAAAAACAAATAAGATTATGTTTGGAAAATTATTTGGATTGTCAGATTTTTTGGGATTCGGAAAGAAGTTTAACACACCAAGCAATACACGCGATTTTGGAAGAGTACAACAACTTTTAAAAACTGTTGGTAATAAATTTGCACTAATCGCGGCTGGTATTTGTACTATTGGGCAGATGGTAAGGATTTTGATAGAAATCAAAGCAAATTCGAGTATGAGTATCAAAATGGGAAAAAGACAGTCATTTAGTATGGCAGCATAAACGCTATTTAAAGTTAACCTGATGAAAACTGTGGGAGATGACTTAAGTATTAACTTTATTAGATATTTTATGAGAATTATTTAAAATTGAGTTATAACTACAATAATCACCGAAGAAAATATAAAAACGATGAAAACAGTAAGAACTCTCATTGGCATCACTATAACATTGGCGGTTGGTGCTATACTCTTTAAAAAAATTAAAAAAGGAGTAATAAAATTAGAAAAAGAAGAAAAAGAGCGAAAAGCTAGTTTAGATAAAGCTGGTGTTCCTGCGGAAAAATTAAATGAAGAAGTAGATCCGGACGATAGAGATCCTTTTATCAAAACAGTATACGCTAATATTGAATTTTGTGATCCTCTAAAAATCAATTGGGATAGAGATGTGATAAGAATTGAATCGGAGGATGGAAAGAAGAATGGATTTTTTAATAGCGATAGAGTCATTCACGTATTACAGTCTGACACTAATGACGGTAAGTATTTGAATTTCTTATTCGAAATACAAGAGACAGCGTTCTCAAATAAAAAAGAAACACATAATTGTGGAAAGTATCCAAAAGTTAGGGATTATATAACCACAATAAAACCGATAGCTAAATTGGTTAGTAACAAATTAAATAAAATCTATTCTGAACAATATCCAAAATCTAATATTAAGATAAATTTTGAAGATCTAGTGAGATCTAGTTTAGTTGGATATTATGTAGTATCTTTCAAGATCAGAGGAGTATGTAAACACGACGGAGAGGAAGATATTGAAATCCAGAAATTTGTACAGATACCTAAAGAAAATTATAAAGATTTAGATGATAGGGATTCAAATGTAGCTTTGACTAAATACTTTCAGGGAGTATATAATGGAAGTATTAATTACAAAGATGGTATTGTATCTCCTAATGACATTATAAATTCTGGAGAATTAGTGGGAGATGAAATCTATGATATCAAAATAATAACTTGTGAAATGATGTATAGATTATCTATTCCAATGTATATTGAAGGTTTACAATTAGGAATTGATGTTAACGAAACATTAAGTCTTATAAAATATTTCTTAGACAAATTAATAATTAAAAGAGAAAATGATCGTAAATCTGAAGAAATAATGTACGATCAGTTAATCTTCAATACATATGATCCGAGGTTTCCTTTAAATAAAGATGGAGACTTGTTGTATTATTACACTGTTACGACCGAAGATACTACTAGTCCTTATTTTAGGAGTAGAAAGATTATCGTCAGTGATTACTCTTATGGAGAAGAGTAATCATTATGGTACACAGCAAAAAAAAAGAAGACGCATTGCGTCTTCTTTTTTTATTTTTTCAACATTTTTAGTTGTTCTTTTAACCTATCTCTTCCTGAACTCTTTAATATCCAAGATATTATATCAGATTCATTGAACTCAATATTTGGATAATTTTTGATTTCATCTCTATCTAAGTTTGCATAAAAAGGATATACGTAGATAGCATCTGACATAAATAGATCAAAATCTTTTGTAATATTAGGTTTTCCAGGTTTCCCTATAATAAAGCAATTTACAGGATAATACATCAATTTTATTTCTTTATGATCATTCTTTTTATTGTCTTCTATCATAGGTAATTTAATAGATACTGGAATATAGTAATTAGTCCAAGAAGTCCAATCTAATGTCCAATACTTCATACTTATTCTCCTATAATATCTAATAATTTTACATAATCATGAGACATATCTCTTAGTGATATGTCTTCTGCCACTAGATTTTGAGTTTCTAGATCTTCCGGTAGTTTATCTACAACAGTTGCTCCTCTAAAGATGTAATATTGTTTCATAATTTCATAAGAATTATACTTTGATATTGGAGCTGTAAAGAATTTCACAATTCCTACTTGAGTTGATACATTTCCACTAGTATTTACTGGAATACCAGATAAGTTACAATTAAGTATTATTACTTCTCTATTAACTAGATCCACTAATAGTGTAGCTACCTTAGAAGATTTTACTTTCACAGGAACAGATAATTCTACATCTCCTGGTTCCCAATTAGTACTAGATTCCATTTTATCTACAGAACAATATCCTATAAAACACGGAAGAGTATCCATATTCCTGTTCTTATAGTTATAAACGTCCATTACTACATATTTATATCCATTCGAAACAGATTTTTCTAAGTCTATATCTACATATTCCGCACAATTTCCAGGTCTATTTAATACATCACCTGAATGAATTGCACAATATTCTTCTGTATAATATGACGAATTCCATCCAATATTTTCTACACAATTATCATTTTTGTACAAGAATGCATGTAAATCTAAGTCTTCATCTGGTCCTTGAGGATTTTGATACCAATGAACAAAGAATCTTATTATATTTTTACCTTCTTTTATAGGTATTTTTGTTCCAGCTGGTATTGATATTACTGAATCTCTCATTCCTTTTGGTATAGCCAATTTTTTTATCTCTGGATCAAGTACAACAAACTTTCCATCTAGATCTTTTTCAGTAATTCTTTCTTTTATATTAAGTAATATTTTTCTAAATATAAATTCTTGAACTGTATCAATTAATCCATTGGGAAGTGGACTTAATTTGTCTAGAGTGACTGATTTCCCTTCAATAGTTACTAATCTAGGTATATCTGGGTTTTCTCTATTATTATAATAATTATTAAGTTCTAATAGAGTTTTATTCTTCATCCCTTCAGTATCCAAGAATAAGTCCATAATCTCTGATTCTTTCTCTACATCAATAGCTTTTCGAATTAATGAATCAAATCGTCTTACTAACTCACCAGGACGTTTGGATATCTCTTTAGCAATATCTACAATGTCAGCCTTATCATCATACATTTTCTGAATTTTGGAATTAAATGTTTTATACAGTTTCCTTTCAGACTTGCTCTTTAATTTACTAAAGAAACTAGAACATTCAGGATATTGCAATGTAAATTCCATAGGATGTACTCTTTCAGATAATAATATCCAGTGCCCATAAAATCTCTTAGCATCAATTATGCAAGATTCTATCCCTTTTAGTTCTACAACTCTTTCAATTCTGTTACATATATCTTTTCTATATTTTCTAGATAATGTAGAAAGATTTCTCCAATCTTTGTTAATATTTCTATTAGGGATTCTATAATTATATATAGGCTTTTCGTATTTTGGAACATTTGGTAAACTTGGATTAGCCCCCATTAAGTACATACCATACCTAAGGATATCATTTATTTCATTCAATTCATAAGAAGGTCTATGTTTTACTACAATACATAAAGTTTCCTTGAATGGTATTCTATCAGGTATATCTAAATTTGGATAATTTTCTAAGAACCAGATTAATTCTTCATTACTTCCTTCAGACAAAGAATTATTAGATAACATAATTTGTTTTGGTATTTCCATAAATTCTTTATCTGTCATTAATTTTAATTCCTTAGTCGGATCCTTTACTACTTTCTTACCTGTAGGAACATTTTCTATCCACGGATTATTATCTATAAATTCATCTAGATTTCCACTATAAACTTTTAATTGATCTACCTTAAGTTCATATCTAGATTTAGATATAACTTGTTTTGGAAATCCCGGATATAGTGGTTTATATTTTCTTCCTCCAAAATTATATTTATAAAATAAATATGGTATTATAGTTTTATGTAAGTTTTCAATTTCATCTTTTGAAATTTTGTTCATTACATCTACTGATAAGTAATACCCATATTCTTTCAATTCATCTAGTAATGTAAACAGTAGTAGATTTCTTTCGCTATTCTTTTCTTCAGTAAGCGAAAGAATATCAGTGTTGTTAACTAATACTTTTCCTCTACTAAATGCAATGATGTCTTTATTCAATTTTTCCATAATAAAACTATTTTTTAAATTTATAAGTAATATGTCCGTTCTTTTTATGCTTCTTTCCATTAAATTTTACCCAATTTCTAGATATTTCTAAAATATCAATTATATCTTTTAGAAAATAGTTATCTGTTTCTTGACTATTATATAATATCCAGCTATTTGGTAAATCTGCCATTGGTCTATAAATAATAGTGAATGATATATCCTCTATTTCTTCTCTACCTATTAATAATATTCCGAAAAGATCTCCTAAAAAATACACTCTTGGTATATCTTGGTTTAAGAATTTAATAGGTTTTTTAAAATATTTATTATAAGTATTCCAATTTAAATTACTCAAATCATTTTTTATTAAATCTTCTATTATCATTTTAATATATTTATAAATTACAATAATAAGGTTTATAAGCTAGATTAATAGAAATAAAAACTACTTCTAGATTCACATCTAGAAGTAGCCATAATCTTCATTAATTAGTTTAACCTAATGAGTTTTGTTCAATACAATTATAAGAGTTTAAGGGTTTTACTCACTCAACTCAAGAACTGTAAGATATATAAGATCTATAGCTGCATCTATATCTCTATAATCACATACTTCTACTTGAGTATGCATATTTCTATTAGGAATAGCTATATGTACAGTTTCAGTATTCATTCCACCTAATTGAATTGCATCAGTATTAGTACCACCTGCATAAGATACAGCAAATTGGACTGGAATGTTGTTTTCTTTAGCAATGCGCTTCATTGTATTTATTATTGCATTACTTTTATCAGGTCCATATTCTATAACTGGTCCTTTACCTAACTCAATAGAGCCGTATATAGATTCTTTAATATCTCTTCCCTCATCATTAGCAAAAGTAACATCTATATCAATAGAGTATGTTGGATTAATTCTTTTAGATGTAACTGTAGCTCCTCTTAGTCCTAATTCTTCCTGAGTATTCGCTACACCATAGATTTTTGTATCTAATAAATTTTTGTCTTGATTTACCTTTAATTTTGCCATAACTAAAGACGTAATAAATACTCCAATCTTATCATCTAATCCTTTAGACATAATTCCATGTTCACCAAATTCAGTAATAAGATTCCTTTCAAAAACAGCAACACTACCTATTGATACTAGTTCTTCAGCCTCTTCTTTACTTCTAGCTCCAATATCAACCAAAGTATCGCTGAGTTTTGTTACTTCACTTCTCTCATCACTATTCTCAATATGAATAGGTTTTTTACCAATTATACCTTTTACAATTTTTCCAGAATTACCAATAATTTCAATAATAGATCCAGGTAAAGTCTTCTTATCAATACCTCCTAAAGAAACTATATTTACCATACCTTCTTTAGTAATATTACTTACTTGAAATCCTATTTCATCTATATGACCTGATATCATTATAGATTTATCAGAGTTTCCTATAGAAAATGCACAATTCCCCATAGCATCTGTAAATTCTTCTTTCAAATTTAAAGTTCTACAGTATCTTTTAAATACTTCTATTCCACCAAATCTTTCATATCCACTAGGACTAGGAGTATTTAATAACTCCATTAAATAAGATTTTCCACTTGTCTCTGAAATGTTGTTGTAAGTTTTCATAATTTTATTAAATCTTTTAAATTACTATTAATATATTTACTATTTAATAAATTAATATCACATAATGGTAATTCCCCACTCTCTCCGAACGTATACTCTCCAGTATGTATATCAAATACTATAAAGTCATTGTCACCACCAGTATATGGATTTTCAACATATTTTCCCCATTTAGATAAATATTTTTTATACTCTTTTGGGAACTCTAAAAATCTTCTAGAACTTATTACATCTTCTATAAAATTTTCTAATTCTATAGAATAGTTTTCTACATCCTCTAGAGTTAAACAATCAACTTTATTAGTATTCCCAACATCAATTGGAAATACTTTTGTCATTAATTTTTCATACAATTCACTAGTATTTATCATAATTAATTATTTAAATATTCAATATTAAGGTTAATAAGGGAAATAAAAAGAGAGGAACTAATTCCTCTCTTTCTTTTTATTTAAATAAATCTTTTAAAAGTTTTATTACTAATCCAAATGCCCACAGTACAAAAAATATACATGAAATGATAACTAATAATGGAAATAAAGAAATTACAATACTTCCTAATAAATATATAACTCCGTAAATTGCTAGTATTATTAACATCAATAATACTAATATTGCTAAACACCCAGACATTCTCTTATTCTTTTATTTATATACTCAATATACTCTTTTCCAGAAGTTCTAATATAATTAAAACATTCTTTATCTATAGGTTCAAGAAATATTAATCTTCCCTCTATAAATAATATCAAATCAAGAATAGTTTTTATATTATCCAGAGGTTTAGTTATTTTATATTTAACGATAATTTTATTTAATAGTTCATTATCAATACTAGTTTTATATAAGGTATATAATTCTAATGCTCTTATGACACTGAACTTAAGAGCTTCAAAACTAGATTTATATTCTCCATTATCTCCATACATTCCTGTACTATAATTTTCATTATCTGGAACTATAATTTGCCAATTCCAATTTATCCAGCCCTTTCCCACTTCTGGAGTTATATTAATTAACCACTTTTCTTTTTCAAGTTTATACATAAGTGATTGATAACTATTAAATGTAGTAAAGTCTATTCCAAAAGATAAAGCATAAAGACTGTTAGCATATAAAAATAACTTATCTTCCCTTAACTTCTTTTTCTTGTTCTCCATAAAACATACGGTATTAATATAAATATTATAAATATAGGTTGAAATAATTCTACATAATTTAAATTACCAGAAAAAATATATACTATTAAATCCAAAAGTATCCATATTATTATGATAATTAATAATTCAAAATCCTTATTAATTTTTATTTTCATCATTTTTAAATCTTTTAAATAACTCTTTACAAACTTTTCTAGAAATTAATATAAAAATTAATAATAATATTAAATAAGTTATTATCCATAATATAGATGATTGTAATGTATTAAAGTAATTTTTATAGTATATTAAACTAATATAGCATATATATCCGAATAGTACTCCGCATACTATACAGTAAATACTATAAATTAATCCTATCTTGATAAAAAATTTTTTCTTCATATACATCCTTTCCACATTTTTATCCTTATCTCTTTTTCTGTCATGTCATCTGAATAATCAGCAACATTCCATCCACTATCAAATAATTTATATTTGAAAATTTTTCTAAGAAATTTTGGAAACCTTTCATATAAATTCTTAAATCGTTCCCAAGATTTATCATTATCTGCACATTTTTCAGTAGCTAAGAAAGAAGAAGTTAATGGAGGTATAACATCCTCGTCATTAAATAAAATTGATTTCTTTACTCTTGGATCAAATTTAGAAATTATCCATAGAATTGAGTAAAGAAATTTAACACTCCATTTATATCTCAAATTATTAGAAAAATGTCTTTCTACACAATAATAGTACCATTCATGAATGTAATCTAAAGTAGCATTTGGAAATTCGTGAAATTCTTTTATTGCATAATATGTATCTATAGGGTTTTTATTCACTTCTTCTATCATTTTTGCTTGCTTAAACATTTCAGAATGAATATTATCTCTATAGAATTCTGGTTCTAGATATAATTCGTAAATTAAATTTGCTGAACTAGGTCTAAATTTATCCAATAACCAATCATGAATCATAAATACTGATATTCTATTAATTCCTTCACAATCGTAATAATCAGACCATTTTCCACAAGCCCATATACCCATAGTATATCTCTTTAAACCTTTATCTCTAAATCTAACGGTTATACTAGGAGAAAGATTTTCTCCTACTTCTATTGCATTATTATTTATAATATAGGGATGTAATCCGAACCCTATTTCCAATAAGCTTAAAAAATCATATGAAATTTTTTTAAATTTTTCTAAATCATTTCTTTCCATTTTATTAATATTTTTTCATTAAATTCAATTATAAGGATTTCAAGGAGATGAAAAAAAATAAAATAGAAGTTACTTCTATTTTAGCTTGACTTGATCTTTACAGTCAAAAGATATCCTATCTTCAGGGGGATAACACATTATACTTTAAATATGTTATTAGAGTAATTATCAATAGGCAACTTCATTACATTTAAATTTAATAATATTATCCATATTATTTCTTGTGCTAGATATTAGTTTTCCATCCGCCTACAATTTTCCACTTAAGGTCAATAATATAAGATATTATTAAATTTCACTTATTCCCTCACATATAAGATTATTAGGGTATTTGAAAAGGAAGAAAATAGAGAAAACATTCTAAAGTTTCCTCTTTATTATCTTATTCACTCCAAAAATCACTAATAAATGGAGTTTCTATTAATTCTTCTACATTATCAATTATACATCCAGTTAGCCATTTAATAATTCTCGCATCCCCTCTAGTTATTGTTTTTAGTTTTGGCTGTAAGAAATATCCCTTCATCTGTAAACATTCTTTATTAGGAATCTTACATAATCCATTTCTAACAAAAGAACACATATAATTATCTTTTTTCACTATATTATAATCAAATGGAAGATCCATATTTAATTTAATAGGATCAAATATAGAGCATTTATTATAATTTAAACAATTTTTACATCCAACTCCTAAAGGTTTTAAAAAATGTGCATTATAATCACAATTTAGATTATGCATATATGATAGAAGACAACTAGTTTTCTTAAATATTGGAACATTATATAACCTTGCAAAGTATTGAATTTTATCTTCAATATTTTTTCCTATATATTTTTGTCCACTGAATTGTCTATTATCATATGGCTGATATTTTTGATCTAGTGGTTTAGGAGGTAATTGTAAGCCAGAGTAAGATACACAAGTATTATATTCTTTTGCTTTTGATATAACATATTCTATAAATTTATCTGAGTCATTTATATCCCTACAAATAGGTCTATATTCGATACTAAATTTATATCCAGATTTATTTGCCATGTCAAGGTTATGTTCGAAATTATCTTGACTAATCTTATCTGGTCCAATAGTTATACCAATATGTAAATTAATATTCAATTTTGGCAATTTAACCAACTTACCTTTAGTAACAAGTATCACTATCCCACTATGATTATCGTTATCTAAATCTCTTAATAAATTTATAGTGTTATCCAGTTGCAGTATTGGATCTCCGTAAAATAGATTTACAGCAATTGGTAAATTTTTAAATAATTTATTAATTTTACTAGGTAATAAATGATAACTATAATCAATATTATCATCAGCTCTACAATAATCACAGTTATAACAGGTTTTTAGAGAATCACCTAAAACTGCAAAAGATTTTACAGTATATATATCTTTAATCATTATTTAAAATAAGTTATTAATTCATCTATAGATGCTTTATGAGCTGGAATATTTCTACTAGAAACAGTAGAAGGATTACCATTATCATCTAAATCTATAAACCAACTATCCCTTTTACATTTTATAAATGATCCATAATTAAGTTTAATAATTTCTGGATTATTTATAGTAGCTAGATTTGTTTCTAATACAAACCATTGATTAATATCGGAATCATCCCTTAATGCTGCTATCGCTAAAAATAATTCTTCGTTCTTTCCACAATCTATATAATAGTCTTTAGGAGGTTTTTCATTGACTGAAGGAGTACTATAATATCCATTCTTACAATAAATAAAAGGAAAATCTTTAAATTTTCCTTTTAATTTATATCCTAAATTTTCTAACTTTTTTCTTAATTCTAAAGTATTTTTATTAATTAGACAAGATTTTATAAAACCCATATTATTCTTTTGTAAAATGTTTAATTAACTCTTCTATTGTAGCCTTCCTACAATCATTATAGAGAAGATTACAACACATTTCAGATTTTACATTTTTCTCTTTACATAAGAAAAATGTTATTTCTTTTAGATCTTCTTCATTTTCCCAATCAGTGTTATTATATACAAACCATTGATTAATATCAGAATCATCCCTTAATGCTGCTATTGCTAAAAATAATTTCTCATTCTTTCCACAATCAATTCTTCCCGAACAATTCCAAGTTCTATGAGGATTACTACAATCAAAAGACTCTTCATCTATCTCTACAGCTGACGAATTTGCAGTAGATGTAGCTATACAGTACCTTCCTGTTTTTAACTTACTAACATCATAACCCAAATGTTCTAATTCTCTTTTTAATCTTTCATTATTTATTCTTATAAAACACGAATATATAAACATTTTATTTAATTTAAAATTCATATATAAGGAAAATAAAGGAACTAAGGACTTAATCCTTAGTTCCAAAAAATTATCGATTTGATAACTTTCCAATGATAGTTCCTATTAAGGCTCCTACCATAAACCCTGCAAATGAGTAAAATTTTATTTTTGATAAATACTCATTCTCACTTTCTTTATTATTATTCATATGATATTTATTATATTGTTATTCATATATAAGGCTTTCAAGGAATACTATTAGGAAATCTAGACTTTATTAATTTTAATACTTCTTTTTCAAGCTTTTTATATTCAGAATCCTTATAATCCTTTATATCAAGGTATTCCCATTCTTTTTCTATACTAAAATCCCAATTATCCTCGCACTCTACTAATTCAGCTGTCCAAGGATCACTATGTCTCCATCTCAAATATATACAATATTTAGTATTTGTTAACTTATCTATAAAATAATAATAACATTGAGATGGACACCATATTAGATCTTCTATCCAAGTATATAAATCTACGAGATTTGTCAATTCTGAAATTTCTTTTAGAATTTTTTCAGCCTCTAATCCTATATTCTTCTCAGACTGATATGGAGAATCTATATATTTATCTCTAATAATTTTAATATCCTCACATATCATAGGTAATATTTTTTCGTATTTTTTCAAATTATTTAATCTATTTATATCAATAGATTCAGATCCTGTTGGAACAATAGGACCTACTAATTCATCAATTACGTCTTTAATATTTTCTGCATCCATAATCTTATTATTTAATTGATTTTATATATCTAACTAAATATATTATTATCACTATAATCCATAGTGTATTTAAAGCAATAGCACTACCATCGCAAGTTTTCGCTTTAATCTGAAAAAATAGACATTAAATAAGACATGTTTTTTGGGATAAATAAATCAACTCTTTTACAATTATCAGTAATTGATTTGAATACTTTTTTTCCATGATCAGTACTCAATATATCATTCTCCCAACTATTACTGTCAAAATTGTAATATCCAATTATTAAATTCCCTGTTTCTCTATTAAATTCTAAAACAGCACTTTTATCACTAAGTATTGAATCTATTGAATTCTTAGATAATATCTTATAAATAAAAATTCTGCTATCTTTTAATAATGTTCTATACTTAGAAAAATCTGGATGAAATATTAAATCATCAGCTGAGAAATCTTCTCTAATAAAAAATATAAACACATGAGCAGTACCACTATCATCATCACTATATTCCATATCAAACCCATAAGTATTAAATAATCGTAGAATGCTATAAAGTTCATTACAATTATTTACTAATCCATAAAAAGTATTTGGATCATAATTATTACTATAAAAAGGAATTAATCTAAAATCCAACTTACTAAAAACTTCTACAAATTTCATATTATCAATAATTTAGAATCCTCTTTTAATCTTTCTAAATCTGAAATAATAGTATTATCAGATTCTTCCCATTCATTTTTAAAATAATTAAATGTAATTACATGATTATCATAATAAATTATTGGCTCAAATAAAAATACTCTAGTATTAGCAAAATATAGATTTTTATTAACAAATAATTCTCTATATTTTGCAAAATCTTTATGAAATATTACTGATTTTTCTGTTATCTTATCAACAAATATAACAATAACCCCATGCTTTATATAATCATAGAAATTATATAATTCATACAATATCTCAAAAGCTTCGTCAATATTACGACAAAATATAAATTTACTTCCTTTTAGAAGGCTGTAATCTATTACTAATTTTTTTAAATTTTTACTTGATATCATCTTCTCTATAATTAAATATTATTCTTTTTCTAAGAAATGCTTGAGTTACACAATCTCTACATGAAGGAATAAATGATTTATAAAAAATTTTATTCAATTCTTTAAATCTTTCAGCAAATCCTCCATTTTGATATTCCATAACATTAGCATAATTCCATACTCCAAAAGGACATTTAAATATTTCCCCATATTCATCTATTAAAAATGAATATTTATTTAAAGGATTTTCACAATAACCTCCCATAAACGAGTATATGCTATAAATCTGTTCTCCACGTCCTATTGGAACTATAGAAGAGTCAGTTGCTTCATTTGGAAGAGTTATTTTTGTTCTTATACCATTATCCTTTAAAAAATTATAAGCTTCTTCAGAATTTTTATTATTATGCCATTTATCTTTACTAATATGTATTCTTATTTTATTAATATTTTTTAATGATTTTATTCTTTCTTTTAAATTATTATCTACAACCCAATCACCATTAGATACTAGTCTAATAGATACAGTTCTTTCTGAGAAAATATTAATTATCTCTTCCCAATCAGGATTACAGAAAAATTCTCCTCCCATAATATTTAATGATAATATATCATTAGAGATTAAAAATTTTTCTATTTTTCTTGCCATATCTATTGACATCATTATATTACTTTTAGGAGAACTAGAAAAACAACAATGACTACATTCTTGAGTACACTTATTTGTTATTCTAATAGTAGCGTGCAAAAATCTAGGACAAGTAGCTGCTAATTTACATTCAGAACAGTTACACTTATTTAAATTTCCTTTACACTCTTTTTCTAAACAAATATCACATGGATTCATATTAACATGGTAATTCAACTCCTCCTATAGATTCAGAATATTTAATTAACTCTTTTCCATTAATTATCTCTTTTGAATCTATATAAGAGAATAGTTTATAAATAACGTCATTAACTTCACTAATATTATGAAGATTATTAAACTCTGCACTATAATCACAGTCGTCTATAGAGTCTAACCTAACCTTAACATAGTATGGTTTTTTAAAATAATCTTCATAAATAAAGACAGATACTGGATTAAATAATCTACAGTATAAGTTGTAGTAGGTTTCCTCATCAACTTCTTTCATCACTGAATACTCTTCCAACTTATACTTTGGTTTGTAATCAAAATAAAACCACTTTCCTAATAATCCTCTTGGATAATTTTTATTTATTATCTCATATAACATATCTGAAATATGTGAAATATACTTGCCATTAACTAATGAATCTATATCTTCTATATAGTCTTTAATATTTAATAATTCCATAATTATTCATATAATTTATCAAAACATTCATAATCATATCCAATTCCTAATGCAGATTTTATACCTAAATCTCTAGAAGAAACAGAATAATTTTTTTCTACTTCATCTATTATATCTAGAAAACCTTTATCTACATTTAACTTAAAAAATCTTTCCCTAGCCTCTTCAATACTTGATACCGGCCAAAATTTTAAAAAATCTTTTAAAGTAAATGATTTATTTCCTGGAATATATAATTTACAGAATCTTTCATACAAACTATCCCAATTCTCAAGTTCTAATATTCCTCCCATTCCAGAACCTTGATTCCTTTCTTTGTCTACATTACGAATAGATTCTAAAAATTCGATAAATGTTTTCTCGGTAAATCCCGTATCTTTTAAATCTATTAAAAATACTTCTGACGAACTATTAGTTATTACTCCACTAATACTACTTATTATTCTTTTCTTTTTCATATTTTATATAATTTATAATTTCACTTATAAGGATTTAAAGGAGAAACAAAAAAAGGAATCTACTCACCTTCACAGGCTTTCGATTCCAAAACGACGAAAAGCAGCCTAATTATATTTCAAGCTTATATCTTAAACTATCAGAGAATGCTAGAGCGTTTATTCTCTCTATCTCTCTATTAATAGTTTGTTCGAGTTCTTCGTCATTTAAAATTTTATCATTTTCTCTGAACTTTCTATACAACTCAATCCAATTTATTAAATCGGATATAGATTCGTTGTATGTTATTTTATAAATTGCATCGCATTCAGATATTTGACTTACTATTATCGCACTTGAGAAATACGTTTGAACCGTTTTTAGATCAAAAGTTAGTCTAACTAAGACTTCTTTAACGAAATTTTTTGGTCCGTGTTCTTTTACAATTTTTTCCCAAGACGAACTGTTATTATTTAACCTAATTCTGTCTCCATGTTCAATTAAATTAAATTCAGGAGACTCTTTCAGTGCAGAAATGATTTCCTTTTTTGTTATCTTTATATCAAATTTCTTAGACAAATTTGAACAGATATCATTTACATCTACACTTCTATAACTATTTTCGAATATTATTCCAGCAACTGAGTAAATTAATTTAGATAAATCATGATCCGAAATTTTTTCATCTTTTACCAAATTTATACTCTGCTGTTCTCTCTTAATATATACTGGCTTATTACTGAATTTAGTATTAGGAAACATATTATATAATTCATTTCCTAACTTAATTATCAATAATAGACTATTGCCTGGGTTATTAGATTTAATAAATCCTTTATTTTCTCTTTTTCCCTTAGTGGCAACGTACATCAAGTCAATAATCGTGCCATTATATCTCTCTATAGTATTCAGCCAAGAATCTACTTGTGATGACTGGATGTTTTGATAGTTTAAAGTTTTCAGTATTTCTTTTCTCTCCATACTGTTTTTCTTATTTTCTACCATCCAGTTTAATATTCTGTAACAATTTTCAATAGTAGATCTCTTTACGCTATATTTTCTTTCCTTTTTACAAGTTAAAGAACCAGACTCTTCTTTTTTTCTTTCGACTTTTTTTCTGTTCTTATACTTGAGATTAAAGTACTCGATTATCTTCGACTTTATTTCACTAACAGTATTCTCTTTATTCTTTTCATCTATTTTTAGAGAATAGAGTGTTGAAATTCTATCATCTGTTTTCTCGATATATGTTCCTAACATATTTTCGAGTTTCTCTAATACCGAGTAAGACGTATATTTGTTATCTTCTAATCCGAAGAAAACATTTGCTTGTGTCAGAAGATTAAATATATCTGACTTTTTCAATACGTTTTTAGTACTAGGAATGCTTTCACACCACTTATCTATTACAAAACAGTAGTATTGAGCATCTCTAAATTTTTTTAAATCTTTTTTCATAATTTTTATAATTTATTAATATTTTTACTATAAATGATTAATTTTCCTCATTATCCTCGAAATAAGTTTCATAAACTCTAATTTCTAAAGTTGAATAATTTGGAATCTCATCAAATTCATTCTTTAGTCTATAACCTATAACTTTTATTACATATAGCACATCATTTCTAGTTGGATTCAGTGCAATCTTATCGTTAATAGGCTCATACGTTACTCCAAGCTCTTTTAATTTTTTGACTATAGGCTTGTCGTTATTGCTAAAATATCCATAACACTTTTCTTCATTACTTAGGTCTATAAAATCCTCTAAGCTAATCTTATAGCATCGGATATTTCCTTGCATCTCCATTAAAATATCATTCATGGAATCTGCATAATTAATACTTATAAACTTCATATTATGTATCTTTTTTATTATTTAATTTTTTTATTTGGATTATATGATTAGAGATTATTCCAATTACGGACAGTATTAATATAACTGTTGGTAAATTAGTCTCTACTCTATAAATTTTCTTTATCTCTATCATATTACCTCCTTCCTTTACTTAATTTACCTAGGTGGTAACTTAAATCAGATACCTCTTTTCTGAGGCCTTTTAAGCTATACTCTAGGTTTTTATTAATACCCTTTTCAACATATAATTTTTCCTTTAAGGAAGATACTTCACTTCTCTTCCTTATAAGTTCTATCCCAAGTATTGAAACGATTGTAAAAAATCCAATCGTTTTTTTATTGGATATACAAAATTTTAATAATTTTTCTTTTTTTGTCTCTTTTTCTTCCATATTGTTATATATTTTTATATTATTATTCTAATTATAATTGTTATTATGTCTTTTAAATTTAAAGAGGGCTATTTATAAACTAAGCCCTCTTAATCTTTTTCATCTTTTTCTAAAAGTTCTTTAAATCCTCTCCCTATTGTCGAAATTACGCTAGTTAGAGTTCCAATGGTTATATCTTTCGTTAGAGAAAAAATCTCTTTAAGTATTGTTGTTCTCATAATTTAATTAACCTTTATATCCTTTGTATTGATTAATATCTTCATTATTTATTCCGAGTACTATATTAAACTTTCTTTTTTCCTTTTCTGTAGACTCTTTATACAAGTCCATATTTATTACGAAATTTCTAGTCATATTAAATAATGCAGGACCAGTTAATTGCACTATGTACCCAACAACTGCTACTGTTGTAGATGTAACCACCGTCTCTGATATTTTAAATAGAGAGTAACCTATTTTTCCCATATATATAAATTTTTATTATTGTTATCTTTACACGTGGCCTTTATATTGAAGTTAATTACTAAATCTGATTTAGTAATTAATATTCATTTTATTTCATATATAAGGCTTTCAGTTTAATAATTTTAATAACACTTTTTAAGTGGACTCTGTATTAAAATGATTCCTTATAGTTCTAAATTTTCCTTATTAGTTATATGTCCTTTATAATTAATATATAAATTTATAAGGAAATCTTTAGTTCCGTTTCTGTTTCGATCTTTTAGATCTCATCAGGTTAGATTAAATATCTAACTACAAAAACGAAAATGAGGGAGATTTAATTACTCCCTCATCCAATACTCTTCTCTTTCGGACTATTCTCCGAAGGATTATTACTAAATAGTATATATTTAAAATAATATACTATCCCTAATACTACCATTACTGATGCAGAAATGGTATATAATATCTCATTTTCAACAAACCACCCAATAAAAGTAAGGGCGATTAATATTGTCATTAATATATCTAATATTTTTTCCATAATTTATTTAATATTGTTATTGTCTTATTTAAAGTTAAAATAAAAACCTCGGACACATTGTCCGAGGTTTTGTTTGCAGTGAAAGTTATTCCTTTACTTCTTCTGGAATAACAACATTATTTTCTTTTGGTTTCTTGAACCATTTTTTGTAAGCATAAGTTACACCACCGACCACAAGTGTTGCTCCGACAAGACAGGCTGCACCGATTCCTATATTTTTTGCATTTACTTCAACTCCGCAAAAAGTTCTCGGAGTAGAAGATACTGGAACAGCGTCTATTGTTGGAATTTCTGGCTGTGGATTATTAACTCTTGTCTGTGCATTGTTGTTACCATTGAAAAACTTTCCACCATTGTTAAAATTTCTTTCTTCCATAATTGTAATTATTAAGTTATACTTTAGTTAATTATCTCTTTATATAATTAAATTTTTATTCTCGTTATTGTGTTCTTTAAAGTATATAATTAAATATACTTTAGTTAAAGGTTTGCTATAAGTTTCTCTCTCATAGACTTCTAGGATAAAACTATAATCTACTTTTATAACATCCTCGTCAGTTCTTATCATAAGTATATTATAGTAATCAGGCTGTATATCCTAATCCCATTATCCTTGCATCCTATTACTCAATTATTGAAGTTATACAGACTTCTCCAAATTTTCATAGTTCACTATATATATCTAGCTACATGCTTTTGATACATATCTCTTAAAAAGATTTATCATCTTTCCTCAATGTATCCCGGTTTATAGTATTATCTACTATAAAATATTTTTATTGTTAATTTAAGATTCGGGCCCTTATATAAAATTTTGTTAGGCCCAAATTCTTAGTCTCCTTCAACCTTTAAAACGCTCTCTTGCCTATATCTTTTACGATGGTATAACAACTTCCATATTTCCTTTATTATAAAGTATAGTAAAAGACTCACGATATTTTTACTTCGCAGAGTCGAAGTCAAGTTAGCTACTCTTGAATTTCAATATATACACTCCCTCGTGACACCTTCAGTATGTGTTATATATCTAAGTTATAATAATTATAACGCTAAAAAACAAAGATATAATACTAGAATATGATCTAGTATTATATCTTTAGGTAATAAACTATATATAGGACTCGAACCTATGACCTCTCTTATTTCAAGTGTTCTACCAACTGAACTAATATATTTTATTACATATATAAGGTTATTAAGGTTTTTTAGACGGTATTTTTATCCAATCTAAATACTTAATTTCCTTTCATATATAAGGTTTTAAAGGTTTTTAGAAAGGAAAATTTTTTATATTAGATCATTATTAATACAGAGTCCATTTAAAATAAAAAAGAGGGATTTATTCCCTCTTTCATTAGTCATTTTCTGTAAGACCATACTTAAGCAACATAGGTTTATTTTGCAATCCAAGCAAATAATCATATTTACCTAAATGATTATTTAAGAAACATTCTTTAAGAAATTCTTCATGGAAACTTTCTCTACTTCCCTTCATTATTTCTCCGTTTCCTGTTAAAATACCATTTTCTTCAGGATCATATAAACAATCCAGTATAAATTCCTTAATATCTATTCCCCTTTCACTAAGTTCATCTAATAACTCGTCTGCATCATACTTATGACTCATCCAATCCTTACAATCATCTAATGTTCCTGTAAATACAGTCTTATCATTCACATTTTCTGAATAATAGTTTTCTTCAATTACTTTGTATTCATTTGATTTTTTCATAACGTTATTATTTAATTAAATTAATATCATTTATAAGGCTCTCAGTTTATTATTTTTGAAAATCCCAAAATCCTTATAAGTGATATTAAACAAATAAAATTAACATATTAAAATTTAAAAAATTATGAGTATTATTAAATCAATTTTAGACACAGATTTGTATAAGCTATCAATGTCTTATGCTTATTCAATGCTATTTCCTGATGCAGAGGGTGAATTTAGTTTCATTGATAGAAATAAGCAAGTATTTACGGAAGATTTTGTTGAAGAGTTGAAAAGAGAATTTTATAGTACAAAATCTTTATCTCTTACAAAAGAAGAATTTAATTGGTGTGTAAAAAATATCCCATATATCGGAGAATTCTATTGGGAATGGCTTAAGGGTTGGACATTCGATCCAGAAAAGATAAAAGTATGGTTAGATGAAGAAAAACATCTACACATTACGGTAACCGATAAAATGTATAGAGCTACATTATATGAAGTTATGATTTTAGCCATCGTATCAGAATTAATGCATAAACACAAAAAAGAGAACCCAAGATTAGATGAAGTGATTAGTAAACTTGATTCTAAAATTGGATTATCTAATAGGGAAAGATTATTCGTTTCTGATATGGGAACCAGAAGAAGATTTTCTTACATGGTTCATGACGAAGTTATTAAAAGACTGAAAGAGAACAGTATGTACTTTAATGGTACTAGTAATGTTCATTTAGCTATGAAATACTCTTTAAAGCCAATAGGAACTTGTGCACATGAGTACTTCTCTTTGCATGGATCATTTTATGGATATAAGGAAGCTAATCACGTTGCTTTAGATAATTGGAATAAAGTATATCATGGTTATTTAGGAATAGCCTTAACCGATACATTTACTAGCAAGGTATTTTTTGATAATTTCTCAAAAGATCAAGCTATAATGTTTGATGGGTTAAGATGTGATAGTGGAGATGAGTATAAATATGTAAATATGGCTACAGCTAGATATAAAGAGCTTGGAATTAATCCACTTCACAAAACAATTATCTTTAGTAACTCTTTAGATTTTGAAAAAGCTTTAGAAATACAACAATATTGTTCTAATAGAATTGGTTGTGCATTTGGAATAGGTACTAATTTAGTTTGTGATATTCCTGGAGTAAAACCTGCAAATATTGTAATGAAGCTTAGTAAATGTAGAATAAATAGTAAAAGAGAGTGGTCAAATTGTATAAAAATATCCGATGATTTGGGAAAACATACTGGAAATGAGAAAGAGCTACAGTTAGCTAAAGATACTCTATGTTTAGAAATTTAAAATTATTTAATAAAGTTAAATACTCTTTATCAACCTCATTAATTAATTCATGTATATTTATTGAGGTTGATAATTCTAATCATAGATTAATATATCATAAATTTAATGATTCTGGGATATTATTTTATGGAGAAATAACAGAAATTAATAATATATCTATTAGATTTTATATTATGAAATCTATGGATACAGGACCAGATAGAGTAATTTATGATAATATGTGGAACTCATTTGAAGATTGGAATAGTGATGATAAGAAAGACATAAATATAGATAAGCTAACAGAATAAAAAAAGAGAGGGATTAATCCCTCTCTTTTTTATTTATTTATTCAATTTTTCTTCCAATTCTTTTATCTTTTCTTCTAACTGTGCTAGTTTTATAACTAAAGCTTCAATATAATTAACACGTTTAAAACCATCTTCTCCTATGCTAACTATATTTGGATAGTTTTTCTCAACATCATCTGCGATTACTCCATATCCTAATTTTCCTGACTCTTTCCAATTAAATTGAATTAAGTCTATATCTCCTTTAGTTAAATCTATTTTATCTATACTAGTTTTTAATCTTTTATCTGAACTTTGAAAAAAACCAGCAGCATTAATATTTCCAGTAGCAGTTACAGATTTAAATTTAACGTCTGAATCATCTTTTAAATCATCAATATTATTCTTTTTTATTTTATGATCAGTATTAACTGTTTGTTTATGTGCTTCAAATTCTTCCCTAAGATCTTGAATATCAGAAGAACCTGAAGAACCTGTATTTTCTACTTGTTTCTCTAATTTGGCTATAGCTACAGTAACCGTATCACTAGGAGTAACAGCTGAACCATCTGAACCTTTAGAATATCCCTCCATTGAGATCTGTTTAGCCTTAGCTATAGTCTGACTTTCAGTCTGATTGACTAAAGTTCCATAAATATTAATAATATTATTTTGTTCTGCCATATTTTAATTAATTGTATAATTAAATGTTCCTGCTTTAAATTTCTCTACACTTCTATAACCAAAGTATTTTCCATTTGCCCCACTTATTTCAGATTTTTCCATAAAAGGTACTTTTACTCCACAAGAGGTTACTTCATTAATAACCATTCCTTCAGGGACATATAGCCATACGTAGTTCCCCTCAGGTATTTCCATACTATAATTACCTTTTGGTGATTCTAATACTTTTTTCCCATCTAAGAATGATATTGCACTATCATAACTTCCTGTAGGATTAGTAGAGTATCCAAAATAACATGGATAATAAGTATTTATTGTTTTAGTAATTGTTTTAGATGCTCCATAATCCATAGTAATACTAAGAGTTATAGTAACAGCTTCACTACTAAAACTAGATGGAACATTAACTGTTGCGCTAGTTGCTTCTTTATCAGTAGTTATTGGAGTTCCTTGAGTATTACTTATAAGTTTTAATGTTAAAGGTACTAACTTATTATTATTATAATTTATATTCCAAGTAACTTCTATATTACTTTGAGCTTTTCTTTCTACAATACTTGGTGTACAATTTAAATCTATATCAGTTAATTGACTTAAAAGAACTTTATTAATCTCTCCATTTCCTGTAGTAGTATCTTTTAATAATTCGTATATTAAATTAGCTGATACGCTTAATTCATTCCATTTATTTTCAGCAACATCTGCATTCCTTAAAATATTTATATCTCTTATTAATTCTCTACCAACACATTTTGGATCATTAATATATTTCTCACCAAATACGTAAAGAGATTGAGTTCCTTCATTAATATAGATAAAATCTCCTACTTCTGGATCTGTTCCTACCCAAGTTAAAGTTGTACCTCCATCATTAGTTACAGTACATATTTTATTTCTAAACTTCCTTACATCTTCACTTTCCTCACTACTCTTATCTTTTAAATAATTAGTAGTGACATAGTATTTTTCATATAGTTGCATGTTAGGTGGTTTAGGCCAAGAATATGCTGAATCATCATCATCTGTTATCCAATCATCTGGAAAAAATCCTACTAATGTTTCTACATATTTTCCACCATCTTCAACTACATCTTTACTAATTTTTCCATCTTCCCCAACAGTTACAAGACCATATACTGGTTTACTATAGTTATCTGATATACTAGATCTATAACTATTTCTATATAAATAAGATATAGCTAGTTCTTGATAGATTCCTTTAAATCTATCTAATAAATATCCTTGAATTTTCGTACTATCATCTACATCATCTGGATCTAAATAAATATTTTCTCCTTCTTCTGTTTTCTCTACAACTTCAGCTATAAATGGAACATCGTTATCTAATTCACTTAGAGATTTTGGCTGATATCCTGGAGTCCATTTTACAAATCCAAATTTAGCGATATTTTCATCTGAAGGATCTTCTTCTAAATTTATTTTACTTAATTCTTCATCACTAGCTCTCTCTCCAGTATACGAATATTCAATTGTAGGATTATTTACTCTAACAATACAGCCAACTTCTAATCTTTCTACTGGAATTGTTGCAATTCCAGATATACTATCAACACATTTCCATCCTCCTTTTCCATATATAGCTTCATGAGTAGGGTATGTATCATTAGGTGAATATGGAACTATTCTAGATGGTATATTTACTCCTTTAATATTTTCTCCCATATTATGTAAATTCTATATTTAAAATTCCTCTTTGAGGTGTATTTAGTACATATATATTAACTCTTCCATCTTCTTGAGAGTCATAACTTTTCATAGTATAATCACTAACTTCTATTCCGCCAACTAATATTCTAAAAGGAATATATTCATTACTATTTATTAGATCACTAGGAATAACAATACCAGGACATAATCCAATATTTTTATATTCTTCTAAAGAACAGTCGAAAGAAATTATTCCGGTTTCTCTAAATTCAGATCTATCACTAGAAATATTATAATCACCCTTTAAATAATTATATAGCTCCTCTCCATTTTTTCCAGATATTAAATTACTAGGAATTTTCCCCCAATATTTTGTTCCTAAAAATTTATAATTTAACTCTAATTGTGTACTTACTTTAGAAGATCCTATACCATAAGAAACTTTTAATATAAATGTAGTATTTTCTTTTATATATATAGGTTGATTATTATTGTTAGTATAAACGAATATTTGATTTCCTGAAATTTTATCTACACTTTCAAGAATTTCTTCTCCTTCAACTACCGTCTTTAAATAAATTCCCACATCACTTAAATCAACTGGATCTATTTCTACGTCATTATAGTAAACTTTCCAAGCAAATCCTGGTATTATTGATGATGATATACTATATTTTCCTGGAATTTTTTTATCATCATAAGGTAATATCTCTATTTTAAGTATTTTTCCATCACTAGATATAATAGAATTTATTATTTCGGATAAATTATTAAGTTCATCAGTTACTGCTTTTTGCGACATAACGTCATTAATTGAACTTCCAGTTTCTTGAACAACATTTATTCCTCCTCTTTTTCTAAAATACCCAGTTAAGCTATCATTTGATATACCGCTTTTTCCCATAAAAGTATACCACTGACCTTCAACATATACCTCAAATCCAACTGGTATTGGGAAATTATCATAATCCCATTCATATAAATCTCGTAGAGTTACTGCTAAACTCTGTCTTCTATCCAAAAAATCTTTTGCTTTCAACAAAAGATTAGAATCTACCTGAATTGCCATATTAATAAGTTCCTCCGTCTACATCTTTAATTATTATTTCATCTTCTGGATTAGTAGAAATACTTTCTTCATCTGTATTTACTCCTACTACTGTACTTCCATCCTCTCCTTGTGTAATAGATATACCTTTTCCGGCTTTTAATCCTTCTCTTATAGATATGTTCTTAATCTTTTGTTCAATCTTTCCTAATGTATTATATTCAATACTACACCCTCCAAGAATTTCTTGTTTCAAGTTATCTAAGTCAGCCATGGTAATAGGAGTAGTAACATCTATACTACCATCACCTCCACCATTTCCTAAATTTGATAAGCTAAATGAAAAATTCTGCATTATATTATCTCCTTTTATGGCCAAATTTTTAGTATATAAATAATATTCTATATCATCTACTGAAATAATTTCAACACTATAATCAGATATACAATTAATACCATTTTTACTATATACACTTTGCAAGTTTCCATATTCTTTGGGATATGCTAATGCAATTTTTTCTAGATTTAAATTTTTATTAAATGATATAACAGATTTTTCATTTGCTATAATATAATCTAAATTTTTAACATTCTTATCCCAATTAGATTCAGGAATAACACCATAATAAAATTTTTTTCCAAAATCTAAAGTATAATATGCAGTCCCTAATCTTATTACTTCTGTATCTGGATCTGTATATTTTACGTTTAACATGTAAGTAGTTGGCTGAGTAATTCCAGCAATAGAATACCTATTATTAGTAACTTTAATAGGTTCTCCATTAAGAGTAATTTCACAATCATTAGTTATATCTATATCACTTACTTGACCAGATAATAAGTCTACTTCGCTGATTAATACCTTAACTAGAAAATTAACTCCCCACTTTTTTCCATATTCATATAAATACTTTCTTCCAGCAGAACTTTTTTCATCATAAAAATTAATTCTAATTGGAAACGATACTGTATAATTTTTATGAACTAAAGTTTTCAATAATTCAATAGCTTCCTCAAGTTGTTCTATTTTATTACTAAAATTTTCAAAAGAAGATGAAAATTCTCCAGAAGTTACAAAATCATCCTCTCTTTTTAATTCTCCATCTCTATAAAACCATCTATATTTATCTTCAATACTAGAGAATATAAAAGGTCCACCAGTAATAGGTTCTATTTGTCTTATTCCATCTATTGCATAAACGTAATTCCAAACACTAGTTTCTTTATCTTGCCATAAATATAATTCTCCATGAGTTAGATTAGAGACATCCGGTAATAAATCTGATACTTCACGAACTAAGTCTAATCCTCCTAAAGATACTACCTTATAGCAATTTTCCCCTACACCATCTTTAATTCCTATAGCAAATACTGTATCTATTTCAGTATTTTCTGGAGGATTAGAATAATATCTAACCATTACTGGTTGCCCTACTAAATGCTTACATTCATTTAATCTTAGTATAGCAATACTTCTATCCCTTTCAACATAAGCACTTCTAGATATTCTTATTTTATAATTCTTACTGCTACTCATAATATATAAAATTTAAATTAAAAATGAGAACAAACTTAGTATCATTTTTCTAAGTTTGTTCTCATTATTTAGAGTTTAAAGCTTTTAGAAAAGAATTTTAATTACTTAATTTTAATAATTCTAAAAGATTCTACTAATTCTCCAGGAGACCAAATAATTGAAATCTTATGATCTTTATCCATATAAAGTTCTATAGGATTGTTTAATATACCTAAGTCATAATATTTATAATCTACTCTAACCTGAGCATTAGGGAATTCAGAAACTAATTTTTCATTAGGAGTAATAGTAATATTTATTAACTCCATATCTTTTGTTAATCCAATTTTGTTAGTTTCATAGATTAAGTATTCTGGAGATACAGATACAGTACTATGTTCTCTATTAAAATCATACCAAGTACCTTCATCATCTCCTAACCAAGTTCCTTCTATTTTATAAACTTGGTAAAATCTACTAGGTACTATATCTTTTCCTGTTTTTCCCCAAGTAGAATCTTCATAAATTTTTACATCTTCATTCATAGTCTTTAATTATTAGTTTAAGTTATTAAATTATATAATTATATCCATTTTCTTTTTTCAGGCGATTTAGAAAGAATCAATGCATTAATTCTTGGAATATAATTATGTGTAGCAGTTTTTATCACTTCTTCCATATCTATATTATTTCCGTCAATCATCCACTCTAATATAATTAATCCTACGGGTTGGCTTATTCCAGGAATACTTATATAAATATGTTCTTTAGAATTATCTCTAGAGTTAATCAATTCATATATTCCAGAATATCTTTCTCTAAAGATAGAGTCATTAGGACCTTTACAATGTACTATATTACCCAATTTAATATCTTCATAGATACTAGTTATCATTCCGATATTTATATCTTGATATTTTGAAGCGTCTATAGGAGGTATTGCGAACCCATTAGATTGTTGAACTAATTCAACATATTTAAAAGGAATTCCTAATAAATTTTCCTTAGAATTATGATACTCTAAATATAATATTCTATCTGCCCGCATAGAACTTCTCATTTCGGTAAGAAGAGGTTTTAACTCTGCCAATAATTGATCCCTCTTCTCCATTTTTTCAGAATGAATGTTTTCAGAAATTTCATTAATTATTTCTATAGTATCTTTAATTACAGTTTTATAATTAAGTATTGCAAGACATACAGCAAATAAGAATAAATATTTTACAAATTTTTTAAATCCTAAAGTTTTATCAATATTACTAATTGCTTCAACTATTTCTTTAAAATCAAAACTCATATCAAATATTTGGTTGTATTAGTTTAATTTCATTACTAAATATAGATACTATATTTCCTTTTAAATCTAATCCAACATACCTAAACTTAACTATAACACTTAATTCACTACCTTTAGAATTTTTTCCATAAATAATTCTATTATTTCTATTATCAATATCTATTAAATCTATACCTGTATTAGATTCAATAATAATAGATGTATTTGATAATGATATAATATCAATATTCATATTATCTATATAAACGGAATAATCATAATTATTTATTAACTTATATCTTTTAAAATTTGCTGTTCCCAATAATTTTAAAGATCCTCCATCTTTAGATAACATTTGTTCAGATTCTTTAGATATAAGTGTATGTATGTTAATGGATTCACATATATCTATAAAATTTTTGCTAAAAATTCTCTCTCCATAAAAATTATTATAAAGAAAAGAAATACTATCTCCATCAGTATTTTTTTCTCTAATAAATTTATAATAAGATTCTTTAGTTACTAATTGCTTAGATAAATCTTCGGAATTACTATATATATTAACTCCTTTATTTATTCCTATACCTTCTAGAAATTTTGTATCCTCTTCTTTGTTAGTTATTATAGTAGACTCAGTAAATTCTGGTAAACTAATATTAATAATATTATCTGTAATATTTATATCTAATGGTTGAAATTTATTATCTACTATATTTACTAATAACATTATTATATTTTCAGAACCATCTGGAAAAATTCCATAAACATATATAAAATCATACAAAGATGAAGGCTCAGTTAATAATTCTTTATCCAGTATTTTTATATGTGCCTTAAGTGTATTTTTTTCAATTAAAGAATTTAATATATTTTTTCCAGTTTTTCTTAAATCATTTGCCAAATATTCTCCAGAAAATAATTTCCTTATATTTTCTGGAGAAGGTGAATCCATTAAACTATCGTATTTAGTTCCGATAACATACTCAGTTATATATAAAGTATTATCTATTCTTTTTAAACATTCTTTGAATTCATTACTAAATATTATATTCATTTTATAAATAATTTAAGTAGTTATCTTCATTTATATAATATATAATTCCAAAAAATGCACCAATTATATTTGGAACTTCTTTATCTATATTATCTCTTAAAAAACTTTTTCTAAATCCTTCCAGTAAAGTCCCGAATATACCATCTTTTCTATTTATTATCTTTATTTTTCCTTCTTTATAATAATTTCTATAAATTTCAGAATTACTATCATTACAAAACATTATTCCCAATTCTTCATCGTATTCTAATTCTATCCCAGAATCAATAGATCTTGCATTTTCAGTCATATATTCTATTTCATCTCCTAAATATACAGTATAATAGTCTAAATTTTCAGTAACTGTTCTTATCATTAAAATATTATCATTCAATATAATCGGAACATCCTTATTTCTAATAGTTGTTACTGATTTGTTTATACTACTGTACACATTATAATCTTGTGTAGTACTTTTTTTATTTTTAAATACATACCATTGTCCTATTTTTTCCAAAATTACTATATTGGAATATTTAGAAAATTCTGAAAGATCTATAAAAGTATTATTAATTTCTGGAATATAATTTGTAATATTAAAAGAAGTTACATTATCTGGAATAGAATATATTATACTTCTAGGATCCAATATATCTAAGAAAAAATTATTATATTCTGGAATTATCCACATTTTTTTCTCTAAATCATATAACCTCATAGTACTTGGGAAATTATTAGTTATTGTAATAATAAATCTTCCAGAAAAATAAAATATTTCTTCATTGTTTTCTAAGGTATCTAATATATTGTAATCAACATTATCTGTAGTATATGTAAAAGGATTTCCAAATCTAGTTCTTTTTACTAAAGAATGTATAGAAAATTTATTTCCAGACCAAGAATATAATACTATATCTTTTCCATAAACTCCTAACTGATGATTTTTGAAAGAATTAGAATAAGGATCTATATTTACATTATTATTAAAAGTTATTTTATAAAAACCATTACTAGATATAACCCCATTAGATAATAGTATATTTGTTTCTTTATTATTTATTAGATTATATACATTAGAAGTATATCTAGGATATGATTCTATTCTAGAAGATTCATCTAATATTACATCTTTAGAAGGATAACTATATAAGTTATCTTGAGATAAAAAATCTTTTCCAATATTTGTATTATTTCGTAGTTGAGCTAATGAATTTACTAACTCTACATTTATAATATCAGATATACTAGAACTAAATGATATATGTATGTCAATATTATTACTTACTCCTTGAATATTTAAAAACTCAGTATAACCTATTGGAGAGTTTTCAACAGTATTAATATAAATTATAACAGAAAATCCTAATATTTTTTCATTTTTATAATTATAATAAAAAGAATCTTCTACACTATTTCTGGTTAATACTAGATACTTTTTTTCTTCTGATGATACTATTTGAGAATATACTTGAGATAAATTATATAAAGATAGTTTTGGTAATTTATTTATTCCATACCAATCTGACTTATTATATAATAGTATTTCTAAGCTAGTAGATGCATTATTCGAAGTTCCTAAGATATAGGTATTATACCCTTTGTTAAAGTTTTCCATAAGTAACAGTACAATTACTAATTATACATTCATTTACATTTAATGATGTTGGAACTACTCTGATAATATTCCCAACATACTCTATTACTACATCAGAATCTATATTTTCAACATAAGAGTTATTACTAATTTCATTATTAATAATATTAAATCCATTAAATGTGGTTTCTTTAGTATATAATTTTTCTAATTCTTTAGTTATATACCCAGTTTCACTACTATCATCTTTTATATATACTTCCTCAGTCTTAGAGTACTGTATTCCGACATCTACTTTTGAAGTTATTTTTTCGTTAGATAATGGAATACAATAACCTACTAATCCAGTTAAATCTACAATACTAGTATATATATCTGAATTATATGGAATTACATCTATTGTTATTGAATTTTCCAAAATATCAACCGTATTTTTCTTTACACTATATAAATAAATTTCATTACTATTCATATTATTATATTCGTTATATATATTAACCAATTCAGTGTTTTCAGAATTTTTTAAAGAATCTAAAAACTCATTAAATAGAGTTTTATCATTCTCCGTTGGATAATTACTCACTAATATACTATTAGTATTATCTGTAATAGTATTTATAAATCCATTTCCTTCAGACTTATCTATACAAAGATATAAATTTTTCTCTGAATCCATATATTTTCTATAAGGAATATTCCAATCTCTTTCTTGCAATCTTTTATTAAATTCTGATGCTCTAATTACTCTAAAGCTAGAATCATTACATACTAATGGAATTTGAGAACCACCACTTTCATCAGTAGATACTAAAAAGTATCCTTGATTAGTATTTGATGTCTGTTTAATAGATATATTATCTGATTTATCTGTAATTAACTCTATTTTTTTCATAATTATTCTTTGTATTTTTCTCTATAATATATATTAACGATTTTTCCATTATTAACTGATATAGATACTTCTTTTGGTCTACTAATTGTATTTGTTCCAGGCTTTACTATTAAATAACTAGATTCCATTAAGTAATAACTAGTAATCCCTCCAATTTCTAGATATGAATCTAAAATATCTATAGTAGTAGTAACATTAACATTTCCTATCTGCGTAATTACAGTAATAACGAATGATTCTTTATCAAATCCAGAAATATTCACATAATTATTACCTTCAGGATTATCGCATTGAAAAAATACTTCTGAATTATTTATAGAAGATACTTCTTTAAATCTAAAACTATTAATAAGAGATTTTTTTGTTTTTTCAAGATCTGTAATTTTATCTAAAAATATTTTCTGTAATTTTCTTACATTATCCATAAAATCAATCTCTAAATAGCTTCTTTTGAAATCTCCAATGTCTATTATATTTATTTTTCCATCTTCTGATAAAGTTCCACTTCCAGATCTAAATATTGTTATTGAGTAAGCTGGATCTATTATTTCTTGTAATCTAGAGTAATCAGTTTCAGAAGTACTATAAGTATATTGTCGTAAAATTACATAAGATAAATTACTTTTATTAAATATTAAATCTTCATTATTTATAGAAGGTAAAAGATTTTTAATCTCTGGAAGATTTCTAGATATTTTTAAAACAGCGTTATTTATCTCTGAAGTAAGTAAATTATCTAATATACTTTCTTTATCTTTACTCTCTAAAAAATTGCTTAATCCAGAAGAAATCGACAATACGTCATTATCTTCGTCCCCATTATATATATATTCTGAAATAATTCCTTTTTCATTCATACCTAAGAGATAACAGTTAAGTATTTCAGATATTAAATGAGCAGATAATACTCCATCTTTATTTGATGAATTTGAATTAGATATTAGATTGAAATAATCATTTATATTATCAATTTTATCTCCTAAATATGGGGCAAAATTTTCCGGATCTGTAGAAGGATTTTTTCCTGATACAGTGTTATTATCTAAATTAGTAGGATTTTCTGCAATACAGGTATATATAGTATTTCCCAATACTACGAAATCTCCTTTTTCAAACTCTATATCGTCGGAATAAACAAATAATCCTTGAATATGTGTATTATTTAAGATCATTATTTTCTTATAATTTTTATTGTTGTATTATAAAATATATTTACAATCCTTAAAGTATATACTCCTTCCGATGGACCTGGATTAATATCACCATTAACAACTGATAATGATACCGTAGATAATCCAAAATCATGTATTCCACCATTAGCAGAAATACTATTTATAGATAAGCTATTTCCTTTATCATCTTCTAAAATAACTTCTTTAAAATATTTTAATGGCTTTCCAGTAGGTCCAATCTCATTTTCTATAAACTTAAATTCTACTGTTCCAGAAGAATCCACTTTCAAAGAGTTATTAGATATTTCAAATCCATCAAATTGAATAATACTTGCCACTACTTTTTTCTTTTCAAGTTTTAAAGTCATCTTAGCAGTAGTGAATACAGCATTATCTAGTACTATTGTATTTTCAGTATTTTTACTAAAAGGATATATTATGGATGGTTGATTTTCCCCTGGATTATCATACTCTATTAATACTTCAGAAATAGAGTACATAGTTAATTCAGGTATTACTATTTCTGCTCTTTCGTTAGTTTTTATTACTAATGAGCTATTTCCATCTATAGTTGGATTATTATATATAATTTGATTATCTCCTTTTCCAATTATTAATTTTTCTATAAAGAAATTATTTTCATTAAATACACTAATCCAATTTTTATATTCTACTACAGAATTATCTATCTCTGCAAATAAATTTATTTTTGTTCCAATAAATTTAAAATTAAAAAATAATTGATTAGTTTCTAATACTTTTTCCCAATTAGATACAATTATAATATTATCTGGGACATTATAGTCATATACTCCTCCAGAAGGTAATGGAACTAGCGGATTTGTACTGATTAAACATGGCATTTTTTCATTTAATACATATCCAGGATAAGGTTTTATATGAAAAGAAGTATCACTATCTATAGAAGGGATTGAGATAACTCCTATAGGATCACTTATACCACCAACCTGAGGATATACAGATACAATAATTCTGATTGATTTTATAGTAGATAAAACATTTGCTAATATCCATTTAGTAGATATTATAGGAAGTTCGTTAAAATTATTATTAGATAATGATTCATACAATTCTCCTGAATAATATACTTTATCTCCCTTCTTATAAGTAGTGTATTTGTAATAATCAGGATAATCTGATTTTTTGCTTTTAAACAGATCTACTCTAGACTTTTTCTTATTTAGAATTAATAATTTCTCATTATTAATTTTAGTATTTCCCAATAAAGTATTAGAAGTGGAGTCAACGAAAATATCAATATTATCTAACTTATTTACTATTTCAACATGATTTTTTGTAGACCAATATTCATCATTTCTAACTAGATACTTATTCATATTTCTATTAGGATTTATACTATCAATCCAAGATTTATATGATAAATTAACTTCTTTTACTTTATCATTACTTGAAATTAACATCCATACAGCTTTTTCACAACTAACTTCATCTTCTAATTCTTTCTTAAGAACTAAATTATTTTCTACATCTTCATCAGTTTCTCCTAATAATATAGTAAAATATGGAATAGATGTAGGAGATACATTTAATTCCTTTATAGTTTCTATATCTATGAAATTATACTCTGATATGTTTTCTCTATCATAAATATAATTTGTATTCTTTTTTATAAAGTCTTTATATAATTCTATTTTGGAAATTCCTGCTTCTGCAAAAAGTAAAGCAAATACTTGATTATTAATTAAAGTTGTTCCAAAATATTTATTATTTACCTCCCAATCTTCATTACCTAATGTAGGAAATATTATTTTCTCTAATTTTTCTAATGTACTTGGAGAACTATTAAATAAATTAACAGTCTTATTTCCTATATTATTTATTAGAAATTTATCATTAAATTTATTTTTTTCTATGTTATATGAAAAATCATATTCACTAAAGTTCATATTATATAACAAAGATGAACTGGATCTAAATAATACTTTACTGTAAGTTTTTTTAGATATAGAATCCGTAGAATAAAACACTGCGGTCCCAATATCTGTAAAATTATTGTCATTAATAATCAACTTCATATGATTTAGCTATTATATTTTTATAACTTCTAATATTTCCCCCAACATAATTAATAAACTCCCCGTCTATAGTTAATCCAATAGAGCTTATATTAGTATTTAGTTTAGTGTAACATATTAAAGAGTCTAAGAATAACTTTAAAGAATTATAAAATAAACTTTCATTCGAAACATTTAAAGATTTAAAATTTATAGTAACTTCCTTTGAATCAAAAATAATATCTCCATCAAGATCTAATTCTAGAAATTTAGACATATATTCAAAAACTTTAATAGTTCCTTTGACACTATAAAAAAGTTTACTTAAATAATTTATTACTTCTTCATAATCTTCATCTTCTCTAATATTGGTTTCACTTATACATAATTTAATAAAATTCTTTACTGGATCACTACTTAATGACTTTTGGTAATCACTTAAAGAAGTTTGCCCATATTGATTATTAGAACCGTAAGTAATACTATACTCATTTATCATTAGATATAATTGATTAATTATATCTATTTTTCTTAAATGTTCAGGTATATAAATCTTCATATTACTGTCCTCCAGACTCTATAATAGAATTAATTATATAATCTACATTAAAGTAAACATTATTTTTTCTAACTTCTTCTTCACTTGCAGAAGATCCATCTTCTCTAGTATATATTATTTCTATATCTATTATTTTTTTAACATTTGATATTTTTGAAATTAAAGATTTAATTTCTTCTAACAAATCACTAAATACTACTCCAAATTTATTCTTATACTCTGAAAGTATATCAGCTACTTCTGATTCAATACTAGAATTCTGATAAATCTCTACATCGATATTAAATATTGCAGTGTATTGAGAACCTCTTTCTATATTTATAGTATCGGTTATATAATATGCTTTTTTTGAATTTATGAATTCTTGTTTTTCTGATTCTGTTAATATTGTAGTATTAGAATATGGAACATAATATATAATAATAGAATTATTTTGTCCCTGGTTAGTAAATTCATAAGTAGTTCCTCCTGATACAATTTTATTTGGAAATGTTTCTTGAAGAACCACACCAATATCTGAATTACTTCTTAATATAGAATTTACATACCTATCTCTATTAGCTTTATAGTGTATAGTGACTATATTATCTCTAGGAACCTCAGACATACAAGCTAATCCATTACCTAATATTTCATAATTTCTTCCATTTATAAAACTATCAGAAAACGGTTTCATCTCTGAACCACGTATATTTATCTTCTTTAATTCAGATGTATTATAATCAGATAGTAAAGAATATTTATAATACAAAGCCTCTATTACTGTATTAGCTGGAGTTGTATTATTCATTAATTCTCTAGATACTGTAACTAAATCTTTAAAAATATCTACAACATATAATCTAGATCCAAATGAAGGAAGTGTTAAATCAAATATACTTCCGTTAAGTATATGATCTGCAAATGTTCTAGTAGTGTTGTGGAAATTTCCATTTACCTTAACCCAAAAATCATCAGATAAATCATTTTCCAAACAATTAACATAATATGTATTATTTTGATTTAATGTCCAACTTCTAGATATAGTTTCTTTTGCTATTAATCCAATGATAGTATATGTAGTATCATCATTTAATGATGGAGCTAATGTTATAGGTGAATAAATAAATCCCCTATCTCCAGCAACGGAAGTATCATCTCCTAAAGTTTCTGCATCTTGCTTATCTTTAGATTCATCAAAATACCCTAAATAATATACCTTAAATGTATTAGAACTAACTATTTCATCATATATATTAAAACTCAAGTATTTAGTAGGTTTTATATTCATTATTACTCTTGGACAACTCCCTCTAAACACAGAATACATATCATCAACACAGTGTTGTATTTTAGAATTAATTAATGTAGCTTTTTCTAAAGATGATTCTTGAGCATATGCTATATTCTCTACTTCACTAATATAAGATGCATTAGCTAACATTTGAGATAATACTTCTACAGAATCTCCTTGTATATTTAATTTATTGGCTATTCCTCTATATATATTAATATAATCTTGTAATGATCTCATATTTAATTATTTTCATTTATATCAACTAATATTTCATCAGATTGAATTTGATTTACACTAATAACTAACTTAACTTTAGTTTCATCTAACAGTTCTAATGAGACTATAGATATATTTAAAGTTTGAGAAAATTTATTTTTAATCTTTGTGATTAACATATTAATTCTAGATTTAATCTCATTTAATATATCTTTCTTTTTTATATTATTAAATATAAAATCAAATCCTATCTGATCTGCTCCAGGTATATCTCCAGGCCATATATTTAAATATAATTTAAACAAATCTATAATATAATATTCTACTTTATCAGTATTTTGACCTGTTGAAAGTAAATAATTCATACTCGTTTATTAAAATGTTTACAATTATTACAACTTACAGTACTATCTTGATCGCTCATAGCCTCAAATTTTGAACAATTTTCTGGAGAGATATCACCTTCATCTTCAGGAATTGAAGGAGGAACTATATATGAGAAATTAGTACAATCTTTAGCAGAATAATTAAATGATATAGGTGGCTCAATATCAGGAATAGAACCAGCTGTATCACCTACACTTGCTCCCACTGCTAAAATTAGTGGTTTAGCAGTACTTTGTGCTCCTTTAACTATACTCAACACAGAATTTATTGGCCCTAGATCTATTGGGACAGATATTCTAGAAGAGTTTTTACCAACTATATCATTTAATCCAAGTTTAGATATTTTATTATCACACTCATCGTATATTTTACTGAGATTATCACCCTCAGCCTTTAATTGCTTTAGAAGAGCTGGTATTAACTGAGAAGAGACACCTGGACCCATTGGAGTAGCTGATATAATAGCAACTGGAATTAATGCAATTCTTACCATGAAATCAGCTGTAGCAACGATTAACATTCCGGCTGCTATTCCTAAATCTAATAGATCTCCTTTTAATTCATTTATAGCTTGCTTACCCCTAGATGCAGCATCCTTTATTGCTGCTTCTGCTTCTTCCTTAGCTTTATTTGCTAATTCTTTTGTCTCTTCTTTTGCTTTTTCTCTTTGTTCTTTTATTTTTTGTTTATATTCTTCCCACTTCTCATCACTTATTCCTTTAGGACGTTTTGGAGCGTTTTCATCATACATTTTCTCCATCCCTTTTGTTAGATCATCTGCGCTTGGAGTAACTGGTATACATTTTGCCATTCTACTCTGAAGAATAGATTCAGCAGCTTTATCAGCAACACTTTTTATTAAATTATCCATAATTTTACTTTTTAAGTTAATATAATAGTATCTCCTGAAATCATAGGAGTTCCTGGCATAGGAGCTACAGGAACTGCTATAAAAGGTCCACCAGCTTCTGAAGGAGTTACAACACCTTTACATGTTAATTTTCCGGGACCTTTAATTTCAATATTTGGAGATTGTAATGTTGTCTTCCCTAGTACTTTAATATCAGTGTCACCTTGAACAGTAATTGACAAATTACTATTATAAGTCTTCTCTTGATCTTCCATTATGATCTCAGTATTACCTCCTGCAATAGTTATAGTAGAATCTCCTTCAATTACTATATTAGAATTTGCTCTAAGATGAACATCTAAATTTCCATCTTTATCTAATTTTATCCAATCTGTAACTGTAGGCCTATATCCTCCTGATTCTCTTCCTTGATCATCACTACCAGAATTTTCAGAAAAATCATTCCACGATTCATTAGATGGATCAAATATAGCAACCTGAACATAGTCTGGAGTTATATCTACCATTTTTCCATTGCTTCTAAATCCGATAAAATCATTTTCTTTAATCTTCTGATATAGATAATAACTTTGAAATACGGGATCTAAGCATTTTAGTAAAACAAAATCTCCTACTCTAGGTTCATCTACTTCTCCTCTCATAGGATAGGCCTTAACTCCAGTCTTTATACCAGGAATATCTACTTTTATTTCATATAGTACTTTATCTAATATTTCTACTATAGTACCAGTATAATATAGTTCAGTTTGTCTCATATTTTTATATCAATTTTAAAAAATTTAAGAATTTGTAGGATCAATAATTGGCAAAATTTCTTCTTTCTCTTCAACTCCTTCTAGTAAAGAAGTCCAACTAAAATTTTCACCATCAGGACCAACAGATTCAGAGTCTTCAATTGCCATAAATAATTCATTAGATTTTACTAAAAATAATGTAAATGGTAATTGAGTTTTTTGTTCTTCTCTTTTATATTTTAATATATCCCCAATTTTATATACTGGTATATTAAAATCTTTTATTCTAAATGAGGTAAATAAGGTTGTATTCATATATTTTTGATTATCCCAAAAATTATGCATCAATTGTTCGAAATCTTTTCCTACTATAGTATATTCTTCATACATTTGTAGAGTTCTAGAATTCTTTGGTTGAAAGTCTGTATAATCTTCTTCTGAATTATTAGACTGATCACCATTATTTTCCCCACCTTTTATAGGCTCCCAAGGATTTGTTGGCGTATAATATATCTCTTTATAATAATTTAAATTATAAGAATCGACTTGATGAAATTCTGCAGATCCAGTAATTTGATAATATGGTTCTTGATGTCCCCCAGAATCAATTCCTATTATTTCTTTAATCATATATCCTTCCCAACCATATGCAAATACTGATTTTTTCTTAAATCCATAAGATAATTTTGTACATAATGATTGATTAGTTTCTGAATTTTGTAATATTTCTAGTTGATTATCTATGTCGCATTTACATCTAATATCTTTTTTTCCTGGATAAAGAGATTCTATGGCACTAGTTATATCAGTCCATTCAGCTTGTAAAAGTTCTGTATAAAACTTTTTATCTTTTATACATACAAATTTTAAAGTTAGGAAATTCTTAAAATATTCTCTATTAATAATAAATATATCAATAGTATAAATATTTCCTCCTTCTTTTTCTAATGTTATTTGTCCAGTATATTGATCTGTAATTAATTTTAAAGCTTTCTCAGATCCATCGTGAGTCATACTTATTTCACCACCTGCTAGTTTACCACCTAATTCTTCATACATATGAATATGATCAAATCTATATCCATTATCAAACCATGGAGTGAAATTTATAGAGACTTTATAAGAATTTGTATACTTCATATTACATACTACTTAAAATACTATCTAATATATTTTTCGGTATTAAATTTAAAATAGAACCTCTTTTATACGTTTCTAATCCTCTAGAAGCTTGTAATATTAATAATCCCATATAATTAGTTGAACCGTAAAAATCTTTTGCTAATAAATCTGGTCTATATTCATAAGCAGTAATTTCATAAGAAACTCTTGGTATACTAGGATCATTTAATATCACTAAAAGAGATGAATTATATATATCATATCCCTCAATATAATTAGCCAAATTTTCTTTATTACTAATTATAGTGTTATTTTTACTATACATAATTATTACTTTCCATTAAGAAAATTATTTATTTCTTCTTTCTTTTCTTTTAATCTAGAAGAAAGAGTTGTTTCTATTACACCCTTTTCTCTTTCCATAGATTCTCCGCTAACAAATTTTTTAATAGCAACATCAGTAAATTTAGATGATACTTTAAAATTTAGAATAACATCACAATATAAAGGACAAATATCAGATTCTCCATCTCCATTAACATATTTAACCATCTGTTTAGAGAAATTGAACTGAGCATTTTCTATTACTAAATTAGGTAATGAGTAAAAAGTTCCAAATTTTAATTTTAATGTCCCATATTGTATTTGATCAATATCTTTTACCATTGCTTGATATCCTCCTGGAGGTAATTGCCATCCAAAATACTGATTTATTAAATCTTTTTCTTTTCCTAAAAAACTTCCTTCTCCTCCAATAGAAGTACCTACTACATTTCCATTATCATCTAATGCTTTAACAAATTTTCCAAAACAGTATGGATATAATTCTTCAAGAGTTTCATATACAGTTATAAAATCTCCATAAGCATCCCAATCTGAAAATACAGTAAATTTCATAGATAAATTTCCAAATTCAGTATTAGTTCCAGAATAATATGAAAATCTAGATCCTTGTGCTACTAAGTTTCTATTTAAAAGAGATGGAGCATCTTTTAGCCCTTCATAAACTATATTTGTAAATTTATTAGCTACCTTTCCTACAGAAGAATTAATTGCTCTTCTTTCTTCCTCAGTTCCATTCTCCATCTCTTCTTCAGCATTATTCATTTCATTCAACATTCTAACTAAATGAGCTGCATAAGGGGCATAAGGCTTAAATTGATTAAACATATTTCCAAGCATATCTGAACCAAAATCACTAAATACGTTAGAAACAGCAACTTGATAATCTTCACTTAATATCGCTCTAGCAATAGGCTTCATCCTATATCCATCCTCATCAATTTCTCCAGTAGCTGGACCCCAAGATATACCTCCATCAGTAGTTATAGTATTAGGATGTAATGTTACTGATGTTATTTGATTATTTAATTGTTGATCATAATAGAATGGAAATTTTTTATCGCCATTCTTTACACCTGAAGCATAGTTATTAGCATAAGATTGTTGCTTAACCATTTCATTAATCTTCCCAGTATCTATTTTACTATTAGATACTGAAGAAGATACCATAGATGATAAACTTCCTGACATAATTAATATCCTCCTAAAAATATTTTATTATCTGATTTTCTATATTCTATCATCTCTTTTAAAGCATTATTTACACTAGCTCTTTCTTGTTGCATAGAATATCCTGAGATAAATCGTTTTAAAGAATCATCAGAAAATTTAGTTACTGGTTTAAAATTTAAAACAACATCACAATATAGTGGCGTTAAAGTATTTTTAGAACCATCCCAAAATTTAACCATTTGTCTGGAAAAATTAAACTGTGATCCTACAATTACTAAGTTAGGTAATGAGTAAAAAGCCCCAAATTTTAACTTCAATGTTCCTTTTTGAACTGTATCTATACTTTTAGTATCAGGTTCATATCCACCTGGAGGAAGCTCCCACGCGAGAAACTCATTAATAATCTCCCCAGCATCTCCAGTAATTCCAGTTTTTATATTTTGTCCATCTGTTCCTTGGGTTCCTTCAATTTCTCCATTAGAATTAACAACTCCCTGAATATATTCCCCCATCGTATACGGATATAGCTCTTTTAATTGATCATCTACTGTTTTAAAAGAAACATTTCCTACTGACACCGAACTAGAATTACTACTTTTATTATATCCTAGATCTTCTTTATCATCTATAAAATCTGCAAATATTGTAAACTTCATAGATAAATTTCCAAATCCTATTCCAGTTCCAGAATAATATGAAAACCTTGCCCCTTGAGCAACTAAAGATCTATTAAGAACTTTTGCTCCTTTTTCTGATAAATTCTGTATTTCTCCCACTACTTTTTTCAAACCATTAGCTATTGTAGAATTTATAGCTTTATTTTCAGATATTTCCATTTCTCCCATTTTATTCATCATTTCTCCGGTCATCTTTGCTAAGTGACCAGCATAAGGAGCAAACGGTTTTATATTATTCCAAGCTTTTCCTATTTCATCATCTCCAAATTGAGACCACGTATTAGCTACAGCTATTTGATAATCTTCACTCAAAATCGCTCTAGCAATAGGCTTAATTCTATAATCTTCACTATCTAATGGTCCAGCAGCCTGTTCCCATTTTCCTCCAATAAATTCTGAATTTGGGTGAAGAGATACACACTGCAACTCGTTTCTTAATTGATTATTATAATAGAATCCACTGCTAGAAGTTTTTACTCCTACTCCATAATCTTTTAAATGTCCAGAAAATGAAGCAGTAGATGTAATACTATCACTCATAATAATAAATATTAATAAACTATAATTAACCACCAAATCTATATGGAATTCCTGTAGCTGATTGTACTGGAGTTTTTTGCTGACCGCCAGTATTTACATTAATTTGTATATTTCCTATAGCTGCACTTAAATTATTTATAGATTCAGCTTGCGCTAACTGTCCAGTCTGAAGTACTTTTATATTCTCATTTAATGTACTTATTTTTCCTGAAATTCCTTTAGCTATCTCAGTCATATCATTATTTGCTACTAATTCTCTTGCAGTATTAGCAGATGGAGTATTATAATCAGAAGAACCAGAACTAGATATACTAACTGGAGTAACAGAACTGGGGGTAACTGTAGAAGTTGCATTTTTAGTTGCTATTGCTAATGCTTCACTATCCATATTCCAATTAGGAAAACCATTATTACTAGAATTCCAATCATAAGTCGTATAACTAGCAGGTGAAGGAATTCGTTCTACATAATTCTCAGGTTCTGTTATATTTTGAGCTGTATATACTCCTGAAGCATCTGGAGAAGTAGTCAATTGTTGAGTGTCATTTGGAAGAGTTTGATTAGTATTATCTGGATAATTTGTTTGAATTCTACTATACCAATTTGCTAAAGTATCTCCATAATTAGGAGCAGTAGCATATCCTCCCTTCACTACTCTATTTATAAAATCATTTATACTATTTCCATCGAATGCTTTATACCTATCTCTATTTAAAAATTTTACTTTATAATCTACAAAATCTTCTAATGATTTAAAATCTCTAAATTTCTCAATAATTCCTTCTTTTTTAACTCCATTTTCATATTCTGTAGTTTTACATTCTGTATACAATCCTTTAGAAATATCATCTTTATCAGCTTTTATTCCACTAAGATTGAATTTTCCTGACTGAGATTTTCCCCAATTAGACTCCATCGCTGATTGAGCAACTAGTATATCCGTATATTTAGTATCAAAACCTTTTTTATTTAATTCTTTAGAGTAAAGTGGTCTCATTAAATCTACAAATTCTTTCTCTGTCTTTGCTAATGGAGGATACTTTTTTCTTTTATCTGTAGAAAAATATTCTTTAAATCCATTATAAATATTAGATATACCTTTAGATGCATACTCAAACCCCTTCATCATAGGAGATTCTTCTATTTTTTTATCTAACTCAGCATCTCTTTTTTCAGAATCCTTAATAACTTTATCAAGAGATTTATAAGTTTCATTTACATCCATATCATAGTTACTTTTAATCTCTTCTCCGGTTTCTGGATCTAATATTCTTGCTTTAGTCTTTCCATCATATTTTTTTTCTAAAAAAGATTGTACGGAAGTTGTATAGCTTTTATCTCCTAAGTCAATAGATTCAGTATTAAGATTTTTCTTTATAGTATTGATTACTTCTTCATCAATAGTTGGAAAATAATGTAATATGAGTTTTCCATTTTTATCTCTCTCTCCTGCAACTTTTTCCTCCTTTGGAACTAAATCCCAAGTATATTTATTAGATAAAAATTTATTAATTTTAGCATCAGTTCCATCCATTAAAGCCCCAGCTGTAGGACCAAAAAAATGATTTGGATTTCCAGTAACAAATGCTTTTACAACATTAGCTTTTAATCCACCATCGAATTGTGTTGCATGATTGAATATTAAAGATTTACCAGTAGTTTCTAAAAAATCTCCAGCGCCCTCTCTTTCTAATTCTTCTTTAGTCTTCTCTCTTTTATGGTATTTGAAAGGTTTATTAACTATATGTTTATCTCTCATTAATGACTCTATCTGTTCCTGAGATAAAAATTCTGTTAGGAATTCAGTACTAACTGGTACACTTCCCCTATCTATTACTGCATTGTTAATTCTTGATAATCCAGCAGAAACTTTAGCTGTTTCAAAATATCCATGTCTGGCATTATTTGATAATGAATATGCTAATGAATTAGATTGAGATATTGATGATGATGCTTTATTTGTTAAATTTCCATCACTATCAATAGCTCCAGGTAATACGTGAACGGCAGTTCTACCATTTTTCTTTTCAGTTAATACTTTATCACCAAAAGAAGTATTAGACATAATACCATCAGATTCTTCTACTTTATGTCCAATCTTACTACCATATGCAAACTTCTTCTCAGACTTTAAAGAAGATCTATTTATACTATTTCCAATTGACTCTTTAACTGCATTAGCTCCACCAACAAATGCTTTAAATATATCTCCTAAATATTGTATTAATCCTTTTAATGTTCCTGGTAAATCTTTAAAATCTAACTCTGGTATTTCTATAGCTTTTACTGCATCTGCTCTTTCTTTAAAGAAATTATCTATTTTATCAAATAAAATATTAAAAACTCCATCTTTTCTATCTTTATTCCAAAAAAACCTTTTAATAGTTTCTCCAATACTAGCTTTAGAATCATTTGGATTTCCGCCAAATAATCCTATTAACATTTTAGCAAATCCAGATCTACTTCTCTCTCCATCCTTTCCAGGAAGACCAACAAAAAATTCTTCTATCCTAGCACCAATCTCAATAACTTTTTTCCAATGCTTAGCTAAAAACATCGTACCAAATAAGAAAAGTATAGTCTTAAATTGTCCTCCAACAGTAGCTGCCATCTTATTTGGATTAAGCTTCTCAGAAATATTACTTCCTAAGTCACTTAAATACTTCATCATTTTATTAGCACTTCTACTTAAAGACCATTCTCTTCTTTGATATTCCTTTTCTCTTTGTGCAGCTTTAGCATTCTGTCTAGCAAATGCACTTTGAATCCAAGTTTTAAATCTTGCTTGTTCAGGATCTGCTTGTTTTACAGCTAAAGTTCTTCCTTGTACTGGTCCTCCAACATTAGCAGGAGGAACTGATACATTATTAGTGGTGTTAGTAATATTATTATTTGTTATTTGAACTTTTTGTGGAGTAACTTTTACCTCCCGTCCCTGAGTTCTTTGGACCCTAGGTTTTCCTAATCCATATTTACTTAACACCGCCTGAGTTTGTGGATTCATAGATTCTACCTGCTGTTGAACTGCAGGAGAACCCATAGAGGCCATCTCTCCTGCTTGAAGGAGAGTTTCATTAACTTGAGCATCTGCATTAGCCTCAGAATTTGCAAGAGCTAAATTATTCTGTCTCTCTGAATTAATTCTAACTAACTCATTTTGAGCTGACTGGAATGCGGCTTGTTGCTTATCATCAGGAATGTCTTTCTTTCCAGTCATCGCTCTTACTCTTTTTTCAATATCTTCAACAGCCATAACTTATTGTATTTATATATTTAAAATTAGTTCCTAAGGATCTAATCAAAGATCCTTAAGATAAATTATTATAAAAGATAATATCTCTTTTATTTCTTTTTCTCTTTTTTATTATCTTTAATTACTTTCTTTCCAAATTTAACTAATCCAATACCTCCTAAAGATATCAATCCACCACCTAAAGAAGCTTTTCCTACACCTTTAATAAATCTTTTTGGATTATTTTTAACATATTTTCCAAAATCTCTTAATTTATATTTATTATACTTCTTAGATTCTTTTATATATTTAGGATCAATATCTCCTTTGATAGTATAAGTATCATCTTTTAAAAATTTATAATGATCATTAATTAATTTATCACTTATACCTTCTCTTTCTATTTCTTCAGCTTTAATTTTTTTAAATATTTTTCTAAATTCTTTTTTATTTTTTGCCCCTCTAAGTTCTGGATTTTCTACTAGATTCATCTTTTTTAAATCTTCATATGGAATATTTACATGTAAATTTTTACCAGTATCTTTTACACTATGCTTAAATCTCCGTCTTTTAGTAATTGGATCAGTTTCTATACTAGTTCCTGCTACAAATCTAGCTTTACCTACTCCATCTGCATCTGCTTTTTTCTTAGCTAAATATACTAGATCTTTTTTCTTATCCATATCAACATCGTCTACAGTAAGATTTGTCAAATTTTCTGGATCAGCCGCATATTTAGATTTAATTCCCTCTTTTAAAATATTATCAATATTTTTTCTTTCAGTATTATGATAAGTTCGTTCAAGACCAGTTATCTCATTTATACTGTTTGATATTAATTTTCCTCCTTTATAAATAGTAGCTCCAGAAGCTATAGCTCCTGCCAGATGTGCTTTCTTTTTCAAATCATCCTTAATATCTTCTGTATTAGAAAAATTTTTTCTCTTAATTATCATAATAATTAATAATAATAAGTAACTACACTTTTAAATAATTTATCAATTGCTGTATAAAGAGAGTCTGTAGTATAAACAGGTTTTTTACTAGTTCCAAATAATCTATTTACTCCCCTGGTTATTAAGTCAAATGAAGCTGCTTCTTCATATATAGCGTATATTTGTTGATCAACCATATAACTTAATGTATAATTTTGACATTGCATTAATACTATTCTTCTTTCTTTAGTTGATCTAACTCCAAAAGGGGTTTTATTTTCTAAATATTGTTTTATAAGAGAATTATAAGAAAATAAAGTAAATATAGTTCCACCTCCTCCTCTCATAGTCTCTTTTCCATTTTCATACCCATTATCTATTAAGAAAGTCATATACTTCTTTAAATCATCTGGTAATTCCTTAGGTATATCTGGATCAATATCTCCTGATTTAATTGCATAAAACATTTCAGACTTTAATTTTGGATTTCCTTTTAATTTTTCCATAAATCCAAATTCTTTTTGTATATAACTTTCAGAAAATCTTTTTATTCTCATATATTTTTATAAATTTTTAATTAAACTTTATATTAATCAATAACAGTTATGTATTTAGGATTAATCTTTCCTCTAACTACTGTCATATGTTCTTTTTTAATTTTGAATTCTTTTCTCAAATCTTCATCAGATTTCATTTTTGCTCCACCAAAATTGATTATTTTATCTAATAGTGGAGAATTCTTATAAATATCTATAAATTCTTCTTCATTTTTACATCCTAATAGAGCTGGATTATCTATTTTTATTTTATCTAATTCTGATTTGGGAATTTCTATTTTTAAAATAATTGATGAATTATCTTGAAATCTATTTAAAGCTTTATTCATAAATCTTCGAACCATTTCTTCATCTCCTAACCAAATTATTCCAGGTATATAATAAGAAGGTACTCTTGGTTCATAGCTATCTAAATAAATTCCTTTAGAATTTAAATATGTTTTTATTTCATCTGAAGTAGGTTGATAAGGTTTTGCAAAATTTGGATCTAATCCATGTTTTAATATACTACTCAAATTTTTTCTTTTAGTAGCATGATAAAGAGTTACTATATTTCTTTTTATAATCATTTTCTTCTATTTCGTTTCTCTTCATTTATTCTTTTATTTCTTTCCTTAAGTTTCTTATTAACAAGAGATCCTACACCAATTCCTGCCAACGTACTAATACCAGCCCCTATAGCTAATCTTTTATTCATTTTTTTAGAAACTCTCTTCTTAAGTCTATCAGCAGCATTTCTAACTTTATTTAAATCATTAATTTCTTTATTTAAAATATCATCATGCATCTTATATTTTGCATCAAGAACTTTATTAGTATCATCAAATTCATTAAAAGCATCTATAATAGGATTTCCTGTTTTTACTCTTTTTTTCTTACTTCTTTTAATACTTCTTCTGACTTATTATCTACTATATCTATGAGTTCATCATATTTCTTTGAAATTTTATCTTCATGAGATTTTTTCATCTTATTTATTTTCTGAATTAGTTTCTTTTTTTTACTATCTAACATTCCACCTGTAGTAGCAATACCCCCTCCAGCTGTAGCTAATCCAGATAATATTGCTAAATTTTGTCTATTGTTTTTTTTTTTGAAAAAAAGTTTCATCATCACTTTTTTTTTTGAAAAATACTTTCTACTAATTATCATATCCTATATTTTATTAAAAAATTAATAAAGAATTAAATTCTTTTTCCTAAATTCTATTTTATACGTATTACTAAATATAATATTAAACTATATTTAGATTTTCCATCTAAAATACTCTCAAAACCTTATATGTGAGAAATAAAATGCAAGGCCTGAAGCAAATAGATGGCAAATTAATTTAAAAAATTATGAAAAGTTTACAGGAAATTTGGTCAAATGTTGGCCAAGAAACAGAAGTATTAAAAACTAATTATTTCATAACACTACTTACATTTGGTGTTCATGGAAAGATTAAACTTGTCGTATCTGAAAAAGATACTAACAAAGAATTTGGTAACAGTTTTAGACGACTGTTTATGCCAGATGAAAAGAATGTAAAAGTGAGAGTAACAGTAAAAGTTGCATACAAAGATGAAGATTTCAAGGATAGTAAAATCTCTTCAAAATACATACTATTCATCGATAATATTGATTCTAACGGTGACATTTTCTCAGCTGAATTAATAAGAGCTGACGGAAAATTAACCGGAAAGGATATAGATTCCGATGAAGAATACGAAAAGATGTATGTAAAGAAATTTAACTCAGGAGATATAAAATCTTGGAACGATATCTTAAATCTATTTGATATCTAAAACTGTTATCTCATTATTAAAAGAGGACTAATTAGTCCTCTTTATTTTTTTTATAAATCTAATATATCTACATTTCTAAATTTACTACTACTCTCTCCTTTTGGATCTTCTATTAAATCTTCTCCAAGTTGAATAGCATTTCTTCCTTTTATTTTCTTTCCATTTTTAGAGAAATTTAATAAAGGAAAATCTGGATCAACACCTTCCGTTGTGTCTAGGAATGATTCATAACATTCTCTTAATTTCCCTAAAGTTTTTAATGTATATTGCTCTACATTATCTACTTTCAAAAACTTATTTAAATAAAATTTTAGATCCATCAATTGGGGAATAGTTACAGAGGTCTCGAAAGAAATCTACAGTAAGTGACTCTACGCTTACTGTAATTCCCCTCCTTTCCTTTGCTTTTTTTCCTTTATTACAATCTGGACAATATACAGTAATTGGCTCTAATCTATCATAATATAAATCTCTTAAAGCTAGTAAAAGTGTAATATCAGAATGAGTAGCTTCTAATACATCTTTTTCTATCTGATTTCCTTGATAGTCGAAATCTTTTACTAATGCGATTGTTTTAATCATTTTTAGATCTGTTACACTTCTATATCTTAGATACGTTTGAAAAACTTTCATGAAGTCTCTTACAGTAGGAACTATAGTTTCATATTTATGTCCTCCTAACTCAATATAAGCTCCATTCATAATTTTTTGATCTATCTGCTTAAAGTGTATATCCTTATCAAAATTTATAGTTTTCTTTATCTTTTTTCCACAATCAGGGCAAGTAACCTCTATTTCATAAGAAAGTCCTTCAGATACTGTACATAACTTCTTGTAAAATATTAAAAAATCTACATCCATTATATAACAGTCCATTATGGTTTCATCCTCTTGAAGTAATAGATTTATATCAAAAAGATATCTTTCTAACGGGTCATTAGATGGCAAATTTTCAAGATATTTTGTTATCTGTAAAAAATTCATAGGACTTACAGATACACTAGGAAATTTATATCCAAAACCCCCTGATGGTAATTGTGATGTTAATATGTTCATATTTTTCTATTTTTATTTTCTTTCTAATATTTTTATTATTAATCCCCAGCAAAATATACATCTACTTTATCTGTTGGAGATTTAAATTTAAATGTCCAGAAAAAATCTGATTTAGTATCTCCATAAGTGATTACTAATGAACCATCATCCCATTCTGAACTCTCTTTTCTTACTCTAGATCTAACTGTAGATAATGTAAAATTTTTTCCAAAAATTGAATATTGCCCACCAAACTCTTTCTCATATTCAAAAATAGCTTTTACAAAATCTTCTTTTGTCTTTCTTAAATCTTTTTCATTAAATTCTTTTAATGAAAATTCTTTTAAAATTCTTTTTATCTTCATATTCTCTACTTATTTTTATTTTTTGCGGCCTTCATAGCTAATAAAGTACTACCAGATAATAAACCAGCTCCAGCTATAATTTTTGCTCCACCTTTTGCAGAAGCTTTAAGAAATCTTTTTGGATTATTTTTTATATATTTTCCCCAATCTTTTAATCCATACTTCTTATAATTCTTAGATTCTTTAATATATTTAGAATCAATATCACCCTCAATAACTTTAGTTCCTTTTTTACCAACAAATTCATAATTCTGTCTCATTTGATTAGTAAAATCATCACTATTAACAAGTTTATCTAATTCCGACTCATTTAATAAACTACCATATTCCTTCTTTAATTTATTCTTTGCTAGTTTTTTTACATGGGGTAAATATTCTTCAAAGGTTTTTGCTCCATATAACTCTGGATTATCGACCTGCTTCATTTTCTTTAGATCCTCATAAGGAATATTTACGTGTAAAGTTTTTCCATCTCTTCCAGTCTTTTGCTTTCTAGAAAGTCCTACAATATCCGATACTTCCTTTTTTCTTCCTAAGTAAACTTTTCCTTTTTTCTCTTTCATACTAATATCATCCAATACAGTATTTGTTAGATTATTTGGATCTTCTGAAAATTTTGCTTTTATACCTTCTTTCAAAACTGCATCAGGAGAATCAGTATTATGAAACATCTCCTCAAGACCTATCACCTTTCATTTATTCTTCTTAAGATCTTTAATTCCAGAATTTACTAAAGGAATAGTTGCACCTACTCCCCCAGCAGAAATCATTAATTCATTATTGTTACTATTATTACTATCACTAAATAATTTACGTTTTACTATCATAATAATCTATTTTTATTCCTTAAAAGCCTTATATATGAGAAATAATATTATACTAATTATGAAAACGATTAAAAAACAGCAAGTAATTAGATTAAGGGAGACTGATATTGATAATAAAGAATTAGTGTATAAAGATCCTTGTACTGAATTAAATTATTTAGTAGTAGATCTATATCCGATATTAGATAATACAATAATTCCTAAAGAAGCCCTTGATAATAGTAAATGGGAAATTCCCGAAGGTTACTATGCTATCAAATCATTTTAAAATCCAGGTGACTCAACCTGGATTTTTTTTATTTTCCCAACATATCATTTAATTTCCCAATAGTTCTAGAAAATTCATCACCCACCATTCTATTAGCAGTACTTAACTCATAAGTTCTAAAAGCATTACTTAAATTTCTCTTACCTCTCTCTTTTACTTTTCGATTAACTTTAAGCTTATTCCCCATAGATGCAGCATGATAAGATGCATTAGCTTCTTCAGTAAGAGTTGATAAATTAGCTAGATTATTTAACAAGGAATGATCTAAATTATCTGAAGTATTTTTATTAGTATCTAAATTTTTGTGAAAATTATATAAGTTACTACCGTAGCTAACTTCTTTCTGTCTTCCACTCTTTTCATGTCCAGACTCATGAAGCAAAGAAGATAAGCTTCTTCTACTCTTTTTATCTTTATTTAAATAAATAGTATTATAACGAGTGCTATAACTAGTAGGATTCTTTGACTTCTTACTAATCTTTATTCCTTTTTCTTTAAATTATACATCGCTTCATTAATAGCTCTTTTTCCTTTTCCATAATCTTTCTGTTTATTTCTTTCAAGATTATTAGATACCTTATTGAATTCACTTACTATATCCCCAGTTTTATCTCTTAATTTTTTGGCATAATTAAGTTGATCATCTAAATTACTAATATCTCCACGCTTTAATTTTTGAATTTTCTTAAATCTTTCTTGTAACTCGGGATTATTATACTTTTCTAACATCTTTTTATATGCCTTCCCGGTCTCAGGGAGTCCAACATTCTTAATTATTTCAGAATTTTTAGCATAATCTTCTATCTTAGCATTATCAAAAAAATAATCTATTGTCTCATTACTAACCCTTCTAGCTCTAACAAAATCTTTAGCAGATAAATTTCTACCAACATTCCCATTTCTTAATGCATGAAATATTTCTTTTGCTGCTTTAACTTCCTGTCTAGTAAATAACTTTTTTTAATTATCATAATATTTTCTTATAAATGAACAAACAAAAATCTCATCCCTCGCTGGGAATGAGATTCAATATGAAATTTTAATTATTTAAAGAGCTTTCACTACTCTCAGTACTATTTTCTTGTTCTATATAATTATTTGCTACTAGTAAATTATTATATTCTAATTGATAATATGGTTTAACTGATATTAATTCAATCCCATGAGATCTAGTTTTATCCGGCATAGTTAATTTGCATTTTTTTATTTCAAAATATTCTTCAAGATCGATAGCTTTTGGAGTTGCTTTATAGTTAATAGAGTTATAAAGATTAGTAAGAATATTTTTTATATCAGTATTAGGTAATTTATCTCCTACTTTAAAATTATTAAATATAGTTTTAACTAGTAGTTCTTTACTAAATATCACAACCCCTAATTCTTTCTCAATTTTAGTTTTATCATAACTGAGTGCTCTAAGTCTTTCTGGTTTTAAAGTTAAATAGTAAGATCTAATATTATCATGTTCTCCTATTTGCTCTAATGCAATACTTCTTGCTTCATCAGACATATCGTACTCACAAAGTAATCTAAGTTTTTCTTTAAATGTTCCTAATTGATCATACTTATTAAAAAAATACATTACCTCCTGATTTACTAAATTTCCTTGAGTAATTTTTTCATTTATAATACTAAACAACATAAATCGATCTGCATAATCATACTGTTGTATTTCAAATACACGAAGCTCATTTACCTTAACTAAATTATTTGAAATAGGAAATAATCCAGTACCTCCGTGAGTATTTACTGAAACATAATTATCTTTATAATTTGCAGATTTAGCTACATATTGATAAGTAAGTGCTAATTCATTTTTCTCTACTTCATTTCCTTTAGAATATATCGATAATAGATTCTCAGTAGCTTTTTCTTTTCTCTCTATCTCCTTCATAAACTCTTCCTGTGGCATTTTTCTATAATCACAAGTAGTTCGATAGTAAAACTCTGCACTATTATACCATGGATTTTCCTTCTTTCTTTGCCTGCCTAAAATCTGTCCTAAGTCATCTGAGACGTCTACGCTAAGAGTCTCTAGATTAGCGTCTGAGAAGATAAATGTTCTAGCACAGTAACTATCAAAGTCTGCTCCTAAATAAACAGTAGATGTACAGAATGTAAACATTGGGAAAATCTCGCCTCGTTCAATAATAGGTACATGTCCTATACTAAAAGATTTTCCTAATTTCTTCCTTATTTTCTTTTTATTGTCCTCTGTCTTAGCGCACAATATTAGTACTTGGTCGGCTGTTAATTTGCACTTTTTAATAATACTAATAACATGATTTACAGAATTCATAAATAATACTGCTTCCCTAGACTCTATTTCTACTGGAAAACCATTAATAATTCTAGTAGCTCTTTCAAAATTTCCATCTAAGTAGGTTTGAATAATGTCAGCTGCTTTAGTGCCAACACTCTTCATTGTTCTGATTTTTAAACTTGGTTTTACAACTCTTATTGGATCTTCAGTTAACCAATCAAATTCTATATATGGAAGACCATCAAACTCATCCAACATATTTAAATATCTATCCAGTAAAGGAGTAGCGCTTACGAATATAGCTGAATGAGATTTCTTAAGATATCCTAAAAATTCATTTTCTGTATTACTCTTAAATCTAGAATCATGTAAGATACTTTGAAATTCATCTATTATTGTATAGAAAGTATTAAATTTACCTAATGCTATTAAAATATCTTGCACAATCCTATAAGAGTCATAAGTTACTAAGATTTTATAAGGTTTACCGTAGAAGTCTCTCATATTAATATAATCTTTAATTTCTCTCATTAATCGATTATATATATCTTTTTTTCTTTGATTAGGATCAATACAATCTTTAAGCTTTTCCTCAAATATATCTCCACTAGATATTTGTTGAGATATACTTTGAGACTTATCTATTTTGCTCAAATCCTTATCTACTCCAGGATCTGAATCAAGTAATTCATTCTTTACTAAGTAAACATCATTAGTATGTTTACCATATTTGCTTTCTAGAATCGCAATTCTAGGTTCAGCCAATATACAATTTTCTATTCCGTTAATTACTCTTTCTGTAAAACCACAACCTGGTATCTGCTTATTTATTATACATTTAGGAGGTAATTTATAGAAAAAGAAATCTTTCCACTCTCCTAAAAATCTAATTCCAAACGGTATAATAAATGGTTTTAATTTATTTATCATAACTTATATTTATTATAGAATTCATTAAATTGTCTTATTTTTATAAAGTCAAAGGAGTTTCCCTTTAACTCAATTGTAAGGATAATAAGTTATAATAAATGTAAAATGGGCATTAATTATGGTTTTTATTGGGAATATATAATATATATTTTAATTTGTGGAAAAAATGGACACTTTTATTTTCCTTTCTTTCCCTCCTTTCAATGGGAGGGAAAGAATCAATTTTAATAGAATAATTTCTTATAACACTTTATAGGGGTTTCATTCAAGTTTAAAAGGAAAGAGTGGAAGGGCTAACGCCTTTGTCTTCAGAAATAAGGGACATACCTGAGGAAAGTAGCAAAATTACGTTTTCCCTGAAAGCCTTATAATTGTATTAATTTTTAAATAGACTAATTATGAAAAAGAGAACAAAGAAAAGACTTATTAAAATTTTAACGATTACAGGAGGAATCGTATTATTATGTGGAGGTATAATACTACGTAATAAATTAAAAAAATCAGAAGGATTATGTCAAAAAATTTATCCTGACAATGATGATCCTTTAAAAGTTACGTCAGGAAATGTATCTATGGTAAATGATCATGGAAAGAGAATTAGGATTGTAGAAGATCTCGGAAACGGAGATATTGATTTTGTAAATATTGATATCCCTAATGGAGGAAGTAATGTTAAATTTTATGATAAAAAATCTGGAAATAGAAGTTTTCACTTGAATAAAGGAGAAACTAGAGATGTTATAATTTCTGGGAAATATAATTTAGTTTCTAGATTGAGAACAGGTCATGAAAAATTTGACGCTTCTGTTAAAGTAAAGGGATATTAAACTATTATTAAAGAGAATAATATTAGTATTATTCTCTTTTTTTCTCCTTCTATTAATTTCTAAAATCCTTATATATGAAAGAATAAATAAATTTTATTAACAATTAAACAAGAAATTAATATGAAATCAATGTCAGAAAGATTGTCTATTAGTTCAGATGAATTAAGACAACAGAGAGTTGATAATGCTGTATCAATGGCTGAAAGTGCTAGCTATTCTGCGATTATGTCTTATAGAACTGCTCTATTTGAAAAAGTAAATAAAATAGAGGCTATGTTTGATCTTGGGTCTACTTCAACTACAGATATTGCCAGTAATTTAATCAATTTTAATGCTGCGAAATGGGCAGAAGAACTTTATAAAGAGGATAACTTAGTTAACATAATGCTTAGGGTTAACTATTTAAATTGTAGAATAAAAGTTCACAATTCTCTGTTTCCTAATAATAAGATTGATCTTATTACTGCGAAAAATTATCCTGGTGGGGTATTAGAATTAATCCTAGGATCTTCAGATAAACAGCCTGAGAATGTAGTAACTACTAGTAAACAGCCTAAAAAGAAATAATATGATATAGCTTAATAAGGAGAAGGAAAACTTTCTCCTTATATTTTTCTCTAAAACTCTTATATATGTAGAATTTATTATATAAAATTATGAAACGACAAGTATTAAAATTAAGAGAAACTAATATTGTAGAAATAGAAAATGGATTAGTGTATATAAATCCTTTGCCAGAATTACGTTCTGTAGTGGCAGACTTATATCCAATCTTAGAGGGTACCATAATTCCAGAAGAAGCATTAAATCCATCAATTTGGAAAATTCCAGAAGGCTATTATGCAGTTGTATCTAAAGATTGATATGTAAATTTTAGTACAGATTCAAATACTTTTAAAGCCTTATAATTGTATTAATTTAAAATAAAAGAATTATGGAAAAGGATCAAAGAAAAGAATCAAGGTTTAAAAAATTTGTAAGGGAAAATACTGAAGAAGTATTTCTTATTTCTTTGGGAATAGGTTTAGTATTAATTCCGGCAATTTTTTTGGGAATTACTTCAAGCATAGAAAGTAAACGGAAGTATAGATTTTTAGAGAAAGCTTTAGAAAAAGGAGCTAAAGTAATTGAAATAAAACCTAATGGAGAAATAAGTGATGCTATAAAATAGAAAGATTTTCTATTAGTAGAAAGAAATAGAGTTTAAATGCAACTCTATTTCTTTATTTTATTTTTTGTTTTTTAGACTTTTTAATCTAGTTTCAGTGTTTATTCTAGCACCTTCTCTAGCAGAATCTATTTTCTTTTTTATTTTTGGAGAATTGTATAATAAAGTCCCTAAAGCTACAGCTGATGCTACTTTTCCAGAATTTTTCTTTAATTTATTAGATAATCCTGAAGGAATTCTGGGAAGATTTCTTAAGTTGATATCGGAATCTAAAATCTTATTAATTAATTCTGGTGATTTTGATACCCCATATCCAATAGCTCCATATCCAATAGCTTTTCCTACTGGAATTGGTAACTCTTCTTTTAAAACTTCTTTAGTTACTTGATTTTTAGAAGCTTTAATTGCTTTATCAGGATCTTTACGTTTTTCAAAACTTTTATCAGCAGCATCTTTTGCTTTTCTTAAGTATTTTTCAGATTTTACTTTATCATTTTTATCCTGAATCCATCCAATCCCAATCCTAGAATCTGGAAGTTTTTCGGTAAAGATTTTTCTTTTTATAATCATTTCTAGTAAATTAATTAAATTAATCTTCTATTTATTATTGGGTTCTTTTTTAGATTATCTTCCATAATTCGTTCTCGTCTTTTTTCTTTAGTATCTAATCTTCTATAGGAATTTTGTCTATTCTTAACAGTATTTTTATGAACATAATAACTTAATCCACCCAGTGTAGAACCCACTATTAATCCTGTTTTTATATGCGGCTTTGGTTTATCATATCTTAAAGTTTCTATTAAGGATGGAGACATAGCCCTAAAGTAGTTAAAGAAATATCTCTAATCAAATTTTTCTTTTCTTGCTTCTTTATTTCATCTAGATATTTCTCATCTTCTTCGTCCCAATCTTTAGGATATTTTTTCTTTCCAAATAATTTTCTTTTAACTATCATAATAGATTTATATTTTTAAAGAAAGTATTCCTAGGAATACTTTCTTTAAAGTTAAATTTAAATATTATCAAAAGTTCTATCGTAATGTTCGAATTGGAAAGTTACATTAATATCACTACGATCTGTTCCGTCTTCCATTTGACCATTTTCATCTAATGGGGCATCTTGTAGAATACAATTATAGAAAGTCAATTTTCTTACACTTATACGACTAGAGTTGGTTATAATTAGTTGTAGATCACATACAAGATCATCTTTTCTGAATGAATATTTAGTATCTCTATCAGCGATTTTTTGACGATAGTCATCAAACCAATAAGTAATTGCTTGATCTTCTTTATCTACAAATGCTAAACTTAATGTTCCAGCTGTATTTTGACCTGTTTTTTGGATAATTGTATAGTTACCACGCATTCTTTTTTCAAATCCATTAACAGAGTAGTCAATACCTACAGAAACTTGATTTAATCTAGCATTAAAGATATCAGTTCCTGGAAAATATACTATCTTAGGAACATTTAGGAAATTAAGTTGCCACATGTCTCCACGTAGAAACTCTTTATTATTATCTTTATATGTACTTTGATAATCAATAAATTTCATATATCCGTCACTTCCACGGACTAAACTTGCAACTGTTGCCATAATTATTATTTAAATTTATTAGTTATTATTTTTATCGTAATTTAGAGTAATATCTATTTCCATGTTATTATTTACTAGATCACTCATTCTTGATTCAATTTCAATTCCTACTCTATTATTGGGTAAGTCTATATATAATCCTGTTAACATTAATGAGTCTATGAAAGAATAACTATTAGATATTTTTGCTAATATTGTCTCGACTTTAGATCTTATAGTTCCAACTGATTTTGTGCTTATGATATTCCATTTATTTTTTTCTAATTCACGATTTACTTTCCCTATACAAAATCTCATCCATATTGAAGTATTAAAATTTTCTCCATTTTGATATTTTTTATAATAATACATGTGATTATTATATACTAAATAATTAGTTTTATACTTTTCTAAATTTTCTTCAATACTTTCATCTTCATATGGTTTTGATGTAGGAGTATCGTATATAATTTTAGATGTACTGACACTATATGTATCTTCTAGCACACTTAATAAGAATATATAATATCCAGGTCTAAGATTTCCGTATATAGTAATTGGTCTAAAGAAGTAAATTAATCTATTATCTAAATCTTCAATATAATTAAATATATAATTATTTCCGTAAGTATTAATTATTTCAGGATCTACAGTCTCTGTTAATTCTTCATTAACTAAAATATAAAATTTAGTTGCGCCTTGTTCTGTTTCTAGTATATAGACTGTATTACTTTCAGCTTCATTAATATTAGGTAGATTATCAACTTCTTTATATGTCCAACCGTTATCTGAATTTTGTATTAATATTTGAATATTAAGTTTTTTAGCAGTATCAAGAAGTGTTAGATATTCTGGATAGTAGGAATACTCAGAAATTATTCCGTTAGTATATTTATATATATCCGGAATTAAGAAAAAGTCTATCATCCTAGATTGTTCTGAATTAACTATACTATTAAATGATTTCCAATAATATTCTATACTATAATTTTCTTTTACAGCTCTTTTTAAATACCAAGTACCTTCTGGAAGATCTGAACATCTTGTATTTGTACTTTTCCAATCTTCTTTATATTCTATTTCATTATTATCATCATCTATATAAGTTCTGACAATATTACATCTAACTAATTTAGATTGTTGTGTTATTATATCATCTATTCTATCTTCTCCAATTGTAAATACTCCACCTTCAAAAATTTCAGTATATTCATATCTTTTTATAGTAATTCTGTATTTATCCTTACTATTTAATTTTTTTATATTAATAGATATATCTGAGTCTTGATATATAGTATCATCGTTATCAGTTCCTATTGTTTTTGATATAAAACTAATTCTTTTTGAGTTTTTATTTAATGATGATAAAATATTATGTGTTGTGTAAAAATCTGGTTCAAGATAAAATCCTGGAATATTGTTAAAATTAGTTACATCTATTGAGTATGAAAAATATATTTTGTACTCAGTATCATTTATTTTTTCTACAATATATCCTAATTCTTTTTCAAAGATTTCTTTTGCAATGTAATCAAACACATTTTTATTATCCTTTAAAGACTCTAAATCTATCGATATAACGCTTTTATAATACTGAGATGGAATACTTGGTATTACACTATTTTCATATTTAAACCAAATTAATATATCTTCTAATTTATTAGTTTCAGGATTTAATTTCTTTACTATAATATATTTTGATTCTAATTTCTGCTCATCTTCTGGAAAAAAGTTTAATAAATTATTATATATATAACTAAATCCTAATGTTTGATATTTTAAAGATATTTTTTCAAGATCTGGTAAATGATTTAGTAGTAAATCTTTATCTATATTATCTTCTTCTGGGTACTTAGAAATAGTCCCAAATTCATTTTCTCTATAAATAGGAAAATTATAGGATGGACCAATATATTCTGGATAACATATATCTAATGTATCCCTATTATTCAAGGACATTGTATTATTAGTATCTATGTTTTGTGGCAATTCAGATACTTTAGTATATCCTATAGAATTAATATAGATATAGTATGAATAATTTACATTATTTTCCTCAAATTCACCATTTTCAGAAAGTACTTTATATTTTATCTTAGATCCTTCTTGATATTCAGGTAAGTCATTTATAGTATCGTAAATTTTAGGATTTACAGTATATTCAGAAAGATCTATGTATCCATCAGAGTATATATTTTCCTTTGAATTTATAGGTTTGTATAAAAATAGTGTAATTCCCGAGCTTAATAATTCATCGAAATATTCTTTATCTGTAAAACTATCACCAAACCAAATATTTAATTCGTCAGGAGTTCTTACAAATACTGGTCTTTCATAAGATAATCCTGAATTTACTACTTGAGATAATATAGTAAAATCATCTTGGTTAGTAGAATATTTTATATTAGTATTTCCTAATTTTAGATACATAATTTATATTTATTTTATTTTATTAATCCTATAATACTATTAACTCCTCCTTCTATAATAGAAGAGTAATCTTTTCCAGAATCTTTTTTCTCTGGTGGATTAATTGTATTTGATTTCATAGGAACGTTAGCTGGATTTTCTCCAACAATACTGAAAGATACGGTTAAATCACCAGCTCCTCCATCAATATCACCAGTATATTCTTCAGAAAAATCTTTTAAAACTAATAATAAATCAAATTTTCTAATAGTACTATATTGAGGGGTCATTACATAGATTCTACATCTAAAGCATATGTTTTTATACATAGCAATACATACATTACTAGTATCTATTGCAGTTATTTCTAAAGAATCTCCAGATCCTCCATTTTTATAATAATTTTCGTCATGTCCTTCACTATTATATATAGCTACTTGAGCACATCTTTCAAAATAAGTTCTCCAAGATTTGTATTGATCATCTGCTATACTTAATCTAAATTCATTAGTAAATTCCATACTAATTGGATAGCTTATTTCTCCATCGTATAGTGAAAGAGTTTTTGAAGTCATTTTAGATTTTTGAAGATCAAATGAAGTGTACGGAATCCATCTATTGTAAGTTGTATTTACTCCATGTTGGGCTATATTAATTGCATTTATTTCATGAATTCCAGGAAGATATGATATGTTTCCATTTTCTACTCCTACATATGGTTCTAATGTTAATTCCCAGTAAGCATTAGTATCTAATGTTTGGGATCTGTATCCATATTGGGGATCAGAAGTGAATTTATTTGTAGTGGTAATGAAAGGACTTGATTTTAAAAGTTTCATTAAATTTTCTACAGAATCCAAATTAGAATTTTCTGGAGACATATTACATAAGTCTTCTAAAGTCATCCTTATTCCATTACCTGACAGATAGTTAGTCTTGAATGAATAATCTTTTTCAGAGGATCCAGTTCCTAATAAAGTATCTTTAGCTGTTTCTCCAACTTTTTTCCAAAATGAACTAGACTCACTTTGATTTGATTTTGCTCCGGAAATTTTTCTATGAAGATTAAATTCTTTCATTCCGAAAGGACTTTCTACACTATTTCCAATTCCTGGCATTGAAGATGAATATCTATTATTTCCACTAGTCCATCCTGTAGTCCCAGTTTCTTCTCCTGAATCTCCAGTTTCTGGCCTATTTATTGGATTTTTTGTATCTATTTCTTTTCCAAAATTAGCACTTACCGCATCTCCAATTCTATTTCCTAGGTTATCTAGAGCCCCTGAAACACCGCCACTAACCAAATCACTTATTAATCCCATATCATTTCCAGGAAGACGATCTCGGTTAGATTTACTTATTTTTTCTAATTTTTCTCTAGCAACTACTAAAGCTGCTATAGTTTCATCCATTAATAAATCTCTTCCTTTACCACCTTTTAATTGTCCTACAGTTTTTTCGGCGGCCCATCTAATATAGTTATTTAAGTTTAATGAGTCTATATTAAATTCTGGAAGTTTGTATGAAGGCATGTCCTCTTTAGTGCCGTCTCCTCTATATAAATTAGAGTTTTTATCAACTTCTTCTAGATTTATTCTTTTTCTATTACCCTTTCCTTCTATAATATCTTTAGTAGATTGTTCATCTAAGTAATTATAATCTTCCTGTTTTATATCTTTTCCTTCAGAGTCTTTTCCAAGAATTGGAGTAGTAGATCTTATTAGAGATTCTTTATATTCACCGTTAACTTCGTTTATAGTTTCATAGTTTTCTAGTTCTTCCTCGGTTAATGGTTTATATAATTTTTTATCTACTCTAGGTCCTATGGAAGTTTCTGGAATATTTTCTTTATATTCGCCATTAACTTCGTCTATAGTTTCATAGTTTTCTAGTTCTTCTTCAGTTAACGGTTTATATAATCTCCTATCTTGTCTAGGGCCAATAGACGTTTCAGGTCTTTCTATAGATTCTTCATATAATGCTGCATTATCTTCTGGAACATAATTATAATCTGCATTTTGTCTTGGTGCATTATTATCTGAGTCAGGTCTTTCTATAGATTCTTCATATAATGCTGCATTATCTTCTGGAATATAATTATAACTTCCTTCTGTTCTTGGAGCATTATTATCTGAGTCTGGTATATTAATTATAGTATCTTCAAGAGAAGGTTCATTAATAATTCCTATAAGGTCTTCTATATAATCAGTTAATGTAGTTTCCAGATTATCTTCTATATTTATTCTAGTATCATTTAAGGAAGAATCCTTTATTTCACCCTCTATATCTACTTTAGTATCTCCAAGTGGTTGTTCCTTAATATCACCTATAAAGTCTTCAATATAATTTGATAATGTAGGTTCGTTAATAGTTCCAACAAAATTTTCTTTATAGTCTGATAAAGAATTTTTTCGACTATCTTCTATATTTATTTTAGTATTATCTAAGGAAGGTTCATTAATATTACCAA
>CASEGV010000002.1:0-85422 GCA_949287595.1 uncultured Mycoplasmatota bacterium
ATGTTAAATCAAGTAAAATTTTCTCTATTGATATGCCTATCGATTTAAATGTTGCTTACGCCGAATATATTAATCAGTCATAAAGTTTAACACAACTTTTCAAAAAAAATATATTTAGTAATATTCGACAAAAAGAAAAAAACACTTGAAAAAAGTTGCTTTTGGAATTTCACAACATTAAAAGAAAAATTAGACAACAAAATAAAATATTTAGCTTTTATTGAAGCAGAAAAAAAGTATGTATATAATAAAACATACTTTAGATATACAAAAATTGATTTTTACAAGCTTAAAGACTTCAGTACATTTTTATCATTAATTGAAACAGGAGATATAAAAATATCATTCAACATTGGAATCTATAAAAAAGGAAACAAATATGGCCAAACCTATAATCACGGAACTAATTTTGAAATAAGAAAAGATAAAATATCTAAACTTTATAATCATATATAAGCAAAAAAAACGTTGACAAATCAACGTTTAATTTCAAATGGTCGGGAAGACAGGATTTGAACCTGCAACCCCTTGGTCCCAAACCAAGTGCTCTACCAAGTTGAGCCACTTCCCGAAATATGGTGCGCTCGAAGGGATTCGAACCCCTGACCTTTTGGTTCGTAGCCAAACACTCTATCCAACTGAGCTACGAGCGCAGTACGTAACCAATTTATATAAAACTAAGTTATAAACAAAATGGTGGCTCCAGCGGGAATCGAACCAGCGACACAGGGATTTTCAGTCCCTTGCTCTACCGACTGAGCTATGAAGCCATATGGCGGTCTCAACGGGACTCGAACCCGCGATCTTCTGCGTGACAGGCAGACGTGTTAACCAGCTGCACCATGAGACCAAATTGGTTGCGGGAGAAGGATTTGAACCTACGACCTTCGGGTTATGAGCCCGACGAGCTACCGAACTGCTCCATCCCGCGATATAATGGCGGAGGAAAAGGGATTCGAACCCCTGCGCCGCTCGCACGACCTCCCGGTTTTCAAGACCGGTCCCTTCAACCAGACTTGGGTATTCCTCCAAAACGTCTTTTCAGACGACAAATTGATTATAACAAATCATTTAAACTATGTCAACACTTTTTAAAAATCTATAACACAGTTTATAAAAAAACTCATCAGAAACTAATGAGTAAATATTAAAATGGTGCCTAAGGCCGGACTTGAACCGGCACGAGGGTTGAATCTCGCAGGATTTTAAGTCCTGTGCGTCTACCAATTCCGCCACTCAGGCACATGGTGATCTGTATGAGATTCGAACTCATGACCCTTTGATTAAAAGTCAAATGCTCTACCGACTGAGCTAACAGATCATATAATAATGGCTGCCTCGGTTAGATTCGAACTAACGCATGTCAGAGTCAAAGTCTGATGCCTTACCACTTGGCTACGAGGCAATACGATGGTGGAGAGGAATGGATTCGAACCATTGAACCCGAAGGAACAGATTTACAGTCTGTCGCGTTTAGCCTCTTCGCTACCTCTCCAAAAAAAATGGTGCCGAAACCAGGACTTGAACCCGGAACCTACTGATTACAAGTCAGTTGCTCTACCAATTGAGCTATTTCGGCATGGTGGGCGATATAGGACTCGAACCTGTGACCCCCTGCTTGTAAGGCAGGTGCTCTAACCAACTGAGCTAATCGCCCGTAAATGTCAGTTGACAGTACTAAATATACCAATAAAAATAGGGTTTGTCAATACTATCAACTAACTTTTTTTAATTTTTTTGCATATTTTCATTTATTTGTTGCTTTTTTTCTGCAATCCATATAGGTAAATGTTCCTCCAAAGTGACAAAGCCTTTACTTGTTTCAAGAATTTTTACTCTCCTATACCGACTATTAAACCGATAATTCATATTTTTGATACTCAATCTAACATGAAACGAATCAAGATCACTATCATCTACAACCCTCGCTCTAATCGTTTCACCCACATGAACATAATCTGCAGGATTTTTTACAAAAAAATCAGAAATTTCAGAAATATGGATTAATCCACTATAATAATTATCTAAACTTACAAATATTCCATAATCTTCAATACCAGTGACACACCCTTTAACTATTTGATTCTTTTTATATTGATTCATTATCACACATCCCAACATAATCAGTATACCATCAAAATTATACAATAACAAGCAAAAGATAATACTTTACCATTTAAAGAAAAAAAGGTATAATAACAATGGTGATAAAAATGAAAAACGAAACAGAAGAAAAAATCAAACTATTGATTGAAAAAATAAGACCATATCTTATTAACGACGGAGGAGACTTAACCTTTATTAAATATGAAGATAATATCGTATATGTACAATTGACAGGAACATGTGAAGGTTGTCCGATGATGGACATAACACTAAAAGATGGTATTGAAGAAATTTTAAAAAATGAAATACCTGAAATAAAAGAAGTAAAAAATATACCCTAAAAATCACTTTTTTAGCCAAGAAACATCAGGAATTACAATAAATTGACAAATAATAGTATGAACATATACCAAATAATCATTATACTCATCAACACGTAATAAAATAGATTTTAATTTCAAATCATCAGAACGATGATTAATAATATTATCATAAACATCAAAAAAATATGATGGGAACAATAAACGAGAATATAATAAAATAAAATCGTTAAATGTAAAATGCAACATACTAAAAAAAGAAAAAAAATCAAAGTTGCGATAAGTATTAGAAAAAAATAAATATTTTATATATTCGGAAACATCTCTTGGATAACAGTCAATCACAACATTTTGTGGATGAAAAAAATCTTTCATAGAAATACGCCTATGGCACAAATATAGTTTAGAAGAAAAGTTTGCAGAATTATACTTTAAATAAGAAATAGCATTTTCAGCCATTCCTATATAATAATAAACACAATCATTAATTATTGATGAAGTATCAGCATTAAAAATTTGCTGGATTTGATATTCATAATAATTAATTTTTTTTATCCATAAATAATCCCATGGAAATACTTCAACATTAGATATATTATAAGGCAAAATTGGCAAATTAATTATTTCATCAAAAAGTGAAAAAGAAATAATTTCACGCATAAACAAAGCATAAAATTGATTATCAATCATACAAAATTCATCATTATAAATATTAGAAACAATTCTAAAGTAATGTGAATTAGGAAGAAGTCGAAGAATAGAAAGTATAGTGCGAAAGTAATTTATATTATCAATTCTCTCAAAAGAATAAAAGAAACCTTGATACTTAAAATAGTAAATATCTTTATTAATCATGACAAGAGTAAAATCGTTAAAATTATAATAATATCTAATTTTATTTTTCATATTTAATAATATGATCAAAAAAAGGAAATTAGACATTTGTATAACAAAATTCTACAAAAGAAGATAATAATAACATCTTCTTTTAATTTTATTATAAATAATGTAATCTGATACAATGTGATTTTCCAAATAAGTATGGAAAATTATAACACATTCCACTAACAATTATAAATTATATTTACCAAATATTGAAGATAACAATATTTCTATTTTATCTAATTTCTTTCGTTCTAAAACTACCCGTACTAAAGTTAAAATTATAAAATTATCGAAGGTTTTCAACTTATACTCCTAATTTTTTTTCTATTATAGCTATATTAATCAATACACCATGACAAAATAAAAGTTTAGAAAAACTGTAAAAATATTAAAAAAAACTTTTAGATATCGAAATTTTAATCATTTTATGGCAAAAACTTTTGATTAAGAGCAAAAAAAGGGGCTGTAATGAAATGAAGTAATTTCATTACACTCTTTTTTGTTTATTATAAAATTTAAAAAGCGTTAGAAAATATAGCTTCTAACGCGGTTTGTGATACAATCTAATTGTCGAAAGAAGTTGTATCACATGAATTATTTTAACACAAAAAGGCCAATTTTCATAGTACCCTCAAATAGGTGCTATGAGGAATTCGAAAAAATAGATAAATTTATATCCATTTTAAATAAAAGCAATATAGGAATTTTAATTGAAAACGTACAAAAGAAAAACGGAAGAAATGGATATGATTCCTATAATTTGGTTGCTACTATAATTTATTGTTTTTCTCAATTCAAAAGTAGTTTAAGAGAAATAGAAAAACTATGTGTATTCGATTTAAGAATCATTTATTTGATGCAACAAGAACAGCCTAGTCATAATGTAATAAAGGAATGCATTAATAAGTATATATTACCCTATCAATATGAATTTTTTTCTATGATAACCAAAGCTATTATAGAAGAATTTCACTTAGATACAAGTAACCAATATTTAGATGGTACAAAAATAGAAGCTAATGCCAATAAATATAAATTTGTCTGGAAACCTACTGCCTTTCACAAACGATTAGATAGTAAAATTAAAGAACTACTATTAGAAATGGGGTTTGAAATAACTGAGAGAAACTTTATAAAAAGCTGTAAACTAAATGAATTGATTAATAAATACATCTCTAAAGAAGAAATAAATGTTTACTCAATACCAAGTGGCAGGGGTAAAAGATTAACAAAAGAACAAAAAAAGTACAAATTGGCTAATCAATATTTAATCAAATTATTAGAATATGAAGAAAAAGAACGGATTTGTGGTGAAAATAGGAATTCTTATTTTAAAACAGATCACGATGCTACAGCTATGATTTTAAAGGAAGATTATTATTCTAAATTAAGTCATGATTTTCATGCTGGATATAATATTCAAGTTCTAGTTTCAAGTGGTTTAATTACAATGTATGGTGTTTTTCAAGATAGAAGTGATCATTATACATTTATTCCAATGAACGATCTATATTTCAAATACTATAACGAATATCCTCAAAATGAATGTGCAGATTCAGGATACGGAATTTATATAAATTATAAATATATGAGAGAACATGGTATAAATAATTATGTAAAATTTCAATCATGGACAGGTGAAGCAGATGGAAAAAATCCACAGTTATTTTATACATTTAATGATGGAGTATTATGTTTAAATACTTGTATTGGTGAAGAAATACCCTTTGATTTTAGTCATCATCAGAGATATGAGGAAAGTAAACTCTATCGCTTTACAGGTTGCAATAATTGTGGTTATGCATATATTTGTAAGAAAAAATTAAAAAATAAAGATTTAGATTATCGATTATATGAATTAATCCCTGATTATGAATTATTAAAGGAACAAGCAAGAGAAAATTTGCTTAGTCCTAATGGTATAGAAATAAGAATTAATCGAAGTATTCAAGTGGAAGGAACTTTTGGAGAAATCAAACAAAATATGAGCTATGAACGAATAAGAAGACGTGGCTTAGAAAAGGTATCCTGTGAAATAATGCTTATGTATTTAGGTAGAAATGTCAGGAAGCTGTTTACTTTAATTGAAAGTAATAACATTAAAAGTAATTATTGGGAAAAATCATCCGATTTAAAAAAGGAAAATTTTCCTTTTCCAAAACAAAAAAATGCCAAGAAAAAAGCTGTATGAAATTATTTCATTTCATTACAGCCCCATAAATAACTATTTATTTCAATTAATATTCACCAACACGATTCAACAAAAATCCTTCTTTTAAAATTAAGCAACACGTTGTTTTACATACTGTGTAGAATCATTATAAGAAACTGCACCTGAAATTAAACTAGTAATTTCCTCTTTTTGTTGAGCATAACCTGCTGCAATCTTTTCTTGTTGAAGACGTTTTTCTTCAAGTTGTTGAACTTCTTGTTGCCTATCTTTATTAGTCTGCTGCCAAAAAGCAATTTCTTCTTTAACCTGTTGGCATACCTTTTTATAATCTTCACGTTGCTCTTCACAATTCTTAACAGCAGCCTCTAACCTTTTCTCTTCTTCTTGTTTCTGTTCATCTAAACTAGCTGCCTTCTTCTTTTCTTCTTCAATAATTGCTTTAGCTTTAGCAAAATCAATAATATCAGAATCATTCTCCACATTAGAATCAGAAGTATCAACGTAAACATCTGGTGATTTTACAGAAGCAACATCCTTTATCACAGGCTCAAAAACAAATTGTTGAATTTCTGAATCTTTATTTTCTTCTAACGCAACAACATTATCCTCTCTAACAGGAGTGACAATAGGAACATCTCTATCTACTTGCTCAGAATAAACAGCATCGACACTAGCGTTTTCATTTACACTACCACCATTATCACTAGCAAATATACTATCGTTGATATGTCCAAATTTAGGAACGTCTTTCATAATCACATCGTTATCAGTATACTTTTCAACTTTAGCCTTAGAATTAGAATATCCAACCTTTTTAACATTTTCTTCTACAGGATTAAAAGCAGCACTCACGCTATCTTGAACCTTCTGAGTATCAACTGCACTAGTGTCAATAGTAACTGGTACAACATAACTATTAGCACTATCAACTGATGATACTACAGAATCACTAATAGGAGCAGTAAAAGAAAGATTTGCAGCTACAGAATTCCGTTTAGCAAGTGAAGCATGTACTCCAGCATACATAGAATCAGTCAAACGAATAGGTTGATATTCAATAGAAGAAAAAGGAACCGAGAAAAAATTATTAATATCCTTTATTTGAAAATTATCTAAACTTAAAGGTTTAATAATATTCGTAGGTTGTACATTAGAAGTAGGAGATGCTACAGAAACAGAAGAAGTTTGTGTTGCTTCAGAAACATCTACATCAGTATTAGCATTAGCAACAGGCAAAGGACTATACTTAGCTACTTTAAGCAAAAGCTGATCCATAGATACAGGCTTCATCTTAATACGTCTACTACCTATGCCTGTCTGTATCTCATCTAAAGCAATCTCCTTGAAAACTACATTTTCATTCATAATAATCCCTCCTCAAACATTATTCTCCTTTAGCAAGTTCACGCAATACATCTTTAATTCTATTCCACTCTTCTTCACTATCGACTCCTAAAAGTTTAGGATTACCACTAGAACGATCTACATGTGAGACATAAATAGTAATATTATTATCATCATCTCTTTCGTTCTTAGTATAAATTACATATTCTTTTTGATTATCTTTAAATTCGAAAGCAAATACAACTTCTACTTCCTCAGTAGAACCATCTTCAGCTACGATTTTCATCATTTTCTTTTCTTCCATAAATTGTCCTCCCTTTATTATCCATATAATACAATTATATCGTATTTTAAAGAAAATACAACTATTTTTTATTAACTTTTTTTAATAAAAAGGTTTTTGCACCGTAATTACAATACTCTTTGCGATAATATTCTAAATATTTAATATCATTATATTTTTTTACATTTTTATGTTCACTTTGAAAAAAACCTTTTAATCGCACCTTATCACCAGAAAAATCGCCAAAAATATAGTCAAAATCTTTAAAATAATCCGTTACATAATCTTTTACATAATCAAAATCAAAACAATTATCATCTGATAATAACTCGTAAACTTGCCCATTAAATTCAAATTTTTTCATTTCATCACCTTTTCATTTTTTAACTTTACTATTGTAATTATATCATATAAAACGAAGATTAACTCTTTTGTTCAAAAAAAACTGTCTCTGAGTTTTTTCCAACAATTCCTCCATAATAATCAGGAACACTTCCAGAAATAATTTTTATACTTAATGGTGCTTCTATTTGAATAGTGACATCTTTTGAAGATCTAGGTAAAGATATACGTTCTTTCACTTCAACATCAACAAACACTTCTAAATATAAATTATTAATCCCATAACTTGTGACTTTTGTCCTCAAGCTACTACTAACTTGTCCTAAAAATGACATCTTAATAGGAATAATCGGACCCAGATTATTAAAAAAGCCATTACCTGTTAAAGAGCCCAATGGTATTTCACAAACAACACCATTCTCTACACTTTGAAAACCATTTCCTAACAAGGATGATGATAAATCAAACTCTCTAACATCACCTTCCTCAAGCTTTTTTAATCTCAAATAAATTTGTTGATTAATATCAGATAATAACGAATTTACTTCCTGAGAATTATAATCAATCATTTCAATCTCATCAGAAGCATTCTTAGAAACGATAAACAACTCTTGCGTAAGTCCTTGCGACAAAACATCATTTACCGTCGAATCAATAACATTGGAAGTCACTCTTTCCACTTCTAAATTTAAATAATTCAACAAAATTGGATTAACTTTCTTTCCCAATAAAGATACACAAAAAAAAGAAATGACAAGACAAAAGATAAAAGTGAAACCTATCTTCTTACCTAAATTCATTTCAAAGTAACGTTTACTAAAATAACATCTTCTCCTATTTTAGTAATATCCTTCCATAAAATTTTTGTATCACCATCACGATTAAAATTAAAAATAGATTTTCCACGCTCTATAATCAAAGACTCAATACGCCCATCCATCATAATATTAACATCAATAATATTACCAATATTTCTCCCATCAACTACACTGACAATATTTTTACCTTGAAGTTCTGACAAACGCATCCTACCACCTAATAAAATATATGCATCTTACTTTAAAACTTTCTTTAATTGTTTAATAGCCCCTTTTTCTATTCGTGACACTTGTGCCTGACTAATATTTAACTCTTCTGCAATCTCCATCTGTGTTTTTCCAATAATAAATCTTTCATCTAAAATATATTGCTCCCTATCTTCCAATTGTCCTATTGCATCATTTAATGCCATCTTAAGTGAAACGTCATCACTATTATTAGTTTTATCTTCTAATTGATCAAACAAATAAATGGTATCTCCTCCATCAGAGTAAATAGGTTCAAACATACTAACTGGTTCACGTAACGAATCCAAAGCCTGTACCACCTCAAATGGTTTAACATTCAATTCTGTAGCAATCTCTTCGATAGAAGGCTCCCTACCAGTCTGATTATAATTTTGCTCCTTAATTTTTAAAGACTTATAAGCAATATCTCGCAAAGACCTACTAACACGAACACTATTATTATCTCGTAAATATCTACGTACCTCTCCTAATATCATTGGAACCGCATAAGTCGAAAATTTTACCTCATGGGACAAATCAAAATTATCAATGGCTTTAAGTAACCCTACACAACCAATTTGAAATAAATCATCCATATTTTCAACACGATGATGAAATCTTTGCAAAATAGATAGCACTAATTTTAAATTACCCTCTACTAATTTTGTACGAGCTTCCAAATTACCATGATGAAACTCCTGAAACAACTGATTCATCTCTTCATTACTAAGAACTTCAATATAACTAGTATCTATACCACTAATTTCTACTTTGTATCTAGACATAAACAAAAAGCTCCTTTCATCTTTCTTATGAGAGAATTTAGAACTTTTTATTCAATACTAACAATTTTTTCATATTAACAAAGCAATAACCAATAACCACACTAACAAAATCTAACAATAAAATACCCTACTTATCATATGTATCTAAAAAAGAGATTTTTTCTCCATTCTTTTTTATCCCTAAGACGGTTTCAATATTAACATTTTCAGAAGACTTAAAAATATTAGCAGCCACATGAGGATTTTTCTTTTCAAACTCACGCACTAACAACTTCATTTCTAATCTCTTAGAATCCATATTCGAAGAATCAGTAAACTTACAAGCACAATTAATAAAATCTAAATGATTATATTTAGCCCAGCGAATAATGGCATCCTCTCTAACTAAATATAAAGGTCTAATAAGCTCCATACCTTCAAAATTAGTACTTTTTAACTTAGGAGGCATACTTTTATATTCTCCACCATAAAAAACAGATAATAAAATTGTCTCAATAACATCGTCAAAATGATGTCCTAATGCTATCTTATTACATCCTAATTCTTGTGCTCGGGCATATAAAAAACCTCTTCGCATTCTAGCACACAAATAACAAGGAGAAGAAACTTGTTGATCAACAACATCAAAAATATTAGAAGAAAAAACCTGAATATCAACACCTAAATTCTTAGCATTTTCTAAAATCTGTTTATAAATTTCCGGACGATACCCTGGATTCATTACAATATAACGAACTTCAAAATTGACTCTCCCGTGCTTTTGTAACTCTTCAATACATTTCGCTAAAAGCATAGAATCCTTTCCCCCTGAAATACATACAGCAATACGATCTCCTTCTTGAATAAGCTGATACTCACGCACTGCCTTAGTAAAGGGACGCCAAATTTCTTTACGAAATTTAGTAATAATACTACGTTCTACCTCACTCTTCTCCATATTAATCACTCCTCATTACAAAAAAATATAAGATCAGATTACAAAATAGCATATAATACAACTTAACCGTAAATAAATTTATATTTAATAATAAAAGATAACTCCTTACTATCTTTCTAAATAATCAGCACCTTTATGTCCAATATCAGAGGGTTCATTAAGTAATAAACCTGCGTAATTTTGCTGACGTAATGCCTCATAAATAACAATCGCAACACTATTAGAAACATTTAAAGCTCGAACACCATCAGTCATAGGAATTCGCATACAATGCTCCAAATCTTGCTTTAAAATTTCTTTAGGGATACCAGTAGACTCTTTTCCAAAAATAAAATACAAATTATCCCCAGATGAATTGCTATAATCAAAACTAGAATGTGGTTTTTTGCCGTATCTAGTAAAATAATAATATTTACCAGGGTTCTTAGACGAAAAATCAGCAAAATTTTCATATACTTGATATTCTAATTTATCAATATAATTAACACCAGCCCTTTTTAAATGAGCATTATCTAAAGAAAAACCCAAGGGTTTAATTAAATGCAACTTAGAACCCGTCGCAACACAAGTTCTCATAATATTACCTGTATTCTGTGGTATTTCAGGTTCAAATAAAACAATATGATTCACGATATCCTCTCCTTCACTAAACACTTAAAAATCTAAGTCAATTTATTTTAAACCAAGATAAGAAAAAAAACAAGAATTTCTCTTTTCAAAATTTAATTTCTCAAATAAAAAAATAAGCTCCACCCTAAAATGGAATTTAATTATACAAACTATTGTAATGAATTTTTAAAACTAGCTTAATTTTTTAATCTAACAAAATCAATTATTTTCTTATCCAAAAAAAACATAAAACTTCCAATAAAAAGTAGACATATTCTCTATGTCTACATTAATAAATCATGCTATACGATTCAACTATTGTTCACCTTGCTTTTTAATCTGATGCATATCAATAAACTGTTCTGTCTTAGAAATAGTCAATTCATGATTAGAACTTCCCTGTAAAATTCCTTCTATTTCACCATCTTCAAAAGATACTAAAGCAGGATAATGTGTCTTTAAAGAATTTTTATATGGATAAGTACTGTTAAACGTATCAGTAAACTGTTCTTGATTAACATCACTCAAATTTAAATAAATAATACTTTCCTGCAAATCATCCTTTGTAATTAATTTTTTAAAATTCCTTTCATAATCTCTACAAGTAGAATCAGAAGCAGTACACATATAAATAACAGTAGTGGGATTTTCCATAATATAATGGTCCAACTCATCAGGTAAGATTTCAGACAAAGTACCTCGAATTACTGGAATTTCCCGTTGATGTTCATCATAAACATGATATAAACTACATAAATAAATAACCAAAACAATTAAAGTTACAAACATAACTATTGTAATTACATAATTTTTCTTAGGTATAACCTTCTTTTCAGTATCATTATCCATGAAATATCACTTCCTATCTAAAACTATTTTACCATAAATCATTCAATTTTAGTACTATAATTAGGCGTTTTTTGTAATTTCAGAAATAACCTTACTATCTTCCCCAAAAAATTGATTGCGAACTGAAACGCTCTTATCCAAATTAGACAAATCTAATTTAGATTGTACACTATAATTTAAAACAATCGTATGAACTCCATCAAAATAAACTGGAAATAACCTATGATGTAAATCTTTTAAATAATAAGAATAATCATCTTTTTTTAAATTTAAAATATTATCTTTGATAACCATAACTTCAACGGCACCATAACCCAAAACTTCAACATTAGGATAGAAATGAAATTTCTGATAAAACAAAGAAATAAAATCATTAACTTCAATAGTAGAAAGTTCAACAGAAAGACAAAGTTTAGACAAACCTAATTGATATAAATAATAAGCAGTATAAATATTAGAAACATTGAAAGAATAATCTCCAACAAAAGAACCATGACCTGATAAAGAACACAAATCTTTTACCAAAGCACGAGATGGTAACATCCCAGACACAGAAAATAAACACCTAGGCATAGAATAATAAACACAAGAATGAGACTGATACTTTTGAAACAAAGAAAAATCATTTACATAAATTCGCTGATATCCTAATCGCAAACAAGTCTTCAATTGTTCTTCGTTAAATATAGAGCAACTCTTACTATTATCAAATGAAATTGGCAATGTTTCAAACTCCACGTCCTGAATAACAGGAGCATAACTAACTTCCATTCTAGCAGAAGTTAATTTATCTACTAACGAGCGTCGAATTTCATTAATTTCTCGTAAAGAAATAAAGATATTACAATCCATATCAACAGTAAAAGCACGGCTAATAAATGGACTCTTTCCTAATTTACTAAGTTGAATACGAATCTTTTCCTCACTTACCGGAGAAGTAATAGACTTCTCTACGACACTACCCTGTTCTACAATTGTACGCACACCATCACTAATAGATACTGTAAAAGCCTGCCCTATATGTGCACTAACACTAAAGGTAATAGGAACCTTTCTATCAGGAAGTCTTCGTAACTCTTCCGTCAACAAAAAATCAGATGTCTTAGATACCGTCTCATAATCCATAAGTCCAATCTTATTATCGATATAACAAATATCACCTTTAGACCCTGAAGAGGCAAGTAGCCCTTTAGAATTATATAAATAATTAACAATAAGTCCCTTACCACTTTCCAAAAATCGAATACCATCACCTTGATGTAGTGCTTTCTCTAAACGGATCCCTATTCTTTTGCAATCACAAGAAATCACCTTACCAATCGTAAGACCGATGTGATTAGGACTTGAAGTATTCATAAGTTCACTAGTACTACATTGAAATAAATGACCAGCCGTAAATTCACGATTAAAAATCGTCTTTAATTGATCATTTTCTAAATCCAAAGAAAAACTACTACCATTAGAATCTATCAAACGTCGATACATTCTAGTAATAAAGCCTACATACTCTGGACTCTTCATGCGACCTTCAATCTTAAAACTATAAATACTACTATCCAAAAGCTCACGAAAATGATAACTTGTATTCAACTCTTTCGTGCTTAATAAATACTGAGAATCAGATAATGTTCTTTCGCCTTGATATAACTGATATGGTAACCGACAAGAACCAGCACATTCACCACGGTTTCCACTACGACCACCTATCATAGAGCTCATAAGACAACATCCGGAATAAGAAATACACAAAGCGCCATGAATAAAAACTTCCTTTTCAATAGGAATATCTATCTTCTCAATCTCCTCTAGTGACAATTCTCTAGATAAAACAACTCTTTTTACACCTTTCTCATAAAGTAATTTCACAATATCATAAAAAGAATTATTCAACTGGGTAGAAGCGTGAACTTCTAAATTAGGATAACGAGCTAAAGCATAAGAAATCATGCCAAAATCTTGCATAATAATAGCATCTACGCCATTCTTATATAAAAACTCGACTTGCTCTAAAAAAGCAGCAACTTCACTATCTTTAACTAAAGTATTCATTGTCACATAGAACTTAACACCATACAGATGACATAACCGAATAGCATCAACAATTTCTTCATTCGTAAAATTCTTAGCAAACTTTCTTGCACCAAAACACTGGCAAGCACCATAAACAGCATCTGCTCCATTTGCAATCGCTTGATATAAACATTCCATATTACCAACAGGTACCAAAAGTTCATGTTTTTTCAAGAAACATCACCACCAGTACTATTATAACATAACAATCACCCTTTTCGACATATACTAGAATATGAAACAAAACGCATTACTCAATAATCAAACATTTCTATCCTGGACAATTATAAGCATAGGACTGGTCATCATATTTATTAACTATGGAAACAACCTTTTAAAGAATTCCTACAATACGCAGCAAAAAAACTTACAAAAACTAGAATGGACAATTACAATAATCACACTACTTTGCATATACATCACAGAACAAACCATCCCTAATACTCAAGAGAGAAGACTTATCAATAGTGTAATTATTTTCGCCAGTACCTTTTCATATCTATACTACTTAGCACAACAAAATAAACTAGCATAAAAAAATCTACACCATAACGTGCAGATTTCATAATCAAGTAATAAAAATTATTCGTAATTGTCAGCTTTAACTTCCATAAAGCTTTGTGGATGAGCACAAACAGGACAAACTGCAAGAGCTTCTTTTCCAGTATAAACATATCCACAATTACGGCATACCCAGATTTTGTCTCCATCTTTCTTAAATACTCTATCATCTTTAATATTCTGAAGTAATGTTAAGTATCTCTTCTCATGTTCCTTTTCAATCTCGCCAACTTTTTCAAATAATGTAGCAAGTCTTGTAAATCCTTCTTCTCTAGCAGTCTCTGCAAAACTCTTATACATATCTGTCCACTCATAGTTTTCACCAGCAGCAGCATCTTCTAAGTTAATTGTTGTAGCAGGAATTTCTCCACCATGTAATTCCTTAAACCATAGTTTAGCATGCTCTTTTTCATTATTAGCAGTCTCTTCAAAGATAGCAGCTAATTGTTCATAACCATCTTTACGAGCTTTACTAGCATAAAAAGTATATTTATTTCTAGCTTGACTTTCTCCTGCAAATGCAGTCATTAAATTTTGTTCTGTTTTAGAACCTTTTAATTCCATTAAAATACCTTCTTTCTTATTTATTTTATATTAAAGGAACAAATCCCTAATATACTTATCATTTGTATAGTAACATAAACTACTAAGTATATCAAGCATTCCTGCATAATTATTAAAACAGTAAAGAAGACAAACTGCTATTCGCATTCATGACAAATTCCTTCCAGAATAAGATGAACACGGTTTACCTTAAAATGATTATTTTTTTCTACTTTTTGCAAAACAGATGGAAAGTTTTCATCATGTAAATCATACAATTTATGACACTTTTGACATATAAAATGATAATGATTTGTACAGTCTCCATCATAGTGATCCACACCATCATTAGTTGGAATCTTCATAACTAAACCTTCTTCTACTAACTTAGATACATTTCTATAAACAGTAGCTTGTCCAATAGAAGGATCTACTTTCTGAACCATTTCATATAAATCCATAATCGTTGGATGACTATGCATCTGCCTTAAAGTATTTAAAATAATCTCTTTTTGCTTTGTATTTCTCGTATTCATAAGCCTTCCTTAATGATAATAATTATCAATAACATTATAGTAAAAATAAATGGCTTTGTCAACCTAAAAAACAACCTGCATACATTATAATAGGTGATAAAATGAAAACAAAACATAATCTCTTCTGTAGATGTAGTTATTGCAAACAAAAAAGAAGAAATAGTCTATTATATCTTCTAAGTATTATCGCAACAATAATTATAATATTCTATCAAATCATCCTACTCATTTTTATAACTACAAGACTCAATGCTATTATATTATTACTAGAATTTGTTCTCATTTGTTTCTTGATTTTCTTGATTTTGTTTTAACACAAACTCTCTTACCTTAGCAGAATATAAAATATGATGATGTACTAAAATAGTATTCTGATAATGATCACAAGAAAGCTCAATTTTTAAATCCAACAGCAACAAACAAAATAACAAAGCTCTCTCATCAGGAGTATATAAAAACCTACTTTGATAAAGATCAAATAAAGAATTCATTTCTAAATCCAAATAATGATTTTGATAAAAATATAAAAAATCATAAATAGGATATCCTTTTTCTGACAAATCCCAATGAATAAAATATGGTGTCTTAAAATTAACAAAATTAGAAAGAGAGGGCTGTTTATGTAGAAAAACCACTCTTTCTTTAATCGCGTCTTTTTTCAGTTCCATCCACTGATTTAAATATTCTCTAGCTAAATTTAAATTCTCATATAACAAACTAATATTACGAATTAACAAATATTCATCAGGAGCCATGTAAATATGTTCTTCAATTTCATCTTGTAATTGATGATAGTACTCATTCAAATTATCAATCTGCTGTAATACTTTTTCATAAATTTCTTTAATAGAATCCATCTGAACTTCCCGATAAGACGTAGTTTTAATATGTAATAAGCTTAAAACATAAATCAAATCAACAGCTTTATCAGCAGCTTCCATACCATCGTCAACATATGGATAAACCTCATAAGAATCAGAGGTAGAATTTCTCATAGGCAAAAAGAAAGGAAAATCTTTTTTTTCTAAATAATCAAATATTTTAAGTTTATCATTACACTTAGGAGTAACTAAAAATTCTCCTTCCGAAGTATCAATAACTTTTTCTCCATGAATATAAAAACATCTTCTAACTTTCAAATCACTCATGAATATGTGTTGGAATAATTACTTTAGATCCTATCGTTAATGATGATAAATCATTATAACTTTCCAATTCTTCTTTAGTAACTTGATACTTATCCATAATCATTTCTATAGTATCATTTGCTCTAAAAATATAAACAGAATAAGTAGCAAAAGTCTCATCACTATCTTTAAAGGAAGAAAATAATGACCCTACTCCATCCGATTCATCTTGCTCTTTTAACTCAGTTGTATCTGTCCCATTAGCACCAGAATTTACATTGGTATTAACATTGGTATTAGTATCCACAGTATCAGTAGCAGGATTATTAACAGAAATATTAACATCGACATCTACTGACTTATCGGAAACATTAGAAGAAATTACTGGTGTAACATCTATGAATGACTCTTCTCTTTGACTAGATCCTGATGAAGAAGAATCTAGCAAAGTAGACTCTACCGAACTTATCTCATCCGTGGATGACTCATTTTTAATACTCACATCATGACTACTATCAATAATATCATCAGTAGAAGAATCGGTAGAAAGAGAAACATTTTCTCTGCTATCACTAGAATCACTTTCTACATCATCAATAATTTCTACTCCTTCCACGAGCAAATCAATATGACAAAGTAAAATATCATTATCCTCTACCTCATAACGAAAATCTTCAATAGTAACATTACGAGTCTGCGAATCTAACCGTTCCGTAAGAACAATTTCCATAGGCAAATGGAATAAAAAATCATCTTCTAACCTAGAAGCTGCAGTCAATTTATATTTACCCGATACCACTAATTCACCAGAGACAGTACTCTCATCCTGAAATGACAAATCTTGATCTAAAGAAATTGAAGTAATCTCACCTATCATTGTCTTAAATTCTAACTCTTTATCAAAAGAAATAACTTTTCTCATATCATCCCTCCTAACAGATTATATGATACGAAAAAAAGAATATGAAAAAAAGGACCTAATTTAAATCCTTTTTCACTTGGGAAATAGTATCCCTAGTCTTAATAATAGCTTTCTTATGAATTTTTCCAAGTATCACTCTATTTGCCTGATGTTCTAAATAATCTATCGATTTCTGATAAAAAAGAGAATCTCTAAATACAGCAGGACACATATAAGCAAAATAATTTAAAGAAGAATAAATAGTAATATTAGGAATCCGTTTATCATAGTCAGACTGAAATTTTAAATAGACAAAATAATCATCAACAATCGTATTAAGAAAATCCTCTGAATCATCAAAATAAACATCTCTAACCTCTTCTTGCCAATTTAAATAGTGTTCTTTCTTAGCATTCTGTTCTATCTGATTACCAGAATTAATTTCATTTAATTGACAAATCAACTCATTAACAACCGGAACATAAGAAGAATCAGTATACTGAAAACGATACTCATTTATCACTTTAAAAATCTTCTCTGAAAACTCAGAATTTAAACGAAAAAAGCCCAAATCATGTTCCAGTAGTAATATAGAAGAATCAAGAACAGTAGCATACTGTTTCTCCTCTTGACACAATTTTATAAAGTCCTCCGCAGAAAAATAATAAAGAGCACTCTTTAAGTGTATCATATTAAAAAAATCTTCTGGACTAAGGTAATCTTTTTTCGCCATCTATATCACCTACTTAAAAATCTTTTGATATACTTCCTCGTACTGTTCAACAAATACAAACTTCATATCCTTTCTTACCTCTTCAGGAATCTCATCCAAATCCTTTTCATTATCTTTTGGTAAAAATATCTTTCTTACTCCTGCCCGATGTGCTCCAATTACTTTCTCACGAAGACCACCAATTTCTAAAACTTTACCACGTAAAGTAATTTCACCAGTCATGGCAATATCATTCTCTACGGCTTTATTTTTAAATAAACTAATTAATGCCGTTGTAATAGCAATTCCTGCTGAAGGGCCATCTTTATTAATAGCTCCTTCTGGGAAATGAATATGAATATCATGTTCAAACAAAGTAGCATAGTCTATTGAAAAAATTTCACGATTAGCTTTTATATAACTAAAAGCAATCTGACAAGATTCCTGCATAACATCTCCTAGTGAACCAGTAAGAATAAGTTCACCTTTACCGGAGAAACTAGTCACTTCAATTGGTAAAATATCCCCACCAAATAAAGTATAAGCCATTCCATTAACAACTCCAACATCAGCACTTTTACCCATCTTTTCATAACTAAACTTTCGCTTGCCTAAGAAAGAAACCAAATCTTTAGCCTGAATGTGATAAAATACTTGTTCTTGTTCTAATAACGTTTTCTTTACAATTTTTCTAAATAGCATAGCAATCATACGATCAAGTTCACGTACACCCGCCTCTTTCGTATAATACCGAATCATATCAAAGATAGCATCATCATCTAACTGAACTTGTAAAGAAGTTAGTCCGTGTTCTTCTAAGGCTCTAGGAATCAAATGATTTTTCGCAATATCTAACTTTTCATATTCCGTATAACTAGTTAACTCAATAATTTCTAGACGGTCACGAAGTTCATAAGGAATCTGATCAATATAATTAGCAGTCGCAATAAATAACACTTTAGATAAATCAAACTCTTCTTCAATATAATGATCAGAGAATTTACTATTTTGCTCTGGATCTAAAACTTCCAATAAACTACTAGCAGGATCACCCTTAATATCCTTCGTCATCTTATCAATTTCATCGATAATAAAAACAGGATTAGCTGTACCAGCCTTACGAATTCCTTGAATAATGCGCCCGGGATTTGCACCAATATATGTACGGCGATGTCCTACAATCTCTGCTTCATCATTAATTCCACCAACGCTAATTTTAGCCGTTTTCCTACCAAGACTCTCCGCAATACTAAGAGCTAAAGAAGTCTTACCAACACCTGGAGGACCTACGAGACAAAGAATAGGACTACGTAAATTATTCGTATTTTGTTTCACTGCCAAATACTCTAGAATACGAGATTTTACTTCTCCTAAAGCATGATGAGTAGAATTTAATATTCTCTCCACTTTAGCCAAATCCTTTGTATCTTTCGTATAGACATTCCAAGGCAAATGAAGCATCCAATCTAGGTAATCACGAATCATACCAACCTCAGGAGAATGACTACTAACAGCTTCATATCTAGAAATTTCACTTCGAATCTTTTCTTTTACCTTATAATTACACTTTAATTTAGAAAGCTTTTTACGTAAACTATCAATCTCGTCATCTTTACTATTAATATCTCCCAACTCACGTTTAATCGCTTTAAGCTTTTCTCGTAAAAAATATTCTTTCTGACTTTCTTCAATATCTTGAGCAACTTCATTTTCAATTTTTTGTTCAAGCTCAATAAATTTACACTCTTCACTCATATCTTCAATCAATAAGCGTGCTCGATCACAAGGAGAAATAGTTAATAAATATTGCTTCTTCTTAGCGTAATCAACAGGCAAAAAAGACCCGATAACATCACACAATTCATCTAATGTTTCAACAGAATCTAACTGACTAATAATCGCATTACTCATATAAGGAACTTTTTCTATATATTTATCTAAAGACTTCATTAAAAGTGAATAATAGTTCTTCTCATCCTCAACAGACACCACTGGAATTTCTGAAACATCAGCTTTATAAAAATCATCTTCATAAAAATAATTAGAAACTTCTACCCTTTGAATACCAGAAATTACCACCCTAGTCTTACCATTAGGAACATTTAATTTAAACTTAATTTGTCCTAACACGCCATAACTAGGTAAAGAAGTAACATCAACAACATAATCACTATCAATTGGTTGAACAATAACCAAATATTTATCCTCTGTAGAATCTGCATAATCAATACTAGCCTTAGAAAAAGCATTATCGTATTCTATCCGAACCTCATTATTAGGAAAGACTACTACATCATTCAAAACTAAAACTGCTAGTTTTTTCATATTCATAGATAGTCCACCTCCAAGTTTTAATACTGCTTACTATTATATAATAAAAGAAGATTCACTTCAAGAAATTAACCAAATTTTCCAAAAATTATCACAACAAAAAAGAGGCATAGCCTCTTTAAAATATCTTACTTATTAGCTTCTTTTAATAATTCAATAGTCTTTCTCATCTCTAAATCATATTGAACCATATCAATACCACCAAATTGACTTAAGAACTCATCTTTTTCCATTTGATACTTACGAGCTAACTCTTCAGCCTCTTTTTCTGCTTCTTCTACAGATACTTCAATCTTTTCAAGATTCATAATCTCTTCTAACATTAAACGATAAAGTACATTAGAGTAAGCTTCTTTTTCTAATTGATTTCTAAGGTCAGCTTCACTAGATTGTGTAAATTGATAATATAAATCTAAAGAAATTCCTTGCATTCTCATTTGTTCTTCGAAACGTTTCATTAAACGAGTAACTTCTTCTTCTACCATTTCTTCAGGAATATCTACTTCAACATTCTTAGAAACACCTTCTAAAATAGCATCAATATATTTATTTTCAGCATCCATCTCTTTTTGAGCAGAAATACTCTTCTTAATTTCTTCTTTCAAACTCTCTTCAGAAGTAACGCCTTCCATTCCTAAATCTTCAAAGAACTCTTCATCTAATTCTCTTTTTTGTTTTTCTTTAATTTCATTTACTTTTACTTTGAAAGTAGCTTTAGCACCAGCTAAATCCTTAGCACCATATTCCTCAGGGAAAGTAACTTCAATATCTTTCTCTTCTCCAGTCTTCATTCCAATTACTTGTTCTTCAAATCCAGGAATAAAAGTATGAGATCCAATTTCTAAAGAATAATTTTCTCCCTTTCCACCATCGAAAGCTACACCATCTTTAAATCCTTCAAAGTCAATAACTGCTACATTACCTTCTTCTACAGCACCATCTTCTTTAGTTACTAATTCAGTATATCTTTCTAATAAATGACCAAGTTCATGTTCTACTTCTTCCTCAGTTACTTCAACAGTTTCAGGTTTAATATTTAATCCCTTATATTTTTTAACCTTAACTTCAGGTTTAGTAACAATCTTAAAAGTAAACTCAACTCCATCTTCACTTAAACTCTTTAAATCAACAGCAGGTTGAACAACTGGAACTAACTTAGACTCTTCCATTGCTTTAGTATAAGCATCTTGTAATACACTATCAGCTGCATCGATAAATAAAGATTCTTTACCAAAATGTTTTTCATAAATTTCTCTAGGTACTTTACCCTTTCTAAATCCATCCACTTTAGCAGTCTTTTGTTTCTTCTTAAATGCTTGATCTAATGCTTTAGTCCAAGCTTCACCATCTATTTTAATAACTACTTCATGAACATTTTTCTTAGTATCTTTTTTTACTTCTTTCTTAGTATTTTTTTCTACTTTTTCTTCTACAGTAGTTTTTTCTTTTTTTTCAGTTTCTTTTTTTGCCATAATATCCCTCCAACGCCTTATATTATACCGTACAATTTAATTTAAGACAACACTTTAAAATGAAATACTGCTTTTTTTGTCTACAAAATTATGCTAAAATAAATAACAGAAAGAAAGTGATAAAATGAAAAAAACAATATTAACAGGATTAAGACCAACAGGAAATCTTCACCTAGGACATCTATTCGGTGCAGGACAAAACTATATAAAATTGCAAGATGACTATGATTTCTATTTAGAAATTGCTGATGTACAAGCCTTAACTGATAATTTCAACAATCCAGAAAAAGTCAGAAAAAACGTAACAGAAATTACAATTGATTTATTATCGATAGGACTAGATCCAAAGAAAGTAAATTTCTTTATACAATCAAAAATACCAGAGATTGCCGAACTTACAGTTTTCTACTCTAATCTAGTAACAGTCGCAAGACTAGAAAGAAATCCTACCGTAAAAACAGAAATTGCTCAAAAAAAAGAATTATTCGGAAACAATGGAGAATCGATTACCTATGGATTTCTAGGTTATCCTGTATCACAAGCAGCAGACATTACTACCTTTGACGGAGAAGTAGTTCCAGTAGGAGAAGATCAACTACCTCTTTTAGAACAATGTCGTGAAATCGTTAGAAAATTTAATTCTATCTACGGTGAAACACTAAAAGAACCAAATGCAATACTAAGTGATACAAAAAGAGTAAAAGGACTAGATGGCAACGATAAAATGGGAAAAAGTCTTGGAAACGCAATTTTCCTAAACGATACAGAAGAGACGATAAAGAAAAAGATAATGGCAGCAGTAACCAATCCAGAAAAAATAAAAAAAGATGATCCAGCCAATCCTGAAATATGCATGGTCTATTATTATCATAATCTAGTAAATACCAAAGAAAACAAAGAAAAAGTATGTAGCGAATGTAAAAAAGGTGCTAGAGGATGTGTGCAATGTAAAAAAGAACTAATTGAAGCCATGAACAACTTCTTAAAACCAATAAAAGAAAAAAGAACATACTATGAAAATCATCCAGAAGAAGTAAAAGAAATATTAGAAACTGGTACAAAAAAAGCACAGGAAAAAGCAAAAGAACAAATGAAAAAAATAAAAAAAGCAATGATGATAGACTACTAAAAAAGCAATACAAAAAAGTATTGCTTTTATTTTTTAGAATAACTTAATCGAACTACTTCATATAAATTTTGATATCTTCTGTCAAAAGAATGTCTTAATCCATCAAGTAATCGTTCATATTTATAATCAAATAAACTATCATCATGTCCGAAAACTTCTTCATATAAATAAGTAAGCTTATCAACATCCTTCTTCTCAAACAAACTCTTAAACTCCTGATACAAATACTTCTGTTGAAACTCCTCTGACCTAGTCAAAAAAGAAACATCTTCTTCTTTTTTCAATACCTTATAAGAAATATCGAACACTTCTAAATCTTGCGAACTGTCAATAACATCCCCTTCTTCATCTAATAATAAACAGCTCTTAGCAATCACCTCACCTTGTTTAGAAATCTCTAAAGCAACCGTCCTATTTAAATCACAAAATAAAGCAGCATATGTAATTGTTTTTTTCTTCTTATAAAGTAAAGTTTTAAACTTAATCTTTTCTAAAAAAGAAGTATCAAACTTAACAGTACCAAAACAAATATTATCCATATCAATAGAATGAATTCTAAATAAAGGAATCTTTTTAATATGTTCTAATAAATCATCATCAGACCATTCAAAAAACTCAACCAATCTATCTACATCTTGAAAATTAACCAACAAATCATAAACATATATCATATCTTCTTCTCCTTTTTCACTAAAGAAATAATAACTAATACTAGACCAATAACGAAAAAATAGCACTCCACATGGTGAGCCAAAAACAAAAGATACTCTAAAAGGCTATAACCAAATACAAACAAATTAAAATACAAGATAAAAAAAGTACATCCTATAATCATAAAAATAAAACCAATGAAAAATAATATAAAATGCCTCATAATTCATTTTATGAATCAACTATTTTTAGTATACTGACAAATAAAAAAATTATACAAAAAAAACTATCCGTAATAGATAGTTAAAAGAAATTCTTATATTGATAAACTTTACCCTTTTGAACTTCCCGAAAATATGAACTAGCTTCATCACCACGAGAAATACTACCATTATTATAAGAAAGTATCCGATCTATACCTTGATTGACATAACCGTCATTTTCTCCATAATGAGAAGATACATTCATTTTCCTTAATTTTTCATCAACAAAGTGTAAAGAAGCATTAAATAAAGAATATTCTATAAAATACTTTTCATTCCCTAAATCTTCTATAGCCCCGTCAACAAACAATTTTTCTCCTTCTTGAAGTTGATAAATACCATTAGGATTTGCAACTTGATAAATCCCAGTAGCACCATAACGCTGAAGTCTACCATTTAAGAATTTAGTCTTTTCCATATCAAAAATTAACTCTTCCATCTCAGAACGTAATGAAGAATCAATACAACACAAAATAGTAAAAGAAAGCGAAGAAAAATTAGGCTTGATATAAATCGTATCCTCTAAAGTAGATTCTCTATGAACAATTTCAATACTATGAGAACTCTCATATTTAAATTTTAAATAAGGTAAAAAATCAAGATCACTTTTAGAACAAAAAAAGGAAAACAAATGATGATATTTACCACTGACAAGCCAAGGTAGAAAATCATCAGGGTATTTTTGTGTAAATGTTAAATAACCTGATTCAGCTCTAACAGCCAAATATAAATCTATAAATTCTCTCTTACTAGTAAGTACCATACATCATCCTCCTACTGACTCCCTATTTTAGCATAAATAATAGCAAAAGAAAACAAAAACTATTCATTTTTGTCTTCAATTCTACCAACTTCTACTCTATTAATACTATCAAATTTACGAGAAATCTTATCTGTAGTAATAGAGACATTTTCAACATCCTTATTAACTGTTTGAATACTACGAGCAAGCTTATCCCAACGTTCCTTATATCTAGCAAACTCTAATCCTAATTTATTTAACTCTTCATGAATAACAGAAGTATACTTATCACGTTCCATATTCTTAATAATCATCTCAATAACAGTAAGTGTAGAAATTAAAGTAGTAGGACTAGTAATCCAAACCCGCTTCTTATAAGCATATTCAATAATATCAGGATGATAGGCATTCACTTCCGCAAAAATAGCTTCAGCCGGTAAAAATAAAATTGCTTGATCAGTTGTTTCCCCAGGAATAATATATTTACTACTAATCGCATCAATATGCTTTTTCATATCCTGCTTAAACATCTTCTCATAATTACTACGCATAGGAGGTGCTATCTTTTTATCAACCATCATCTGATAATGTTCTAACGGAAACTTAGAATCAATCGCAATAGTACCAAGAGGTTCTGGAGCAAACACGACACAATCCGCAATAACACCAGTGCTTAATGTGTATTGTAAACGATAAATAGAATCATTCTTCTCCCCAAAAACATTACTCAAAATATGTTTCAAATTAACTTCTCCAAAAATACCACGAGTTTTTTTATCTGTTAAAATACTTTGTAAACTAACAATGTCTGTAGATAAAGTCTCAATCTTCTTTTGTGCTTCATCTATCTTAGATAATCTTTCAATAACATTCATAAATGTCTTATTCGTCTTTTCAAAATTCTGATCAAGTCTTTCATTTACCTTTTCATTAACTGCCAATAATCTTCTTTCAACCTGTTCATTTAATTTCGTAAAATCCTCATTCAAACTACGAGATAAGTCATTCTTAAAATCCCCCATCTCCTTCATCATATTTACCTCAAGTCTACCCAAACGATCCGTAATATTACTTTCATTAATATTTTTAAATAAAGAAATCACAACTAAAATTAAAATAACAATCAATAATCCAATGATAACGTAATCCATACTTCCTCCTCTTATTCCAAATCAACTTTTTTTCCAACAACTTTAGATACCATATAAGCAACCACAAGCATGAAAGAAACAATAATAATCGTATTAATATCAGTAATACTTTCGATTAAACTTTTACTAACATAACCCCAGAAAGTAATCATAAACACTTTTCCAATAAAAATAGAAAATAAAAACTTACGTTTACTAACTCTAGCAATACCACAAACAATATTAATTAAAAAAGCTGGTGTAAATGGTAAAGCAACAACCAAAACCAAATTCGAAAAAGAAATCTTTTGAAACTTAGTAATAGCCCGATTTACTTTCTTCCAGGTCTTAGGAGATAACAATTTCTGTAATAATCTCTCCGATAAAAAAGAAAATAACAAGTATGATAAAAAGCATCCTAAACAAGTCGCTGCCCAAGACAAAATAATGCCAAAAAATCCTCCAAAAGCATTAACATTAAGAGCAACAAAAACACCTAATGGTAATACTGGTACAAAAGATTCTAAAAGTACTAAAAAAAAGCCAAATAAAATTCCTCCATCACTAATAAACTGTGTACAAAAATCAACAAAAGAATTAACTGCTTCCAAAGGCATCACCTTTAATTATTATAGTACACTTTTATCTCTTAAACAAGTAATTCTTATATCCTCCTATAACAGAAATAGCCTGGTAACCCTTCATACGAAGTCGCATGCAAACATCTTCGCTAATATAACCAACATCACAGTATAAATAATACACTTGATGAAATTCCAAATATCGTTCTGGATGATAAATCAACTCTGAACTAACAATATTTTGAGCTCCAGGAATATGTCCTTCTAAATAACTTTCTTTATCACGAATATCAATTAAATGAATAGAACCAAGTTTATCTAATAATTCATCGACTGTAATTTTCATAAAACCACCTACTATAAAGTATGAAAAAAAAGAATCTATCATCATAATAGATTCCTATTTTAGTTTATATGGTTTTTTCAAAGTTCCTTTTCCACTATCTAACATAACATTAGCATCTAACATAACAACTGGTCTTGGTGATTTATAACCAGAAGAAGATCCCATTTCAATAATACCAGAAGTCTCAATACCATAAACATCAGAGGTATTATCTGTAGTAGCAGTAAGTAACCAAAAACGTTGATTATTATTTAAATAATTATAATTTTGACAAGAACGACTAAGAACATTTTGACAATTCTCATCTAAACTAGCTGTCATATAATCAGAAACAGTTAATAATCCAATTTTTTGATTAGCATAAGTTTCACTACATTCGATAGAATTATCTTTAGCAGTATCGGAATCTCCTCTTTTACCAATACATAAATCAAAACTGACAAGCATACTTCGATCGTTATCAGATAAGATTGCTTCTTCTTCCTCATTACTATTATAAATTTCCTCTAAAGAATCCTTGATACGACTAGCACCATAATTATTAATTCCTCGATTATAACCTACTTGAGTATTATAACGATCATCCCATGGCATAGAAGAAATATCCTCCCCTGAATAAATCAACATAAACTGACCATCAGAAGTAATCTTAACAATTCTCCATAATGCTAAATCTAATTGAACATAATTATCTACAAGCTCTCCACGGTAAACATAAGAATCCCCTACTTGATATAATCCATATCCTTCTGTAACGACATTCTTAGTAACCGCTTCTTTCAAAGAAGTTGTAGTATAAGCATCTCCACATTCCAATTTAGGAATATATAAATAATCACTACCATTCGTTTGAACACTAACTTTACCAGTACAACTAACACCTTCTTTAGTATATTCAGAAAGTGGATCCATATACTCATAAGAAGACAAAGTAGAAGCATCAATCTCTACAATTTGATTTTCATTCTCAGGTAATTTATCAGAATGATCTTTAAAATACTGAACAGCTGCAGTACGCATAATATCTTCTATTTCATCATAACTATAACTTTTCTGTACAAGAAATGACAAAAGAAATAAAACTAAGAATAAAACTAAGACTCCACCAAGAATAATAGCTCCCAAAAAGATTAACTTTTTCTTTAAGTCGTCATTACCACCTTTATTATTTTTTTTAGTTTTATTTTCTTCATCCGTATTAATAGCATTAAAACTACCTACATTAAAATTTGATCCCATGGATACACCTCCTAATTATCAAAGAAATCATCAAAGAATTCATCATCATCGTCATCATCATCTAATACTAAATTAGGAGTCTCTACTTCTTTGATTTCTTTTTTCTCTACTTTTTCTTCCGGACGTTCACTACTATTTTCATGGCTAGAAATAGGTGTAATAACAGGATTTTCTACAGAAGTAGGAACATCTTCTACAATCTTTGGCTCTAAATCTGTTGCTTTTTTATCAGCAGAAATAACAGTAGCATCAGGAATAGATGCAGGTTTTGCACTATTATTTTTCTTCTCAGCCTGTTCTTTATTATTTCTCTTCTCTTCTTCTTCCAGTTCCGCAATTTTAGCATCAATCTTACGAACCAACTCATCAACATCAAATCCTAATCCATCATCTTTAGAAGAATTATTCATTGGAGTAACCGAAGGGGAAGAATGTGGTGTGGAATGAATATCAGGAATTGGACTTCTATCATTAGAATGAGATTGATTTTGATTCATCATACCATTAGGAAGACCCGGCATACTAGGGAAATCATTAACAGGATGATTTTGTTGCGGTCTACCTATAGGAGCAAATGGATTAGAACTATTAGAAGATGCCATAGGATTAGGTCCTCCAGCAAAAGGATTACCAAAAGAATTAGGCATCGAACCAGGCATTGAATTCGGTCTAGGTCCAGACATCATACCATTAGAAGCTGGTGCAAAAGGATTCCTAGCGCCTCCTGGAGAAGGAAAACCACCTGGAAACATATCTTTATTTCCACCAGAAGGATTAGAACCATTATCAGCAGCATTCATCATCTCTAATAATTTTTTCTTCTTCTGCGCCTTAACAAACTCTTTAATATCAAAAGTATGAACTTGTTGTTTCTCACGCACTGGATAATCTGCTTGAGGATATTTATGTCCCCAGTCTAATTGAAAGTATGGTGTAAATTTCGTTTTAAAAGGCTGTTTTCTCATACGTAAAATAATAACTTCAAACTGTTTCATACGTTGCAAATCAGATACTGTTACTAACGGAGTAGAAGCAGTCTTTTCATCTTTTTTAGACTTAACCTCACCACACATCTTAGAAATTTCTTCCAAAGCTTTAAGTTCTGTTGTAATCAAGTAAATAATATTACCACAGTTACCACGAATCGTTTCAGCATTCTCTTTTCCATATACCTGATCAAGTTGCGCAAAGTTTTGAATAATCATAGTAAAACGAATATGTCTAGAACGAGCAGCAGTAATCATGGTAGTAACATCTTTTAAAGGTGGCATATTAGCAAACTCATCAAGTAAGAAATTCGTACGAACAGGAAGTTTTCCCCCGTTCTCTTGAGCAACACCAATTAATGTTTCATAAATCTGCTTAAGTAAAATAGTAACTAAAGAGTGATATGTCTTCTTTTCATCTTGAATAACAATAAATACAGCCGTAGGTTTCTTACCGATACTTGCCAAATCAATATCACTATGAGAAAGCATCTCACTCAAGTTATCACGAGAAGCAAATAATTTAACTTTTTGCTTAAACACAGATAAAATAGAACCCTTGGTTTCTGTTGGAGCCATAATCGTACTAGAAGCATTAATTGCTGCTGCACTGCCAGGATCCTTGGCAGCAAAATATTCTTTAATATAAGTACTACCACCAAATTTTTCTTCACCAACGGTAGTTGCTAAAGAAATACTATTGATATTAATTTCTTCTTCTTTAGCATCTTCAAATAAACCTAACGCAACACCAGAAAAATAATCTGCAGATGTTTTTTCCCAGAAAGGATCGGCATTTTGATTAGATTCATCGTACAAAATATTTAAAGCTAAGTCGTCCAAAAGCTCAATAGCTTTATCTTGATTACCAGATTTATACATCTGATATGGCAAAGACATAGGATTCCAAGCATTACCATTTTGTGGATCACGGAAATTTAAAAGTAAAATCTGGTATCCTCGATCACGAAGCATATTACTTGTCTTTTCATAAATTTCACCTTTCGGATCGGTAATAATCATAGACTCTTTTGCTTTAGCCAAACTATGAACTAATGGCAAAATAACCGTTTGTGTTTTACCAGAACCAGTAGCACCAATAACTAAAGAGTGATATTCACTATTATCTACCCACATTTCATGGTCATTAAGAATCAAAGGAACACCAGCCGCTTTTGCATTCTCTTGTTTAATTTCAACACGTTCTAGTTCCTCTTTAATTTCTTTTTCTTTAGCCCAGCGTGAATATCCCTTATCTTTCTTATCCATCGTAATACCAAAACCTTTTTCACGTTCAAAGAAATAAGAACTAACACTAACTAGCAAACCGCCCAGAGCAAGGAAATAAAAAGTTAAAGTAGCAGCAATATATTTAGGCCCAAAAGCAGGAAATGGATTAAGACCATATAAATATCCTTCAGTTGCAAAAGTCGATAAATTTAAAACTCCAATACATACAATATATAATAAAAATATCGCAAATAATACAAACATTAAAATATCTTCTGGATCTGCCCTAAACTTAAATTTCATACGATTACTCCCTTTCGCCAAATATTATAACATCAAAATAACGTAACGTCATTAATTATTGATTAGAAATTGTAATTTTAAACTCATCATCTAAAAACTCATATAACATCATGACTGGCTCTTGAACACTATATCTAGAACACTCTACAATAAGTTCATAAGAACGATCATCATCAACATCTGCTACTGTATACAACTTAGGCATACAACCATTCGTGCCATCATTTTGATCTACGTCTTCATAAAGCATATATATTTTACCACTTTTCACCATAAAAACAAAGGAAAAATATTCATCTGGGAAAAAATCAGTAGCAAAAACATTACTAACGAAATAAAAATCTTCTAAAACTCCATCTTTATCAAAATCAAAAGAAGTCATTTTGGCTAAAGTATAAGATGCACTACTACTTAATTCATGCTCTTCTAAAACTTGATTAACATAACTAAAATCGTCAATATCAGAAAGAGTGAACGGTAAAACATCCATATCAAAATCTGCTTGATAAGCAAATAAATCCCCCTGATAATTAACAGCATTACGATTATTATCAAATAAATACCATTTATCATCTAACCATACGGAGTAATTACCAAAATACTCATTATCAACATATACATGAAATTTTTGCCAATCAAGAGAAGAAAGAGACTGCTTATTAGTAACATTCATCCAATCTCTAGCAGAATAATTCCAAACAGTAGAATCTCCTATCAACAAAGTAGTACTAGCACGTCTCTCCCTACTCTCATCTATTCCAAAAAATAGATACATAAAAACACCATAAATAATTAAAACTATGATAATTACAATATATTTCATTCTTCCCTTTTTCATATCTTTCTCCTATGCCGTTACTTGAAAATAAGCTAAAGTAATAGTGTTACTAGGAATATACTGACTCCACATATCAGTAGACTGACTACCTGGGTCCATCATAAGTACTCTATTACCATCAATGCCATCAATAGCTACCCAGTGCTCTCCGTCATGTCCTTTAACTTGAGCCACTACATAATAACCTTGATTTAATAAATTTTGAATTGTCTCTAATTTCTGTTGTTGTGTTTGACCATCTATAGAAACTTTATTTTGGAATACAAAGTTTGGAGCTGCATTACTAACTGCATTCCATACTAATAACGCACCAGTAAATCCACCAGTTTGATTCAACTTTTGAACAAAATTACCAGGATTAAACTCGCCATCAACAGTAGTCGCAACACCACTCTTAGCGATTAACATAGAAACAGAAGTGGCAAGGCATCCAACATCACCAATAGTCTTACTAGTACTACCAATAGTAATATCTTTCCAAGCAGGATCACTTTGTTTCCATCCAGAATATGGACCTGTACTACCAGTACTACTACATCCACTACCAGAGCCATTATTACAATCCATCTTATCAATATTAGAAGCACCATATACTTGTAATAAAATCTGTTTATAATTTAATCCTTGATTAGCTAAAGAAATAAAACGATTTTGAATAACAGATGCATAATTAGTAGAAATAATATTTCCCTGTTCATTAACTAAAACTTCTCCCATAGTAGCATTAGCTAATGTACGCATTTTATGATCCTGTGGTAATGGATCTTTTAATTTAACTGCGTAATTAGTACCACTTCGAATAGTACCATATTGCTCTCCATCATTCATAGCAGAACATCCTAAATCAGGATTACAATAAACTTGGTCTGCAACACAAGAAGAAAGTTGTAAAATCCATTGACCATTTTCTTCTTCTAACTTTTTACCATTAGCATTTCCCATAGAAATAGGACGAGCTAAAGAAAAGCTACGTGCTGCAACCATCTGAGCTTTAATCGCCTCGTCTGGAGCACTAGGACCAATCTCCTGATAAGCAACACCAAGTACATACTGTTCAAATGGTACTAATTCTTCGCCAGCTAATGGAGTATTCCAATTTCCACTTCCAAAGGAACCAGAACATTCCATCAAGCGAACTTTTAAATCAGTAATAGTCATCTCTTGTGTAACATTACCACGACCAGAAGAAAAATAAAATCCCTTAATAGAATAGACGCAAGAACCAATACTAGCACAACTAGAAGTATCAGCATCAATCAAATCTAAATAATCTTCATAATACTGAAACACGTCATCAGCCATAGTTTCATACTCATCTTCATCACGACCAGGAAGATAACTAGGAAAAATAGAATTAATCAAATTATTTCGAAACGTATCTTCATTAAAACTATTACCAGAAAACATAGCATTAGCAATCTCAGTAATAGCAGAATTCGTCATATCATTATAAGAAACCTCTGCTCCATTCTGATTCAAAACTGTATAAACAGCAGAAATATAAACACCATTAAAAGTTTTCCCTTGTGCTTGAAATCTTTGTTTTACGACATTAACTCTTTCAAAAAACTCTTCTGCATCTTTATCATTAGTAGAAAATTCAACATCACCTGTATCTCCTCCAGTAGCACTACTAACTCCAAAAGCATCTTCATATCCAGCCAATACCCCTGAACCTTGTGCCAATACCAATATAAAAAGAAAGAGAAGGAAAAAACCTGCAACAAAAGAAATAATTCCCAATTTAACTGCAATATTACCGGACAAAATGCCTTTAAAAGAACCTTTTTTAGACTCCTGTGACTCATCAGAATCATCGTCTAAAAAACTAGGTTTTGATCTTCTACCAAAAGGATTTGGAAATCCTAAACCATTAGACCTACTAGAACCAGTAGAACTATCAGAATCATGAATCGTACTAGAGTCTGAAGAAGTTTGACTATTGCGATTAGCATTATTCAATACTTCATTCTGACCTCTAGTTGCATTTTTCTCTTGAATTTTAGGAAGATTAGATGCTTTATTAGCAGCATCCAAAGCACCGCTATTATTAGCTTTAGAGAGTGCCTTTCTAGTTAACGGATTTTTAGCAAAATTTCTTCCAAGTTGCTGACCCATTTTTGATTTACCAATGGCGTCCCCTACTTTACCACCAATTTTAGCACCTACTCCTCCACCAAGATATCCACCAATAGCAGAACCTGCTGCCTTAGCAGCTTTCTGAGTTCCTTCTTGAGCAGATTGTCTTTCTCTATCTGACCTAGATTGATAATTTTCAGGTTGATGAGTGCCAGCCTGATGATTATTTTGATTGTTGCTATTATTATCACCATGTTGAACACGATTACCATGTAAATTATTACCATTCAATACTGACACTTTTAATCACCACCTACACCAAAAGACTAAAATCCACCACTAGAACCGAAAGAGTCTAACTCTTCTTTAGTAACTGCAATATTAATACGCATTCGTCTATTTCCACAGACAAATAACGCTTCTCCTTGAGAATATCTCTTTATACTCTCCTTTTCACTATCATTTAAATCAATTAATAAACTTAAATCTTCAACAGCTTGTTTCTTAAGTCCCATAACTAAATAATAAGAAGCATTATCAAAGATTGCTTTACCATGCATAATAACTCCAGGATCAGCAAAATCACTAGGTTGTTGAGTAATAATAATGGTACCAGTATTATACTTACGTGCACGTCTTTGTACTTGTGCAAGGAACTCCGCACCAAGAACATTATTAGCACCAAGTAATACGTGTGCTTCATCAACCATTAATACCGTATCTACATTAAAATCCAAACAAAGTCCCCAAGCATACTTCAATACATTAAAGAACAATGCATTACGGATATTAGAATCAGTATTCATTAACTCTTTAATATTAAATACCATAAAATCACTATCACGACTAAGGGTAGTATGACCATCAAAGTAAAAACGTAACTCTTTAGTAATTGGACGAATCTTTAATTCTAGTCTCTCCATAATATCACGTTCTTGTGTCTGTTCTGTCATAGACATCAAACGACCTTTAATAGTAGCATATACATCAGAAAAAGTCGGATAATCATTAGAAGTAAATCTAGAAAAATCTGTATTAAAATCGATACCGAAACGTTTATAAGTATCTTGTACAATCTCACTAAACATTGTCAAAACATCTTCCGTAATCGTTGGATCATAGTATTTTAAGAATGCTTTTAAAAATTGTAAAGTACGAGTTAAAACAGTATAACCAAGTCCTTGTTTAATTTCCTCTTCATCAGCATCAATAACAACTTCAAGTGGATTAATTAAACCGAACTCTCCACCTTTACCAATATCAACCGTATCTCCACCATAAGTCTGTGTAATCTCACGTAACTCATCTTCTGGATCAATTGCAACAATCTGACATCCATTACGAATATGAGTACGAAGCATAACTTTAGCAGCAGTAGATTTACCAGAACCAGAAGTACCAAGAATAATCATATTAGCATTATTTCTATTATTCTCTTTACGAATCTTATATAAAAATTGATTAAATAAAATGACTCCTCCAGAAAAATCTACTCCAAGTAAAGTGGAAAGTCCAGGATCTTTAATACTATCAAAAATAAATGGATACATAGCTGCAATAGTAACAGATGGAATCGGAGTACCAATTCTTTGTTCAATATCTTGTGAAGGGAAAATTGGTAAAATACTCTTCAATACTTTTTCTTGTTCAAACCGAAGAGAAATCGCTTTTAACTCCATCGCATCCAAATAATTTTTAACATTAACTTTCTTTAACTCTAAATCTTCCTTCGTATCAGCGGTAATCATGATATGCATTTGAAAATCAAAGATACGAGCTTGACTACCAGCCAGCATAGAAGTAAAGTATTCCAAACTCTCAGCATCTTGACGATATCTCTCACGCATAGTTTGATCACGTTCATGCTGATACTTTTCCTTTAAATCAGCAACTTGTCTATTTAACATCTTAGACATAGTTTGAAAAGGAACAGGAATATGTTTAACAACAACCTTAATACCAGGCATATTAGTTAAAGATGACAAATATCCTGGAACAATATATTTAGGATAAGAAACAACCGTTAAAATAGTTGCATACTTATCACTAATAAAGAAATCACTAGGATGAAATTCAAGTCCCTTAGGAGCAAGTTGACTTCTAATACTAGTACTCATACAGGCATCACCGTCCCAAATTCAGTAGTACTTCCCCCATTCAAGAAATTATCTAAAATAACTCTTAAATCATCATTACTAGTCTGTGAAGCATTAAGTCCACAACTAGCAAGACCATTAATCAACATACGTACCTTTTTCTGTACAATATCAGGATCTTTTTCTTTAAATAAGAAATAATACTCAGTATCAACAATATTATTATTAATAAAGGTATTACCCTTATCAATATCCTGCATAATTAATTTACGTATAGCAGGAGACTGAGTCTCATTATATAAAAGTTGAAGTTGTGACATATAAACAGAAATATCAACAGGTCTATCTGCAACAACTAACCAAAACTCAAAATCAATCATATTATAAAAGTTCTTTAAACTAATTAATACATTATCTTGTGATTGTGCATCTAAGATAAAAATATTACGAGGAGAAATTTTAACTCCAGATACTTTTAAATTATCATAAGTAATAATCATACCATTTTGTATAGACTTTACAGGTAACCAGTTTTCTGTAAAATTACTTCCTGCGATTTTCTTTGTCATTCATGAAACACCAACCTTTCCAATAGTACCTTTGATTCGTAGTTAAAAAATCATATAGTTCTATAATAATAGTTAAAATATTATGATAATAAGGAACCGGTGTAACCAAAAGACCACAAATAACAGCAGGACTAATAACTAAAATAGTAAGCCAAGTATTAGTAAGTGGCATAAAAGCAAGTAAAATAACAGTAACTAGCACCCCGGATAAAAATAAAATTAAATCGAAAGGTCGAAATAATCCAAGGATTAATTGACCTCTCTTTGTATTAGCAGGTATTAAATAATTCACTATATATCACACTCTCTTTCATTCTATGAACCAGGGGTACCCGTATCAGTTCTACTATCATCATGAATATCATTTAAATCTCCATCGCCAAATTTATTAGGTCCCCATCTATTATCTACTCTACGACTACCAGCTTCATCCCATTTGTCAGGAGAGCCAAACAAGCGATCTCCCACAGACTGATGGGCACTAGTACGACCACTTTTTGCGCGATAATCGCTACGATATCTAGGTGCATCACCACGACCCATACGTTCAGCTAAACTCCAACGATGTTCTTCTTCGAAAGACGGAGTAATACGATGAGAATCGGCAAACTTCTTTGCATCTTCATAATGTGTTTTAGCTTTAGCAGCTAATGTTTGTTTACCAGACATATCATCATATAAAGCTTTTCTTGCAGTCTTAACAACGCCATGCCTATCAGTTACAGTACCGCGCGTAGCATCATAAGTAGCACCGTTTTGTCTAGCCCAAGTATTCAATTCAGCAGCAGAAGAATGACCATCTACAAATCTCTTATACAAATCTTCTGCAGTAGATGCATCAGCTTGACGAGCAAACATATTATCCTTTGCACGAGCTAAACCGTTAGCAGTAACTCCATAAAGCTTTCGTGCACGATTAATTCCAGCTTCACGCATTAACCTATCATTAATAGTATTCATTAATCCACCTTTGGCTTTTGGATCACCAGTTTTAATTTGCGCAGCTAAATCAGCTCCAGTTTGCCAAGCAGGTGGTGCTTGCTTTCCTTGTGCAGCAGCCATAGCACCAGCATTCATACTACTTAAAACTCCAGCCATAGCGCCTGTTGCTCCAGCACCTCCAATAAAAGCAGCAGCACCTCCAAGGACACCACTTAATCCGAGATTAGACATACCCGGTCCTTTTAATCCAAGGACATCTTTAATGAACTTAGGAGCCATTCTAGCAAAGAAGAATAAACCTATCCAAATAAAGATACATGAAGTAATACCAACTATACCGCCAGCCTGATCGATAATAATACCATTTACCATCATATCTTGAATAATAAAAATTACAAAATATACAATGGCCAAACGTAAAAATAAATCCAAATAAGTAGAAGTAAGAGCCTTTACCCAGGAAGCAAACATACCATCTTTAGCTGATTTAGGTTCAACATAACTAATAATAGGGATTGGTGCCAGTAAACGAAGTATTGCTAATTTAATAGAACGAATCGCAATATCAACAGTAAAAGCAACTAATAAAACTAAAAATATAGCTCCAACAATCAAAGCAAGTATAAAATTAAAAGCAAATACATACTTAGAGTCTCCAGCAATTAAATTAAGGCCTGGAATACTTGCCTGCCAATTAAGGTTACACTTTGCTTTAACGATTGGATCACTTAATAAAATTGTAGGAGAAACATCTAATTGATTATACATATTAATAGCAGTTCTATGATCATTAGTTAAATCATCTCCTTTACAATACCAATTTTCAGGATTCGTCTCGTCATTATCAACTCTTTCGTCCTCTGTAACCAAATTAATTCTTAAAAAGCCCTTTAAAATTGTCGATGAAAAAATATTAGCAGACTGTTCTAATTTTTCCTGTTGAATCTGAGCTTCCGTCTTTCCTGTTTGATCAATCACATCAGGATTTTCAGCTGTATCTGTAGTACCAAGGATAAGTCGACCCAGAGTATTTCCAGATAAAATTCTATCCTGTAAAGAATATAATGTACCAAATAATAATCCGTTATTATTAATATACTTTTCATATGAATTTGCATTTTGTACATCCGGTACATTAATAGGAACAATAACAGCAAGCATGATTAAAGCAACTACTACTCTAGTAATAATAGTCCCAAATCCTTCTTTATTTCCCATAAATTTCTCCGGATCCATAATACCTTGCAAAATAGTAATAGCTAACTTAAATACCATAAAAACGCCAATAATAAGTTGTACTCTACCATAAAAGTTCTTTATGGTTTCGCTTTCAAATAATTGTGCACTAGCAACATTAAAGAAAATTTGATACATAAGTCCTAGCAAAAAATAAATACAAAAATTAAGAGAAGACCCTAACGTTCTAACCAAATTTCCTAAAACACCAGGTTCTAAAGTATCAGTCATCTATAATCACCTCCATTACTTAAGTAAACATAACTGGCCATCAGCAGTATAACCTAAAATGTTTAACATAACACTAACTAAAGTTGGAACTAAGAATAAAGCAACTGCCAACACAAGACGAATCATTAACTTTTTCTCAGCCTTCTTCATTGACTCATCATCACTAGCAATAATTGCTTTTGCAAAATCCATACTACTCAAAATAACAACTAAAATAGGTCCTAAGATTTTAATATAGTTTAATATCTGTTGCAACAACCAAGCCACAGATTCTTCATTTTCTTCAGGATTACCTAAAATGGCATTACAATCAGTAACATCCTTATAACTATTAATATTTTCTTTTAAATCATCTAAATTAACACTACCATCACTACTTTCCTCATCTGGATCACCATATCCAAGGTTGGCGTAATTAGAACCTAACTGTTGACCATCCCCAGTACTCAACGTATCACTACTACACACATTTCCAGAAGTAGACAATTCATAAGAATAGCCACCCTGCATCCTATTTACACAACGATAAATACTACTAGGACAAGTTAAGGAATTAGAAGAGAATATAGAATCTATTAAAGAGTCATTAACAGAAATAGAAAATTTTTCACTACTATTAATAGAACCAGTAATAGCTTCACTTACTGGAACATAAGTAGCTCCATCAATAGACCATTCTTTCGTACCATCAGAAAGCAATCTAAAATAAGGATAAACATAACTTTGACGATTATAAAATCCCATAGAAGAAGCAGAACAACTAGATACAACTTTTTTAGATTGAATTCCACTTTTTTTAGCATTATTTGATAACTTAGGTGAAGCAGAAGCCTGATAACAATTACCAGTACATACATTACTAAACAAAGGATAAGGATAAACAGTAACACCAGACTCATTCTGTTGAACAAAAATAGAAGGACAAGTAACTGTATTCTCATCTATAGAGAAAGCATCATAAAACTTATCACTAAATTGTTCACTATGATACCAACTTAGATTAGTATTAGTATAATTTTCTCCATCACCAAAAGGAAGCCTAACACTTCCATCCGAAAAAACTTGATATTTCAATTTAATTTGATTACCACTTACATCAGTAAACTGATAATTACAACTTGCTATTTCATTACCTAAAGCACTCGTATTATATGGAATACAAACAAAACCCAAGATAAATAATAGTAAAAACAAACGTAACTGTTTCACATTCATCACTCCATATAAACATTTACACAGAATAATTATATCAGAATAAAAAAAAAATAGCAAATATTTTGCTATAGAATTTTTATACTTGATTCCAACAGCTAGCCCAACTAGTATCATCAATAGAATCTTGATCAGTACTAACATCAACACCCTTAGATACTAAGCCCATAATAATACTTACTAAAGTAGTAATAAAGAAAATAGCTACTGCATAAACACATCTTTTGATTAATCTACTTTGAGCTGCTTTTACTTCCTTATCCTCACTAGAAATAACAGCCTTACCTAAATCAATAGTACCAAATACAATCAATAAAATTGGAATACCTATTTGAACAATTGGAAATACTCCATTTTTTATAATTGCAACAATAGGCCTCAAGCCACCACAGCCATCGTTAATTACATCATTATTCGCACCTATTTGAAATAAATCTAACATAATAACCTCTCCTTCAATTTCAAATATATATTATCCTAAAATAATTTGTTTGTCAACATTATCTACGAAATAAGCCAAATATTTTTCCTCCAGATTCTTTTTTCTCTTGCGGTTTATTAATTAAACCTAGTCTAGATAAAAAATCTTCAAAAATAGGATTTTTCTTTCTTTCATCTAAAGGTGGCATATTATAAAATATCTTCGCTTTTGCTTCATATTCAAAGTCAACAATATCTTTATTAGTTAACAAACTTTTATTTAAAATAATCTTTTTATGTTGAAGTTTAGAAAAAATCATATGATTCTTTCTCATTAACTTATTTAACTTAATCACAGAAGGTTCTAATAAATACAAAACATCTTCACAAAAAGCATCATCCGGAAAGTCATTTAAATCAACCAATATAACAGTAGCACCTGCATATCGTACTAAACACCCCTGTAATTGATCAGAAGTAATAGAAATCATATTTTTATCTCCAAAATATTGGAAATCATTCTTATTAATCTCAATAGCAATAATACTATCTCCAAAGTGTGCTTTTAACTCTCTTTTTAAAATGTAAATAAAAGTAGTAGCTCCAGCATGTTCTGTAACATTTCTAATTCCGATAATCTTAGAACCGCTTTCAACTTTCTCTGTAATCTGCGTAGATACTTCATTTAATTGTTGGATATGAGCAACTTGTTTATATGTATTAGGATGTTCCAACAAATATTTTACACCTTCAATATTAGTAGTAAAATTATAAATTCCCATAGATACAAGCTTAGATAAAAAATTAGAGGTACATACATCAGTACCCTCTGGTAAAAAGAAAACTATTTTTTCAACATCAAGTCCCATAGCAATCGTTTGAAAATTCTTTACATTATGGAAATCCTTGATAGCAGTAACATCTAAAATCATTTTATTATAAAAGAAGTTTTTAAACATTTCCACTATTTCACTAGCTTCATATTCACCAGAAATGCTTTTAATAACATCAATATCTAAACCTGATAAAACATTTCGTTGTACATTACTAACAATAACATTCATGTAATCACCCTATTCTAACTAAATGGCGTAATCAACTTTGTATTACCAGAAACTTGAAAAATCTTTAAATTAGGCATAATTTTATTAATAATAGGTATATCAATATTAATTTGAGTAACTACCCTATAATAAACTTTATTAGCATTTTCTGCAACAGCTCCATCTTCAGCACCCACTTCAAATTCCTTATAGCAGTACCCTAGATGACAAGTATAACCATCACCAGTTAAATCAAAATCAGGTGCACTATAACCAATTTGACGTATATAATCATTTATCTTTTGAGCACATGCGCTAGATTCACTATCACAATTTCCTTCATACTGTTCTATTGTAGTAATTATATAGTTTTTGACACGGAATGCTTTCGTGTAGTTTACATTAAATGCCAAATAACCACATACTAAAAGAAGGAAAACAACAATCATTGATAAATTGACAATACCTCCATAAGCATCCCGCATCTTCTACACCTACCCTTTTTTCTATCTTCTTTCAACAATAATATAACCTTTATAGTCGCCACTAATGTTACCCCATTGTCTATTAATAGCAGATTGAATAGTTGGCCACATAAGCCAGAAAAATCCAATAATTGCTGCAATAGCAATAAGTGTAATAACAGTTAAGTTTAATTCACCTGTTGCTGCTTTCATCTAAATACACACATCCTTTCTCTATTGTATATATCATATACATTTATATTATAACAAGATAATCTATAATTAACAATATATTTTATAATATTTTACAAAACGCACTTTACATATTAAACATCATCATCATAGAAATCAATATAACAACCATAGTACCAGCACCAGTTACAACAAGCATAATCATAGTCTGACTTTCCATATGATTTAAACGTTCTTTATATTTAGTCTCACGTGCCTTATTTTGCAAATTAGAAACTGTTCTAGAAAACATCATCAAACGTTCTTGTTTTCTCTCTTGAGAACCAAGACCAAGACGATATAATAAACGCATCATACGCATAGAGTCTCGAACTGGATACGTATTAGCAAATTCCATATATGGATCAATAGTAGAATCTCCTGAATTAATACGTTCAATCAATTTACGAAGTCCAGGTTTAAAAATCTCTGGTGCATCATCAATAGACTTACCTAAAGCAACGGGAACCGTATAATGCTGAATCAAAATTTCCAAACTCTTTAAATAGTATGGTAACATAACATCGATATCATGCAAATGTGTCTTATAAAAGGACTTTAAATTCATATAAGGTAATTTAAAAGTTAATGCAGCTACCACAATACAAAAGACAACATTAAGAAAAGACAATTGGTTCAAGAATATAAATAAGAAAATAACTCCAAAAATGATAGCATAAAATAATCTTTTTCTAAACAATATATTAGGATCAACATCTTCTCCATACCTAGCATAAACTAAAAAATCATAATCTTCTTCTCTTAATATATTAAAATATTTTTCATTATCTGCAATAAATTTATTTTTATCAATAGTATTATTATATATTAAAACAAATATAATAATAGCCCCAACTACAACTATCTCTACCATTATTCAGCACCTACATTCTCATTATAATATTTTTCACCTTTTAATAAGAAAATAGTATTAATAATTAAAACACCATGTAATAATACTTTAATATACCATCGCTCTAATAATATTAAATAAGTTTCTCTACCTAATAGATATTGAACTAGCATAACCATTAAATAAAGCATAATACCAAATTGTAAAAATGACTTATGGAAAGACGCACGCTCAATTCGGTCACGATAAACACTTTCAACTAACATATCGATATCAAGTTGCATATTATCTAAAGATTCCATAGAGTTTCTAGCACCTTCTTTAGTAATCTGTAAGAACAACTGATGCATATTTTTTACAATATAGTATGGATATAAATTACTCATATAAGCTAAAGATTCATCAATACTACCATTTTGATAAGCAAGTTCTATCATATGATCTACATCACTTCTAACAGGATCTTCCAAAATTCCTGAATTACGAACTCCTTCCAACGCTTTAACGAAAGATTGTGTCGTTGCAAACTCCATAATCGTATTAGAAGTATAAACTTGAATTTGTTCAAAGATAAATTCACTGTAAATACGTTTACATCTTAAATAAGATAAATAAGGAATAAACATAATAACAACAATAATATAAACTAACGAGATAAATAAATTATAAAAATACAAGTAACTAACTACTCCTGTAAAAGATGCCATTACTATGACTTGAATCATATATTGTCTTGCAGTGTACTCTTGACCTAATTCTTTAGTTTTCTCACGAACCACTTTAAAAGAATAAGGAGCGAATTTATCATAAACACCTTGTACTTGACTAGTAATAAACTTACCAATATTTTGTCCTTTATAATTACGGTAAAGTAATAAAACAGCCACTAGGATAAATAGAAAGATTAACTCTTCTAAATACATAAAACTCACTCCTCTCTATTCCAAATTATCCAAGGAAGAAAAATCTACGCTGGATGGCAATTCTACAGCTTGATTAGAAACTATAGATTGATTATTATTTTCTGGTTGTGCTAAAACTGATGTATCATTAGAAACATTAATAGTAGAACTAGGGACAACCGGTATATTACTACTTACATTAATATTTTGACTAGGACTAGTATCCACAGGCGCTGCTGTTACTACTGGAGAAGAAGTATCAACCGGTGCAACAACGACTCCTGCAGGTAAACTAATAGAATTAGCATCACTACCAACTACATTACTAACTTCTGACGGTGCAATAGTAACTTCAGAACCAGAAATAGGTAAACTAACAGACCCTGATTCAGAAGAATCACCAGTCTCTGTACTATCTGGCATAGCAGTATTACTAGGAATACTTGAAGTATTAGCTCCATCAACTACAGTAACATTACCTAAATTATTAGAACTATCATTAGGTACAACACCAGAAGTGTTAGCCTCTCCTGCAACAACAGAAGTACTAGCAACATTAGACATATCATTAGTAATATTGGCATTTGTATTTGTGTTTGTGTTTGTATCACTATTAGCCGCTTCATTATGATGGTGACTCTCCATATACTCTTCTCTTTCAAAATCATCTTTAAACGGTAAATCATCACTCAAATGACCAGTAATAGCTGAAATATCGATATTTTGATTTTCTAAGTATTCTATTAAATGTGGACTAGGTTTACGCATAACGGGTTCTTGACCAAATAATTTTTGATAAAGAATTCTACTCTGTGGTTTATTATTCTCATCAACATAAAACTCACAGACCTCATCCACTTCACGATGGAATTTTTTCTTTTCTTTACTATAGTATGCTTTAATATGAACGCCAATCTGAATATACCGATAAATCGTATTCAAGAACTGATTAACATCCAAATCAGTCTCCATCAAACTATACATACGATAAGGAATAGCCGAAGCTTTATCTGCATGGATAGTAGATAAGATATTATGTCCTGATGAAATAGAGTTACGTACCGCCGAAACAGCTTCAGCACTACGAACCTCGGATAACAATATCCATTTAGGATTCTGACGCATACAAGTAACCAAAACATCAGTATAACTAGCAACATTATTCGTCTTCATCGCAACAATATCACGTTGTGGAAAGATACGATCCAAGTGTAACTCCAGCGTATCCTCAATAGTAATGATTTTCTCATCCGTACGAGTATGACTAGCAAGATATTTAACAAACTCCGTCTTACCAGAACCAGTCTCTCCACAAACGATAATGTTACAGTGGCCTTCAACACACTTAATTAAAATATCGTGAATATCTTGAGTAAAGTAATCATCCTTCAACAACTTATCCTTCTCTAGACGAATCTTAGCAGGTGTTTTACGAATAACCATAGCAATACCATTCGTTGCAATAGAAGGATGTACAAAGTTCAAACGTAACTCAGCAGATTCAGCATCCAAAAATGGTTTAGCGTTATTAAATGTAGTTCCCATGACATTCGAACACTGAAATGCAAGTTTTTCAACAAACTCAGGTGTAAGTCCTTGAACCTCAACTCTTAAAGAACCTTGAGTTAGAGAACGAACCCAAATTTGACCATTATTATCAAAAGAAACATCGGTAATGTCATCATTATCTAATAAAGGACGTAATGGACCAAAATCCAGCTTATCAAAAATATTCTCGTTCATATGACCCACTCCTTTTTATTCTAAACTAGCTCTACATACCTTCATCCCAATAAGTAACAGTATTAATCCAATCACGTAAACTTTCACTACTGATTTCCAAGTCACCAGGTTTATCTTTCAAACTTTCATTAGTAGGAACTGGAACAAGTTCAGAATCATAAGTTTGTAAATAACTAGCTTTCTTTAATAATATATAATTATCTTCTGGTAAAGCAAATACAATCATTGCAGGAGTTCTTTGTTCATCTAAGTTAGTAAACACAGCTTGTCCAGAAGAATCTTTAACTGCTAAAACTTTAACATTTTCGATAAGTTTACCATACATAATCTCATCATCAGTAGCAGTTTCTCCTTCAGCAACCTTATGTACAGCCTTTAAATAAATATCAATGTAGTTACCAGGATAAATTGAGTTACCATAAGTACTCTCAATATTAACTGGCATGTTATAAAGAACATAACCTTTTGGATAATCCAAAATAATATTAGCTGGTAATTGTTCTTTTTCTACAACTTGACGAGTAAAGAATAAACTTCCCTCAGGTATTAAAGTATCAGCATTAGAGTATTTATCAATAACTTCTGCTTGATTAGTAATAACATCATCACTGACCATAGAAGGAGGAACTTGCATAGTTCCTACCATATCTTCAGTGATTTGTGTTCCAGGATTAATTTGCTCTTTAGCATATGGAACACTAATAGGATTAATAGCGGCATTAACACGCATAGAATACGCTATATATAACACTACAACCGCAACTACTGCACCAACAACAGTAACAGTGTTTTTATTGGATAAGAATTTTTTAATTCCGTTACTAAAATTTCCCATTTTATCCTCTCCTTTCGCTTAATCTTCTATAGCTTTTCCAAAGTCACTATCTGGATTTTTAATTTCATTAGTAACTAATGGATCCTCATCATAAGTATTTTCTAAGATAGCATCAAGATGTGTTGACATTTCAAGATTATCACCATTAAAACTTAAAACTGTAGAAGAATCAACTTTAACACTAACTTTAGGAGGAACCTCGTTCAAGTCGTAAAATGCAACTTGATAGTTTCTTGTATTATCAACAGAATCTGCAAATCTACGAAGAAAACTCTCAACAAGTTTTTCTTTATCAACACGAAGTAATCCATTCTCACGATAATATTTAACATCAATAGCATCAATCATAGCAGCTTCTGCAGTTTCCTTCACCAGGTAGTAATCTAATTCACTACCTGATGAATAATTGGAAATAATATTAATCATTAAAAGGGTTGCTAAACTTAATATAATAATACCAACAGTTAACATCGCTTTATTCATAAATTATTATGCCCCCTCTCTTTCGTTATTAACACCTGGAGTACCTCTTGTAATAACAGCATCACCTATCTCACTCCATAAGTCACTATAGTAAACAGTAAGACCATTCTTAGTTCTAGCTTCTCCATCAAAATCTGTATATTTTTTATTTTTATTAAATTGACGAATCTTAGCTAATGTTTCAGTATCTAAGATAAACTTATAATCAATATAACTATCATCAGAATAAATAGTATCTCTTCTTTCCTGAATATTACTAATTAAAGATAATGGATCAATCTTATAATCAGGGTTTTTATCGTTTAGTGACATCAAAATTGAAGTATCCTCAGAAGTCATTCCTAAAGTCCAGTTATAACCAGGTTGACGACCAACACCCTCAATCTTAGGAACATTATCATCAGTTCCATCTTCTTGTTCAGGGAACATATCAGAAGTATCTACAATTCTAAATGCATAATCTCTAGTAGATATTGATGTAGGTGGATCATCAGGATCATCAGGGTCCTCAGGATCTCCTGGATCTGGATCACTAGGGTCTCCAGGTATAGTACAACATCCATTAGTAGAAATATCACAAACTTCATTTCTAAGTGCATAGAAACATTCAAAATCAAAGTTCCATCCAAAGAATCCGAAATCTGTAGTAGATGCATGAATATTATAATCTATACTGCTTGAAATCTGGTCAGCAGGATAACAAGTATCACCAACTTCACTCCACTCCCACCAAAGCGTATTAACACTCTTAGCATCAAGTGGAACACAGAACTTATCTTCTTTTAGATGCCATGCATTATTACCGGTCTTATCAACAAAGGTAATTTCACCTGATTTATTATTAATCCAAGTACCAGGGAAACTCCATTCAGCTTGATACCAATTTCTAGCACTAGATTCACTATAACATCCATCATAACCTTGATAATCTTCACCATCACTTAAGAAAATTTCAGGACGAACAGGACTTTTTGACTCATTACCTTGACCAAGACTTGGTAAAGATGATTGTTCACTTGAATTATAAGGGAATGTAATTGTTTCTTCTTTTGTCGTTCCATCAACATCATGTGTATAATCAACACTAATTTCAAAATATGCAGTCTTTGTAGTACAACTTGCAGAAGCTTGACATTGAGAAATAGCTTGATTATATTTCTTCATATTTTCAACAGTATCTTCAGCAGCATCTTCTGGATTCAAATACTGAGATTCATCACAGCCTGTCCAAACACAGTTATCTTGACAAACACTACCATCACCATATACATGCTTTTTAAATCCTGAGAAAACATTATATGTTCCATGATCATTTTGAGTTCTTTCATTTTCAAACTCCTCATAATAACGAGCATAACCATCACCCTGCCATACAATATTACCATTTTCCCATTGGTAACGACCTTCATATCCAGGGAATTGTTCACTAAACATTCTTTGAACAATACTTGTATCACCATAACGAATAGCTAATGGATCAGCAATAGCATCTTCACCATAAACTTCTTGATAACATTTATTACTACAACTTGCAGAATATTTTCCACCATCACATTCATTAATACATTGTTCAAACTCTTCATTAGGTCCACCTTGATGCTCTTTACCAGAAATCTGATTACAAATTGGAATTGGTGTACAAATTTCTGGTTGTACCGGAGGTGTAATAGCAGAAGTATCAGTCTCACAAACAACTCTACTAGTAACTTTTACTTTATATTCAAAACAAAGTCCTGCTTTAGAAGCAACTGGAGGTCCGTACTCTGCAACAACAGACTCCTCACAAACTCTCTTACAAGAACCACCTGAAACAGTTTCAGTCTCACCATAAGTATTCTCATCAGCACCAGTATAATGATAATTATAACTTACGTTTTCAACATCTTCTTCTTTAGCATAATAATAATCTTTATTAACGTAATAATCATCACCAGTAGTACCAGTAGCTTTCTTTTGCCAATCACAAACCATTCCAAAACGTGAATCATCTAAACTTCCATCAGTAACACGACTAGAATAATCATGACCTAAAGCAAGCGCTTTTTCTTTAGCATCATTGAAAGCCTCCATAAAATCTCCAGATACTGGAGTATCACTAACAGCACCAGAAGACTCTTCTTTTCTCCAAATATCGATAGAAGAATTAATCATAGATGCAACTTGTGCTTCAGTATAGTTAAAATTAACTTGATTTGCAGTAAAACAATAAGATAATAATTGTTCATATCTTCTCTTACCAGCATCACTTACAGCTGCATAATTATAAGTTTCAAACTCTTTTTGATTAACACCAGCACTAGATAATACATCTTTATAAGTATCATATCCAGTACCATTTCTAAATGCAGCACAAATACCATTATAATTTTCATTAGTCTTTTTTGGAGTATCACGTTGTGCAGCTAATTGTAATGTCATATCAAACTCATAAGTACCAAACTTCTTATCTTGTCCTTCTAAGACTTGTGCCTCATCATAAGAAAGACACTTATCATCAGTTTCAGCCAATACAAAATGTAAAACTACATCACCTGATACATTACCATAGTGAATAACTAAAGGACTATTAGAAGTTAAATTACCCATAGTCATAGGATTATCAAGTAATAAGCTTTGATCACTAACTGAAGTAACCCTAAAACTACCGTTGCTAACAGTAATAGTAGCAGTTCTAGCACTAGTATCAAATGTAACTCTCGGATTGTAATGTCCATTCATTTCCTCTGCAGAACCACACTGTTCTCCATCTGTAGTTTTTTCAGTTGTAGTCTCACGACGTTCAATACCAGAGGAAGAAGTATCTGAAGTGTCAGTAGCAAAACTCATAATACTACGAACACCAAAGAAAGCTACAAAGACAAACACGATAACCAACAAAGCCCTTTTTAACATCTCTTTATGCTTTTCCATTATTTTCCCCGCCTTCCATAATTTCTTTAACTTCTTGATACTTTTCTGTTGGAGCAACATCATAATTTAATTTTAATTCACCACGACGAACCAATCTTGCATCTACTTTAAATTCAATATCCTGATAATATCCAAACATTCTAGTACAAGTAACCAAAGATAAAATTTTATCATTTTCATTAACATCTATATCAAACTTAAAGATACTATCTTCAAGGGATTGCTCAATATACTTTTTCAAATCACTATGACTAAGATTTTCTCTAGTAAACTTAGGAATATCATCGCGTTTAGTATAAGTAACAGAGAATATTTTATAAACATAATCATGTCCCTTAAAAGTATATTGAATATATTTATTCTCCTTAACAAAGTCTAAATATGTAAAACTCATTAACTGTTCAAATCTTTTATGATTTTCATTAGCAACCAAAGGATTTTTAGAAAGATTCAAAATATTATGACCACTAATAGTAACCTGATTCAAAAGCTCATCACTACTAACCTCATTCCATAAGAAATTATCTACTTTATCTGAGAAATCATAGCCAGGAGCATAAATCACAGGATAATCAATATTAGTACCTTGAACTCTAAGCCAACCTGTAGTTGTGTAATTATCATTATCAGAAGCAGCATACTCTCTCATATTATCTACCCTAGACTCTACAGGATAGTAATCATAAAAAAGTAAGAAGAGGATTGCTGCTAATAAACATAAAAAAGAAAGAATTCCTAAAAGTAGAAATAACTTCTTTTTTTTCACAATAATCATTTTACTTCGCTTCTTCACTATCTTCACCTACTCACTTCGTTATTGTATATGGATTATCAACTGTACCTTTACCACGAACGATAACACAATCTTTATCTAAATATCCAACAGGACGTACTCCGTATTCATCATAATCATATATGTTTCCATACATAACAACACCAATATCTGAAATAACAGCCTTTGTATATTGCTTTCTAGAAGAATTAATTAACCAGTAAGATTTCATAGCTTTATCATTATAATTAAAGGCACTAAACATTTCATACATATTAGGTGCAGAAAGTTTTACTTTATACTTCTTAGTAGTACTTTCTTTTCCATATTTAATATCATTTTTATAGATTGGTACTTTAACCACTTTATTTACAAAATATTTAGTATCCACAAATTGACTTGCTTGATTATTAATGAAATATCCAACATTTCCACGTTGTGTAGGATTATATATCTTAGAAGTAGCATTGGTATCATAATATGTCAACACTCTCCCACCATTATTATAAAGTGTTGTATTAGCAATAACCTTAGTAGTACCATCATTATCTACATCAATTATTCTCCATAAGATACCAGAATAACTAATATATTCACCAGTAGAACGTGTATTTACTAAATCATTAGTTTTAGCTCTTTCAAAGTCACCTATAGAATAAGGATTAGCTTGTGTTCCATCACCATCCACTACCAAAGCATCACCCTTAATAGTAATAACTGGACGAACACCAAAATTATAATCTTTATCAAAGCTCATATACTGAGAATTAGTATTATAGAACACATTTCTAACTGTATAAGCTTCTGCATCATTCTTACTATTTCTTACCCAGGAAATAGTATTTGGATATAAATAATTATCTGCAACAGGACCCGCTTGATTGATATCACTAGCAGATAAGATAGAAACTTCTTGCTCATCTGTATAAGAACTACAATTTGTCAAACTACTAATGCTTCCATCATCAGCATTCATATTACAATATTTATTTTTTACAACGTACTTTTTAGACTTTTTATTAATATGATCATAATAGTAATCTAACCATTCATCAATAGCAGAATAATTAACATTACTAACATCTTGTTCAGCAACAATTCTTACATTGTCACCATCAACACCAAGAATTCTAAATAACATTCCAGAAAAATACATATAGTTATTTGGATTAATTCCAGTATAAACACCAGAATCATTAGTTGCCTTATGAACAAGACTTTCAAGTCTAGAAACAACATTAACTGTTCTTATTTTTCTAGTTTCATTATTTAAACTATCTTGAATAGTATAAACAACTTCATAACTACCAGTAACATCAGTATTAACATCACTAGAATCAATAGTAACATCATCAATATTCATTTTACCATCAGAATTATCAACGACACTCTTAACACCTAACTCTTCATATTTACTACCTTGGTCAATAGTAATAGAATCATCACCATTTAAAGTTATCTCAGGGCCCTTATGATCAACAATAGAAGAAATTACACCACATTTTAAATAAGTATAATATTTATATTCTCCATCTTCTTGTCGAACCTTTACCCAGCTTTTTGTAATAGAACATGGTTTTTTAGAAAAAGGAACATAAAAATCCTCTTTTAAATATGACTGATCAAATAAATCTTGAACACTAAGTGTCTTAACTCTAGTACCGGTTGGTAATTGACTAGAATTAATTTCAAAATATCTTTTAGCAGCATCTTCTACTTGTTTTTCATAACCTTTAAAGGTAAGTAAAGGATTCAGTATCAAAAACCATAAAAATAATACTACAACAATAATAACAATTGCCAACTTAAGATATTTCTTCATCTTTTTCTTATCCATAAAACTCTCCTCATTTTAATTTATAAGTATACTCCTTATTTCGAACCGTATATACCAACCGAATCTCACTTGCCTCACTCATCTTATCAGGAACTTCCAAATACATATAATTACCATCATATGTATAATTAACAGCATCCACAATAGAAACATTACGAGACTTACCTTTATTATCTATATAAACAATTTTACCATATTCCTTAGAAAAGTCAACGAAATCTTTACCAGTAAATGAACTAGAAGTAAAGAAAATTTGCAATATCAATTTTCCCTCTTTTGCCTGTAAAGTATTTGCTTTAGAATAACAAGAATAATTACTTAAGCAATTCCTTGTATTATAAGTAATTTGATTAGAAATTGAGTATTCTTCAATAGCAAAAGTATACATATCATCCCCTACAGAAATTGCTAAATTATCTCGCAAAGACTTCTCTTTTTGCTTATTAATAGTACTTAAATCTTCCATATTTAACTTAATTTTTCTTAAATAAGGCTGATTATTCTCTATCTCTTGATAATATAAAACAAACCGATTAGAATCTAACTCTTTATCTACTTTATAGATTAAAAGAATTCTCTTCTTTTCTCCATTTTTTAACGTAAGCTTATCATAAGTAGTACCTAAATCCTGAAAATCAACCGCATAAGTACGATAAGTAGGAGAATAATTATGAGTACGATTCATAACATGAAAACGATTAAAATTAATCTCTCGTTCTTGAGCATTATTCTGAATCGTAAGATCTAATATAACAAAATTACTACTCTTAGAAATAATTTTTCCATGATAATCTTTATTAGTAAAATAACTATGGTGAATATCAATAGAATAACCATTAGTTTCTATAATATCCCCTTCACGATAAGACTTATGAACAATAAAAACATAATTATACATAGAAACCAAACTAAAGACTAACAAAATAACTGCAAAGATATGTACAATTAATTTATGTTCTTCATATACATAGCCAATATTTCTTAAAAGTCTTTTAAAAGTTCTACGAAAACTCTCTTTATCAATATTAATACTAATTTCTACTTCTTCTTTATCTTCATTACTTAATTCCAAATACTCTTGATCAGACTTAAAATCAAACTTATTTAAATCAATTCCAAAAATACGAATTAATAAAATGATAATGATAACATACTGCGGAACAGCACTCATAAACAATAAATCACTAATCGCTCGAATAACAGTGGTACCAGTTCCATCTTCATATCCATTAAAATAAGAAATGGTCATTAAAAAGACAATCAACATAAAAGCATAAGACAAAACAGGAATAATATATAATTTCCATGGCTTTTTCTTATGCCTTAATACAATAACTAATGCAAGGGAAAGTCCAATAACAATTAATAAACTTATAATAGCAAGACCTGAAACATAATCAGTAATTGGTTCATAATAAGAATCATAAGTTCCTAATTGTAAAAACTCAGAAACAAAAGATCTAGTCTGCATATTTTTATAATAAATATAACAACACAAAAGTAATAAAAAAATATGAATTTTTTTAAAGTTCTTAATTAAAAATGCATACGGTTTTCTGATAATCATACAAACACCCTCTATTCTTACATTAAAATCAGTATACCGTACTTTTACTTTTTTTTAAAGAAATTTTGTCAAAAAAAATAAACGAAGTTTTTCTTCGTTTATTGAATAGCAGTAATTTCTACTTGATAAGCTCCATTTGGACTATCTACTGTAACAATATCTCCAACTTTATGATTAAATAATGCTTGAGCGATAGGACTCTCGTTAGAAATCTTGCTTTCAAAAGGATCTGCTTCTTGACTACCAACGATTTTATATTCATCCTCTTCATCATCATCTACATACTTAATAGATACGGTATTACCAATACTAACAGAATCAGTAGATACATCAGCAATAATAGATACATTCTCTAGCATTTTTTCAAGTTGCTTAATTCTAGCCTCAATAACAGCTTGTTCATTACGAGCAGCATCATATTCAGCATTTTCTGATAAATCACCTAACGCACGAGCTTCTTTAATAGCTTGAACATTTTCTGGACGTCTTACATTAATTAAATCGTCCAATTCTTTCTTTAAATTATCCAAACCCTCTTGTGTTAAATAAACTGTATTTTTATTTTTCATAATAATTAATCACCTCTAATGTGTTATTTTTTAAACTCAACTTGCGATAGTATATCACATTTAAAAAAGATATGCAAGTAGTAACTAAAATTTTATTGACTCTTAGTACGAGATCGATTATTTTGCGGACGAGTATAAGAAAGAGCACGTTTCTTCTTTTTTACACTAGCATGAAGGATAGAGCTAAACTCACTATCACTAAGACCTACTCTTAATTCATCAGCCAAAAGTGAAGTAGGCATAATACCATCCTCAGCATATTCATCAAGCTTGTCTAATCTACTATCTCCACCTCTTAAAAGTGATGAAGTTTGCTCTGGATACGCATCCATAAACTCTAAAACTTCAGATTCGTGTTGACTACGATATTTTAGTCTCTTAATCCCGTTAATAGCACTTTTAGTACTAAGAATATATTTAGCAGATACCAAAATAAAACCAGCAGCAACAACACCAAGACTAGTAGCAAATACACCAGGATTATCAGTTAATTGAAAAGCTCCAGTCGCATCACTAATAGCAAAAACGGAAGATCCTAAACCAGCAACAACAGAACCAGTTACTCTCTGCATGATACCAGTTTTTCTAGCGCGAACCAGTTTAGGTAAATTACTAACTCCTAATTGCATTTGTTGCTGTAGTTCTTGCTCAATAAGTTGAATATTTTGTTCTAAATAATCTGCCTTCTCTGTATCACCATCAGCATAAGATACTTGGAAAACATCATTACGTCCTTCAGATATTAAATTAACGCCAGTAATAAAGTTATCTCTATCAAAGTCCTCAATCAAATTTCTATTAATAATTGAATAATCTTTCATCTAAATCCCTTCTTTCCAAGAAAGTAGCACCATTATACCACATTTTAACAAAAAAAGCAAGACCTACCTTGCTCTCTTAATTTCGCGTATAAACATATCATCAGTCATTCCTGCAATAAAATCTATAACCATACGCTTATCACTAGTAGAAGAAAGATAACGAGAACTTTGAGAATCTAAAAATAATCGATAAATAATACTAGACGTATTCTTTCCTTGAATATCATTTAAGTAAAGATGATATATCTTATTCATTCCCTCTCTGTAATATGCAATATCTTTAGCACTCATACTTTTACTATAAATATGCTCCCCGTTAAACTTCTTTAAAGAAAATAAAGCATGGTAAACCTTATCACTTAAAGCAATATAAGGTTTATCTAAACTATTTTCTATAATATCTAGAATAACAGTATTCATAATTTGACTATTGGTATTTCCTAAAACATCTGTAATTTCTTTAGGAAGTTCATCTCTTCTAAATAAACCTAGTTCAATAGCATCTTCAATATCACGACCGATATAACCAATAATATCACTAATTCTAACAACACACCCTTCCAAAGTCATAGGATGATTGTGACTAGATGTTTCTAAATCATGATAAGCATTCTGATATTGTGCCAGAAACTCTTCTTTCGTCTTCTTAACTGGAGTATAAATATTAGATAACATCTCACCGTTATGACACATAATCCCATCTAAAACCTGAACAGTAAGATTAAGGCCCTCTCCATGATTTTCAACTTCCATATAATGGCGAACACCTTGAATATTATGTGCAAATGATTCGCCTAACTCTCTCATCGAAATCTCATTTAATAATGCTTCTCCCGTATGCCCTAAAGGAGTATGACCAACATCATGGCCTAAAGCAATCGCCTCAATTAAATCACAATTAAGATTAAGTGCTCTACCTATCGTTCTAGCAACTTTACTAACCAATTGAACATGTAACATTCTCTCACTAATATGATCATTCTCTTTAAAAGAGTACACCTGCGTTTTATCAGCATATCTAGTATAACTTAACGCATGAATAATACGATCAACATCCCGAAAAAAAGGTGCCCGGATATCATCTTCAATAGGATAAAAACGAACCATTTCACTACTCTTCGTAGCATAAGGAGAATACGTCTTCTCTATTGCTAAAAAGTTTTGCTTAATTCTATCAAATTGACTCATACTATCGCCTCCTAGAAAAAAGTAGTCTTATCATCGAATAAGTAACAATAGAAATATCGGTATCTAAAGATAAATAATAAATATTATCAGGATGTCTAGCAACCTCTACTTCATTCATATCCTGATCATATAACCTATCTACCATAAACGATACTCTATCTCCCTTAGGAGTAAATAACTCTACCGTATCTCCTACTTCAAAATAATTTCTCTCATAAAATTTTACTAACTTACTCTCGTTATCATAAGAAATAACTTGTCCTAAATAATCCTGATTACTAGCTTCATTTCTACCAGTATAATATTGATCACTTGCGTCCGCTTCTTTTAATAAATAATGTGTAGAAACTTCACGATTAGCAACCCTAGCAAGTCTTTCTTCCAATACTTCTAACTTATCTTCAGTCAATGTCCCAGCATAATAACAATCGATTATTTCTCGATAAGTACCAATAACAGTTGCTAGATAATATAAAGAACGCATACGGCCTTCTACTTTTAAACTAGTAACATGAATATCAATTAACTTACCAATATATCTAGCTAAATTATTATCTTTGGTAGCAAAAGTAAAATCTTTCTTACCATCTACAGCAAAAGAAAATCTACAAACTTGAGCACATCCCCCGCGATTCGCATCACGATTAGTAACATAATTAGATAACGCACATCGACCACTATAGCAAGTACACATAGCACCATGAATAAATACTTCAATATCAATACCTGTCTTATCGATAATCTCCTTCATCTCATCTAAAGACACCTCACGTGCTAAAACAACACGATCAACTCCCTCTTTTTTAAAATACTCTACTGCTTTATAATTAGTCGTAGAGTCCTGTGTAGATAAATGAACTTCTACCTGTGGAAAATGCGACTTAATATAAGAAATAATAAATGGATCACTAACAATAAACGCATCAATTCCACAATCAACTACAGATGAAATATACTCTTCTACTCCGTCCATATCTTCATTATGAAAAACAATATTTAAAGTAAGATAGACTTTCTTCCCTAAATTATGAGCAAACTGACATCCCTCTTTAATCTGCTCTAAAGTAAAATTCGTAGCATTCGCTCTAAGTCCATATTTTTCTCCTCCAATATAAACCGCATCTGCTCCATATAATAAAGTAACTTTTAAACGTTCTAAATCTCCGGCAGGAGAAAGTAATTCTATTTTTTTCATTTCTTCACCCTATAGATAGTTTTCTTAAAAAAGAAACCTGTATTATCCCCTAACTTTTTATATTTTTCAACATAAGAAGTATCACTACAACCTAAAGAAATATACTTCTTAGTATCACGAATTAACTCTAAAAATGCTGGTATACCTTCTTCTCGAAATAAAACATAATCAACACCTGCTTGATATAAAGAAGAAATAACAGAAGTACCATTTAAAACTTCATCTAACAAAAAGCCAGTACCAGCTTCTTCTTCCTTCACTAAATACTTCTTATTAGTAACTTTCTCTAAAACAGTAAGAGAACTTGTCCCCTGTTCTTGATAATGTTCATAATAATTATGAACTAACTTTCGTCGACTAAAACCAACACTAGGTAAACTAACCACTTCAACAATCGTTTGAACAGATGACTTCCGAGAAATTTCAACTATCTCATCTAAAGTAATCTCCTTAGAAAGTAAAGCATAAGAAACACCTTTTTGATAATAATAATCACAAGTTCTATAATTAGTAACCATATGAGTCTGACTCCATACCAAATCAAAAGACAAAGAAAGTTCATGTTTTAATTCTAATAATGCTAAATCATAAAAGAACACACCACGAATAGGAATATCATTAAGTTCTGTTAAACACTTTCTAACCTCATCAATCTCTTCATTAAAAAGATTCTTATCCATTTTAACAAATATTTCTAACTGAGGATATTTTAAGACAATATCTTTAATCTCATCTACAGTAAAACTAACCATATTCATAACAGAAAACTTACGAATTCCAAGCAATAATGCATCACATTTATCAACATACTCTTCAATATTTTTACTAGCAACTTCAACTAATACTTTCATAATACACCTCGCTTTTATTATATAGCAACACTAAAAAAAAGAAAAGAAAAAAGCAAGACCACTTGCTTAATCAGAAATTTTAAACTCATAACTTTCATCATCGAAAAATTCTTCTTCAGAAAATACAGAATAAATACTAAATCCACGGTAAGCAATCAAACTACCATCACGAACATAGTAATGTACATCATCCATATAATCACTAACACCACGCCAATTCAAAAAGCATTCATAATTACATTCTTCTGCAACAAGATATCCCTCTTCTACTTCTTTCTGATAATACTCTTCAAATTGCTTTTGAATAATTGCAGAAACATCATCCTTAGTAACATGAAATAACGATAACAGTTCATCATCATCCATCAATGTCTGTGTAGTTAAATCAAAATTATAAGTATGAAACTCTGACTCAGGAAAAGAATAACCATCACTATAATCTTTCATCTTAATTAACACAGACAATACTTCTCCATTCACTTGAGAATCATACACAAACAAATTATCTTTATTTTCTAAAAAGGATGCAGCATACTCTTCAATAGTGCGATTCACTAAATTAGCATCAGGACTATCAATGTTTATAAAAGGAATCTCATTACGCATGTTCTGTCTATTATAAGAACTAGACTTTGTATATACTAAATATTGATCAGTATCCACTTTAATATAATTATAATTACTATAATAATTCTTATACAAATAATATCCTACTAATAAAATAATTAAAATAACCAATCCTAACCAAGGCAATATCTTTTGAAAACGAAAAGGAAGTCTTGAAAAATGAAAATGACTAGTACGCCTTACTTTAGGTTCTTCTTTTTCTTCTTGGACAACTCCAAACATAAGCCCTCCTAATTAACACCATTTATTCTCATAATACCTAAAATACTTCGATATTTATAAGTACTAGAAACCTTAACTCCCCCGCTTGGATATGGTCTAGAATTACTAGCATGAACCATTTCCTCACCATTACCTGTAAGTATTCCTACATGATTATCATACATAACAACATCCCCTGCTTTAATAGAACCATCGGTAACTAAAGTATAAGTATTAGTAGCCGCCCATTGAGAAGAAGTTGTTCTAGGTAATTGAATACCAAAATGAGAAAATACGCCCTGTACAAAGCCACTACAATCAGTAGGAGTATAAGGCTTTTCACCATTCCAAATACCACCATAACGATACTCTTGCCCTACAAATTCCATAGCATAACTAACAATTGCCTTACCAGTCAGACTACCAGTACTAGAATCCCCTGGACTAAGATTAGGAAGTTGAGAACTCAACATAAATGATTGTGGTTGCTTATTAGAGGTAGAAACATAAGTACTATTTGACTCTTTCAATAATTCTCTAGAAATTTTAGCAGTATCCCAGCAAGCCCCCAATTGAAAAGTCTCTATATCAGATGGCAATAAACTCAAAGACAAATCTACTAAATAAGGAACAAAAAAGCAAAGAATCGCTGCAATAAACTTATTTAATAAACTCTTAGTCTTCTTTTTATCATCCGGATTTACCAACATCTGTGTAAATTGTATAGCAAGTGCCACCATCAATATAATAGGTGCTATCAACTGTATTAAATTTAATACTTTTCTAGAAACATCTAAAATTGTAAGTAAACCATAATCTGTACAACAAGTACCTAAGGCTTCACTACAATCTAAAATTTGAAAAAACCTCACCGCAATCACCCTCTATTTTTTAGTACTAACAGAAATACCATCACCAATATTAAAAAATTCTGTATCATATCTACTATTGGATTTCAAATACGCAATATAATCCTTAATTTTACGAACTAAAGCACGTAAATTCTTACTCTTAATTTCATACTCTTCTTTTTCAACTAAACCATGAAATTTCAAATTATCTGTAATAATAGCACCAGCAGGTGCTAAATTACGTTCAAAATGTTCAAAAAACTTAATATTTTGCGCCTTAGCAGCATCAATAAAAATCAAATCAAACTCTTCTTCTAATTTAACATTAAATGCATCATTATAGATAAGTGTAATTCTATCCTCTAATTCAAAAGCTTTTACATTTTTTACTGCTTCTAAATATCTTTTTTCATCTCTTTCAATAGTAGTAATTTTTACATTAGGATGAACTAGTGCCATCATAATAGCCGAATATCCTATAGCAGTACCAATTTCTAATACATTCCTAACATGCTTTTTTAATATAAAAGTAGTTAAAAAATCGATTCCCTCATCTACCATAATAGGAACATTATTTTTTTTAGCATACTCTTTGATTTCTCGAATCATAGAATAATTACCTACCATATCCAATCACCCTTATCTTTAATTTCTTGCACCATGGCTTCGTGCTCCGCTAAGGTATTAGTATAAAATATATTTCCATTTTTGTCAGCAACAAAATATAAATATGTGTTATCCACTGGATCAATACTAGCTTCTAAACTAGATAAACTAGGATTACAAATAGGACCAATAGGCATCTTACCTCCCATATTAGAAGCTCTAGTATTATAAGGATTAATTGTTGCAAACTGAGCAGATGTTAAATCACTAGTCATTGGATATTGTAATGCATAATATGTAGTAACATCACTACCAAGATTCATATTAGCTGCTAATCTATTTTCAAAAATACCAGCAATCATCTTACGATTTTCAGTATTCGTACCTTCTAACTCCACCATAGAAGCCATAGTCATATAATAATGAACATTATTAGAAATCCTATCTTTATATGGCTCTAATTCACTTTCCATCTCATCTAACATCTTCTCAACAATAGTATTAACAGTAACATCCTTATTTTCAAATTGATAAGTATCAGGAGCTAAATATCCTTCTAACGGATAATAAATTCCCTCTTGAAAAATAGAATCTGTTAAAAACCAATACTTAGTCTTTAATTCCTCTAAATAAGCCCTATCATTAATCATAGTCAATACTTCTGACTGCGTATGATTAGTAGCATCAGCAATCTCATCCGCATAATCCGTAATTCTCTCTCCCTCTTTAAAGGTAATAGTAATAGCATCAGGATTATATTTATTACCAGAAATAAGAGCATCAATAATCTCATCCATAGACATATCTTTACTAAGTTGATAAGTAGATGCTTGTAAATAAGAACCTCGCTTAGTCTTAACAGTAATCACAAACACAAACTCATTACGAATCAATTCTTTTTCTTTTAAAATCTTAGCAATCCCAGAAACACCAGTTCCATTAGGAATAACTACTTCTATTGTATTCGAATTACTTTTATCCACAGGACTTGCTAAAAACATATAAACTGCCGCTAGTAAAATTAAAAAAGAACCTGCTAATACCAAAAAAATCAATAATGGCTTTGGTCTTCTTCTCACTACCATAAAATACCCCTTCAGAAAACAAAAGAGCTATTGCTCTTGCTCTCCACTATTATTGGCAGCATTTCTAACTTGTTCTTGTAAAGTCTCTAATATAGTCTCGATTACTTTCCATTCTTTCTCAGTCTCAATTGCTTCTAGTCTACTATGAGGATCATTAGGATCATAAATAGAAGCATAAACCTCTACATTTCCTTGTTCATCTTTCGTATTATCGGTATATACAATATAATTTTTATGAGTCTCCTCACTCTCAAAAGTAAATAAAACATCATATACTGTTTCATTACCATTTTCATCTATCATAGAAAAACTATTTTTCTTCATACTATCTTTTCTCCTTATCTAAATATGTTTGTAATATTATAGTAGCTGCTACACTATCTACAACTTTCTTACGATTTTTTCTAGAAACATCAGCATAAATCAACATATCCGTAGCACTCTTAGTAGAAAGTCTCTCATCCTGTAAATAAACAGGAATAGATAATACTTTTTCTAATCGTTCTTTAAATCGTAAACTAAGCTCTCCTTTAGGTCCAATAGTATTATTCATATTCTTAGGAAAACCCAAAACAATAGCATCTATCTTTAACTCTTTTACCAAAGAACAAACTTCATCTACTAACTTAGCATACTCTTCTTGATGACGGATTGTCTTATAACTACTAGCCAGTAATCCAGTAGCATCACTAACTGCAACACCTAGAGTACGGCTACCCAAATCAAGTCCTAAATAGCGCATTACTTATCACTATAAAATTCCTGCAACAATACTTCTACAATCTTCGCACGATCAATTTCTTGTATTTTACTACGTGCATCTTTATAACTAGAAATATATCCAGGATCTCCACTAATTAAATATCCTACGATTTGATTACTAGGATTATATCCTCTCTCTTCTAATGCTTCCCAAACCTCATCCAAAATACTATGAATTAATTTAGAATCAATATCTTTTAAATTAAATAGACTAGTCTTATCTTGTGACATAATATCACCTCACTATAATATTTAATTTTATTGTACCATGGTTTAAAATTGATTACAACCTAAAAAAAAGAATATTACAAACGTAATACCCTATATAACATAGAAAAATGCCATGTAAATAGAAAATGCTAAGAAAATAATCGTAATAATCCAACCATTCATTCTCTCAAACCAGCTACTTTTATCTTTAACACCTAATGCAATAGACATTAAAGTACCTCCAATAAGTCCACCAATATGAGCAAAGTTATCGATTCCTGGCATACAAAATCCTAACAATAGGTTAAGAACTATTAACGGTATAATCTGACTCTTAATAACAGTTCCTAAATAAACACGATAATGATATCCAAAATAAACTAATGCTCCCATGAGACCAAAAATAGCACCACTTGCTCCAATAGATGCAAAATTTCCACCAAAGATAACAGAGAATAACGCTCCAGATATACCAGCAACTAAATAAATAATAGCAAACTTAATACGTCCTAAGAAATTCTCTACTTGAGACCCTATCACATACAAAGCATAACAGTTAAATAATAAATGAAGAATACCACCATGTAAAAAAATACCAGTAAGTAATCGATAATACTGACCTTCACGAATAGCAGGTCCCCAGACAGAATAATTATTAATCAAATCATTATATTGACCAAATAAAATAGGAATAACATATAAAATAACATTAACAGCAATTAACCAGTAAGTAATCATAGGAAATTTATTCTTAAAAATAGCATTAATCTTTTTAGCATCCTTCTTATTATGTTCATTAATATCACTAGTAATCTTTGCAAATAACGCAATACCCTCTTCACTATATTTTAACTTTTTAGTCAAATCAGGAAACTCTTTCTTTATGATATCACTCTTCTTAAAATCAGCTTCTGTAGTAATCTTAACACATTCAACATTAGGAATCGCATGAATATCTTGACTAACATTCTCACCTAAATCTAAGAAAATACTTAATGTATTAATATTAAATGACAACGTTTTCTTCTTAATCTTTTTAACAATTCTCTTAGTCTTAAACATATCAAAATTAAACTGCTCATCATTATGTATATAAGAAGATACAATACGAACTACTTTATAGTCTTCTTCCAAGTTTTCTAACCAAATTTCATTTTCTACACCTTGTAATATAATAGGATTATAATTTTTGTCTATAATAAAATAATGAAGTAACTTCATCACAAGAACATTCTTGTCATCCATTAAAATTTCATTTTCCATTGAATCCCTCCAAAATACTAATAATATTATATACTAAAACATAAAATAAAGAAAGAGGTGTTTTATGAAAGCATTTTTCAAATTTATCCTTATTCTGCTTCCTTGGTTTTTATCTTCTCTAATTCCAATTGATAAAAAATTCTATAATTCTCTAACTTTACCATTCTTTACTCCACCACAAATGGCATATGGTATTATATGGTCTATTATCTATATTGGCATCAGTATTAGTATTTACCAAATATTAAATACTTACAAGATAAAAGATATACCTAAATCATATAAGTATACCCTACTATTAAATTATATAGCAAACCAGTCTTTTCAACCTTTATTTTTCTTACTAAAAAGTCCCTTTCTAGGATTTGTATCTTGTATTTTAACTTTTATTACTTCTCTATTTTTATATAAAGAAACAAAAGATTTAAAAGAAAAAAGTGCAAAATATTTAATACCATATATCCTATTCAGCCTATTTGCAACAATTCTTTCACTCGCAATCTATCTATTAAATCTTAATTAATATGCTTACTATATTCACGAACTACAATTAAATATTTTTGTAGTTCGTTTTTTAATTCAGGAAAATGTTCCACACAATAAGAATAGTCATTTTCTTTACTTTTTAACTCGTGTTGATAACAAATATCTGCATAAGACATAAATCCTAAATATTTAGCATCACTTTTCATAGAATGAACTAAAATAGCATAGTTTGGCATATCATGAACATCCAAATATTTTTTTAGTTGCTCTACTTTTCCATCAATTTCCTCTAAATAATCATGAAGAGTCATATTATACATCTCCATATCTCCTAACAAATCCAAAGCATGATCAATATCAACACCATGACTTCTTAAATAATCTTCATTATAAACTTCACCACTAGTAGAAGAGTGAAAAGCATCATCTCCCATATCTAAAAGTTCCGTAGTTTCAAATAATTTACCAGTAACATCTTCAGACAAATGTAAAATAAAAGCAAATACACGTTTCATTTCATCTTTTTCGATAGGCTTTGCTAAATAATCATTAAATCCATCAGCAAGATATTTTTCTCTCATACCTGTAATCGCATTCGCAGTTAAAGCAACGACTGGAGTAGAAAAATTAGGAAGTTGTTTTAATTTTTTTAATGTTTCTACACCACTCATCTTAGGCATCATATCATCAAGTAAAATAATGTCATATTTTTCCCCTGCTTGTATCTTTTCAAGACAACGGAATCCACTATCTACACACTCTATCGTCGCATGATATCTTTCAAATAATTTAGTAGACACTTTTAAATTCAAAGTATTGTCATCAACAACCAATATTCTAACACCAGTAAGGTCTAAATGTGTCACGTTTGGTCCTTGTACTTTTTGCAAGGCACTTTCTTTTTCAATAGGTTGATCTAAAATAATCGTAAACTTAGAACCTTCTCCATAAACAGTGTGAACAATAACTTTACCGCCCATTAATTCTACTAACTGTTTCGTAATAGCAAGACCAAGTCCTGTACCTTCAATCGTAGTATTTCGATCTTCTTCTAAACGTTGAAACTTAGTAAATAACTTATCAATATTTTCTTTCTTAATACCACGACCAGAATCTTCAACAGAGATAATCAAACGACAACGATTACCATTATTAACACAATTAACTTCATAACGAACAAAACCTTTATCTGTATATTTACTAGCATTACTCAAAATATTAGTAACAACTTTCTTAACATTAGCATGGTCACCATATAACACTTTAGGTAAATCAGGAGCAATATATACTTGAAAATCAAGCCCCTTTTCATTCATTCTAGGTTTAATAAGCTTAGCAAGACTAGAAAATAACTCTTTTGCATCATAAGGAGAATTAATAATTTCTAACTTACCTGCTTCAATCTTAGAAATATCTAAAATACCATTAACAATCTCAAGTAATGTATTAGAAGCATTCACAATATCTTTAGCATTATCTTTAGCTTCTTCTAGTGTATCAGCATGACATATACAATCACTAAATCCAACAATAGCATTAAGTGGAGTACGAATCTCATGAGACATACTAGACAAGAAATCAGTCTTAGCCTGATTAGCCTTATCTGCCTGTTCTTTAGCTAGTTGTAACTGTTCAATTATTTTTATATCCGGGTTTTCGATAGTAAAATAAGTCAATATAGTAATAAATGTTGCAGCTGCGGTAACTAATAAATACTGTGGAAATGATGATTGAATAACTGCAGCAATACCAGCTACTACTACAAAAGCAAATACCGGAATATATTTTTTAAAGCCTACTCGCCTTATATTTAAAACAATGAAAATCACCCAGGATATAATACAAATCGCAGCAAAAGAATAACTAAAAATAGCAGATGGACCATAAGTATACATAATCTTACCATCACCATAAACATTTAAAGGTGCTACAAAAACAATGCATCCAGCAATTACAAATAATAACAAAAATAAATAAAAATATTTTCTAAAATATAAATAAACATTGGAACTTTTATCTATAATAATATTATTCTCATCTTTATGAAAAGAAATAACAAATATATAATATGTAAATACAAATACCCAGGCAAGAATAGATATTAAATATAATTTTCCAAATAAATTTGTAAGATAAAAATCTGGATAAATTAATCCTAATGAAACACTAAGACAGTCTAAAATCAATGTAATAAAAATTATTACTATTAAAGAACTATAAATCCTATTTTCCAAAGTATCTACTTTCTTTTTACAAAAATAAGCAACACCAATTAATATAATATAAAAAATACTTGCAATTTGAAAAAACAAACTAGTAATACTTGCCATAAATACAACTCCTACCTTGATATAATTATAATACAAAAAAAAAGAAAAACAAATAATAATTATTTACTATTTGTCTTTTTAGTATATTTTAATTGAAATGGCTTTTCACATTCTAATCCATGTACAGAACTTATATTAGGGATAATTGAATAAACATCATCTCTATGAATAGAACCACTTTGACATATTTTTTCTAATTCATCAACAATATAAGCACCATCATCTAAAGCCTTTTCATATAAATCCAAAAATGATGCATTAGATACTCTACCGTCCGTAGGATTTAACCATTCTTCATATTCTAAATTTAAATATGGAATCACTTCATTAAAATCTCTATGATAAGAAAACGCCTTAGAACACTTTGCAAAAGGGCCAAGAACTTTATCAAAAAAAACAGTTTTTAAGCCTAACTTATCATATTTCATTAGTCGCATATATAAAGCAAGTTGCTGAAAAGCTTCTTCAAACATTTTCCCACCATCTTGAAAACCGTAAGTATCTGCTAAGCTGGTATCAATAGTAGAAATCAAGTCATTACTAATTAAAGATTTATCAATTTCAAAATCTTTATACACTTTATATGTTTTAGCGTCTACACCTTCAAATGTTTCCATCATATAAATATCAAGCAAATTTTCGATTTCACCATGATTCCATATTTTTGTTTCTGGATTTCTTGTATGATCACCTGAATAATAAATAATTTGTGGATGAGTATAAGCATCAAGCAAATGATGCATTACATACCCTGGTCCAATAAACAATCGAACATCCTCTTGTTCTATACTTCCAGTGTTTTCAGCCGTTTTTAAATAATTATAAACATATTCCTGAAATTTATGTTCTTGCAACTGAACTGAATTATTAATATTAGCATCTCGTACTTTACTATTATAAAAATCATAATAAATTAAAAAATCATGTCCTTGTACAAATATATTATACTTATCATAATTAGAAAAAGAATTTAATGTATTTTGATTTAATCTTCCTTTCAATTGTCTATAAAATATATCATGTGTTTTTGGCCCTGGCATAATCATCATACCCCCTTTTTTTTACATTATATTTATCTTCTTTTATTAATATTTTACTTTTTTTATCTTCAACAAATCCTGTATTTTCCAAATCATCATAATAAGGATATTCAATTAATGGTCCTTCATATATCAATTTATCCTTTAAAGCCATATAGAATAAAAAAGGAGGAATATCTTCAGGATTTCTATCTCGATAATCATAAAAAATGTCAACACCACTATCTTTTAACACTTGTGCTACCCATTGTGAACAAAAGAAACTATTTTCAGGAGCAATACCACGACCAAACATTATCATTGCGATAACACCAGCAAAATTATAAGAATATTCATCTTTATGATTCCAATAATAATCCATAAGGTTAGATATTTTATTATACTGATTTTCAGTCACCGGCAACTCCATAACTGCTATTTTACTTTTTTCTTTATTAAGTGCAAAAATGTCTTTTCTAATATCTTCTTTAATAAAACCACAATTTAAAGGCTGATCAATTTCTTTTCTAGCAAGACTCATCATATTACCAAGTTTTATATCTCTAGATAAAGATGTATGAGAATATGTATCACCATCATATCTATTCCAAAATTTTAATGATGCCCTCCACTTAATAATTCTTCCCGGTACAGTATTAGTAAAGCTATCAACAATATAAATTTTTTGTTTATCCATAATAAAACCCCTCTACTCTTATCGTGTATATATCTTCACATTTTTACCATTTCTTGTATAAATATTACCTCCAACATACAAAGATGAATTCAAAAAATCAAGATTATCAAATTGTTCCATATGCATATCACCAGTAACAACCTGTAATTTTTTTAATCCTTCAGGATTATTTGCTGTAGAAGCATAAAAATCTCCCATTACTACTTTTAAAGACCTTGCATAACTAAAATCATGTAATTTTCGTAAATCTGCATCTCCCCAAACAAATTCTAAAGCCTGCATACGATCTAAAGAAACAGATGCATCATATTGAAAGCGACTAACAAAATAAGGAAATCTAGTTGTAGAACTAATAAACGTTGTTAAATCTCCTGTAACTAATCTTGAATCAATATTAAATACCTTAGAAGCAATTTTTTCTCTTCTTTTAATATCTTGAAATTCATGATAAACTCCTCTTAATCCCATTACAAATGCAATAGGCATTATAACACTCTTTTTGGCATTACCTACAATAGTATAAGAATCATCATTGGCTTTAACTATCAAATTGCAACACTTAGTAGTTATTCGTTCTAGTTTATCACCGTTTAATTTCTTATCTTCAGATAATACAATAATATTACTTAACATATTATTATCCATAATTATCCCCCTTAATTTGTTGCATATTATAACACATTTCTTTTAAAATATCAAGAACTAATAAAAAACAGTACTCAAAACAAGACAATAAGTCTTTAAAAGTACTGCTTTATAAATAAATAAATATATATATAATTTTGTAACACAATAAGCTCTCACCATAAGAACTCACCTCTTGATATCTACTAGTTTACACAAAGCAAAGGAAAAAGGCAAGTCCCTAATGATAAATTCATCTTAAAAATGTTAATTATTAATTTACTAAACAAGATTCATCTCTTTTGAAGAGTAAGTTATCCATTTTCTCGTAATTTTTCTAGCTTTTCTAAAAACTCCTTTGGAGGATCAACTTCAAAAAACATTTCTTTTCCAGTAGTAGGATGCTTAAACTTAATACTTTTAGAATGTAACATTTGTCCAAACTCTGTAGATTTTCCTCTTCCATATAATGGATCATTAGAAACAGGATGACCAATATATGCCATATGAACACGAATCTGATGCGTTCTACCAGTCTCTAAAATACATTCTACTAACGTATGATTTGAAAATGTCTCTAACACTCGAAAATGCGTAATGGCTTCTTTTCCATGAACATCAGTAACAGCCATCTTCTGACGATTATTAGCATCTCTTCCAATCGGAGCATCAATCGTTCCTGTATCATGTTTAATTACACCATCAACGATTGCTAAATAATGTCTTTCCACTTCTTTATTTGCAATCATACGAGATAACTTCTCATGCGTTTTCTCACCTTTAGCAACCATCATAAGTCCACTAGTATCCTTATCTAGACGATGAACAATACCAGGACGATACTTCTCTCCTCCAGAAATTTGAAAACGATATAACAAAGCATTGACTAAAGTATGAGAATAATGTCCTGGAGCAGGATGTACAACCATACCACTCGCCTTATTAATCACTAACAAGTCATTATCTTCATATACAACATCAATATCGATATCTTCAGCTTCAACAGAAATTTCATAATCTAAATCATCATTAACAGAGATAAAATCTCCACACTTCACAATATAATTACTAGAGACCACTTTCTCATTAACAGTAACTAAACCTTGTTTTATCAATTTCTGTACCTTGCTTCTAGAAATATTTAACTCTTTTGCTAAATAAGAATCAATTCTCTCCTCTATCTCGTCTTTTACTTCTATCCAAGAATTCATTACCATCCCTCCTAAGAATGCCTATTGCTAAAATGACAAATCCCACGGTAATACCAATATCTGCAATATTAAAAACTGGGAATCCATAACCAAAAAAATCAAATGACAAAAAGTCAACAACCGCACCATATAAAAGACGGTCAACCAAATTACCAACAATTCCTCCAATAACAATACCAAGTCCAAAAATTCTCCACTTAGTCATAACTTCATCAGTTAAAACAAAATAATGTAAAAAAGCAAGAATTAAAACACTAAGAATAATTAATACAATCGTTGCTCCACTAAAAAGACTAAACGCTCCTCCTGTATTTTCAATATGATAAATAGAAAAGAAATTAGGAATAACTTCAATCTCATCTAACAATTCTACTTTAGAACGCACAAGTAATTTAAGTAACTGATCAATAATAAGTAATACACAAGCAACACTATATACATATTCTCTATTTTTAATTAACGTCTTTTGAGCCTTAGTCTTTCTTCTCATAAACATCCTCCTTCTCATTTAAAAACTTAACTTTTTGAACCACCACTTGAAATTGATCTAATCTCTTCTCAACCGTTCCCCGAACCTTTAATAAATCTCCCTTTTCTATATTCTCATACAATCGATATACTCTAGGAAATAAAGTAAAGTCCATCGTACCAGTTTCATCACTACCAGTAATAAATGCCATTTTATCCCCTTTTTTAGTATTAATTACTTTTATTTTATCAACTAATATCAAAGTATCAATACTTTTTGCAAAATTATTTGGAATTTGATTAATTAAAATAGTATATGGATGATCTTTTTTATACATAGTAGTAGGATGACTAGATAAATAAAATCCAAAAACTTCTTTTTCTTTTTCTAATAAGAAACTTGCTTCATATTCCTTTTTTTCTTCAATATCTGGTTGCATAACTAAAGAAGGATCAATATCTTTCGTAAGTTCTGCATAATTAAATAAACTATCTAAATTATAAATAAGAGTTGCTCTATTATAAGAAAAATCATGAAAACAATCTGCATAAATTAAAGTCTCTAAATTTTTCTTACCTACACCAGCAATATAAAGTCGACTAAAAGCATCATAAATACTAACAAACTCACCATCGCTTCTAGCCTTAATAATACTATTTGCAACCACAACACCAATAGACTTAATATTAGAAATAGGATAAACTATCTTGCCATCTTTTACAATATACCTAATATCACTTAAATTAATCGATGGTTTTAAAATTTCTAAATGGTTAGCTCTAGCTTCCATAATATATTCATGAGTTTTTGCTTCGCTTCCAATCACATTCGTTAAAAGATTAGCAAAAAAGATAGTCTGATAATGACTTTTTAAATAAGCCATTTTATACGCAATAATAGAATAAGCAACAGAGTGTGATCTATTAAATCCATATCCTGCAAAATTTAATATTAAATCAAATATCTTCTTAGAAACTTCATAACTATGCCCTCTCTCTAGACTCTTATGAATAAATTTTTCTTCTTCATTCTTTAATAAATCTACTTTCTTCTTACTCATTGCTCGACGTAAAATATCAGCTTCTCCTAAACTATAACCAGCAAAACGACTAGCAACCTGCATAATCTGCTCTTGATAAATAATAATACCATAAGTATTTTTTAAAATTGGTTCCAAACAAGGATCTAAATAAGTAATTTCTTCTTCTCCATGTTTTCTTCTAATATAAGAATCAATATTAACAGCAGGTCCTGGTCGAAATAACGCAATTGCTGCAAAAATATCTTCAAATTGATTTGGTCTAAGATTACGTAAGAAATTTCTCATACCTGTAGATTCAAATTGAAATATTCCACTCGTATTTGCAACTTCAAATATATGTAGTGCCTCAGGATCATCTAAAGGAATTTGATTAAAATTAACCTTCTCTCCTAACGAGGTCTCAATATCTTTTAAAATATTATGAATAATAGTCAAATTTTTAAGTCCTAAAAAATCCATTTTTAAAAGTCCTAATTCTTCTAAATATTCCATAGAATAACTAGTTAAATACATACCTTCACTAATAGTCAAAGGCAAAACTTCATCTAAATCCTTTTGACACATAACAATACCAGCAGCATGAGAAGAAGTATGTCTTGGAAATCCTTCCAAACGACAAGCAATAGGAAACATCTTACTAAGTAATAAATCACTATCAATTCTAGCTTTAAAATTAGAATTATTCTTATAAAAATCTTCTAACTTATCCTTAGTAAAAGAAGGAATAAACTTACTTAAACTATCTACTTTATAAGTAGGAATATTTAAAACTCTACTAACATCACGTATAACTTGTTTCGCACCTAAAGTACCAAAAGTAACAATTCCCGCAACTCTTTTCTTTCCATATTTAGAAACAACATAATCGATAACTTCATCCCTTTTATCATCCGGAAAATCCGTATCAATATCAGGCATTGTCTTACGTTCCGGATTTAGAAAACGTTCAAATAACAAATCATACTTTAAAGGATCAATCTCCGTAATCCCTAAACAATAAGAAACTAAACTACCAGCAGCGCTACCTCTTCCAGGTCCAACTAAAATATCATGTTGCTTAGCATATTTAATAAAGTCATATACCACTAGAAAATAATTAGAAAATCCCATCGAATCGATAATTTTTAATTCATAACTAAGACGATTTTTATAAGCCTCACTAATATTTCCATGCAATCTTCTAGAAAGACCAGCTTTTGCTAACTCAAATAAATACTTACTAGGATCACTACATTCATAAATAGGAAGTAAAAGCTCTGCTTTAGGAAATTCCAAATTACATAAATCACTAATCTTAAGAGTATTAATAAGCCCTAAATTATCCGTATAATCTAATAAATTAGGAATCTCTAATTCATGATTTAATAAATCATACTCTACCTCATCACTAACCGTCTTACCATCACGAATTCTATATAAATAACCAAGATAATCACTATCAGTTTTATATAAATATAAATTAAGTGGAAAAAACACCACATTTTTAGTCTCTAATAAAACTTCTCTTTCTTCATTCTTATTACGATATCCTAAATATAAATCAGAATAAATATTTTGACAAAAAGAATAATAACTACGACTTTCAAATGGTAACACACAAATAATATCACTAGAATATTGTTCTAAATCATGAACAGTAACCACTCTTTCATTCTGAATCGTAGAAAGCTTAATTAAATTTTGATACCCTTGATAATTCTTACAATATAAAACAGCAATAAATTCTTCTAAAGAAACAGTAAGACCAATAATAGGTTTTATATCATGCTCCTGACACTTCTTAATAAACTCCATAACACCATACATCGCATCATCAGCGAGTGCTATACTAGAGATTTTATGATGTACTGCAAAAGATACTAAATCATCAATAGAAAGCATACTAGAAAGTAATGAGTAATAACTCTTATTATATAATGGTATATACATATAAAACCTCCTCATATATATTTTATCATAAATATAGAAAGATAAGTATGATAATTAAGAATAGATAGAGCATAGAATAAATTTTATTTGACTTATGCTCCATTTTATGTTAAAGTTATTAAGCAGAAAGAAAAAGAGCAAAGGAGGATGTATAATGGCAACTAATGTATCAAATAGAACAGGAAATGTTAAAAACTTAAGATCTCACTCTTTAAGAGCAACTAAAAAGAGACAAAAATTAAATTTACAAATTGTAAAACTTGCTGATGGAACAAAAGTAAGAATGTCTACTAAAGAAAAAAGAGAATTATTAAAAAATGCTAAAGCTGCTTAATAGCAGTTTTTTTATTGCAATTTTGCAAAAAGAAAAGGACATGAAATATGTCCCTATTTTATTATTGACAAGTATATCCAATCGCCATAAGACGTTGTTGAATAACATCTTTAGTATCAGTATTTGCAAACTCTACATTAGCAAACGTATTACTAGTATGAAGTGGTGTTAAAGTTGCTGAATCAAAAGTAGTAAAATCTACTGATAATTTAGCCGTATAACCATCTACAATAGTAGGATCAGTACTAGCAGTAGGAATCTTTTCCAAAGTATAACCTACAATTGGCGTTTGCATTAAATTTGTAAGAGAAGTATCAAGAGTAACAATACTACTAGGTGTTTGTGCAACCGGAGCACTTACTGCAATATCAGATTCTTTTTGATAGCTAACTAAAGTACCAAGTTCTTGAAATTGAAAATTATAAGTAGTAGTAACTAAAGTTGCATCTTCCGGATTAACTTGAGCCATAGAACAAGACAAACTATTTGCGGAAACTTCCGTCGTAGTAGCACTAGCATCACTATTAGTATCTTCTTGACGTTGTTCAGAAACACTTGGTGTATCCTCTACTTCTCTACCAGAAAGCATCGTTGTGATATTAGGATAAAATATACCTAAAGAAATAGAAATAGCTCCTAAAATAGCAAAAATAGCTGCCGGCTTCTGACTAGTTTTCTTTTCAAAATTAGCAGCCTTCTCTAATTCTTTTAAATTTAATACTTGTGTTCTTGTCAATTCTTCAAGTTCTTCTTTAGATTTTCTTCTACGAGCCATTTATCATCACCCTCTACTATTAACATTATAGTAGAAATCATAAAAAATAGCAAACAAAAATAACTATTTCTAGTTATTTTTTAATTACTTTTTTTATTTCTAGCATCAAACTTCTTACGTTCTTCCGTATTTAGTATTCTCTTACGCAAACGAATAAAGTTTGGAGTAACTTCTACTAACTCATCAGAATTAATATAATCAAGTGCATATTCCAAAGTAATTGGACGAGGTCTTTTTAATACCACAGTATGATCACTTCCAGCAGCACGAGTATTTGTTAACTGTTTTCCTTTTACTACATTAACTGCTAAATCATTATCACGATTACATTCTCCAACAATCATACCTTCATAAACTTCAGTACCCGGTTCAATAAACATAACTCCACGGTCTTCCAAGTTTCCAATAGAGTAAGCGGTACTAGAACCATTTTCCATAGAAACAAGTACACCAAGTTTTCTCTCTCCTACATCCACATTTTCATATGGCATATATTCTTTAAAGCTATGTGACATAATACCATAACCTTTAGTAAGAGTCATAAAATCAGTAGAAAAACCTATTAATCCACGAGAAGGAATCGTATATAAAAGACGAGTTTGACCATTAATATTTGTCATATTTTCCATCTTCGCACCACGTAATCCTAATTGTTCAATAACTGCTCCAACAGAATCATCTGGTACATCGATTTGCAACTCTTCATATGGTTCATATTTAACACCATCGATCTCTTTAATAATAACTTTAGGTTTACTAACTTCGAGTTCAAATCCTTCTCGACGCATATTTTCAATTAATATACTTAAATGTAACTCACCACGACCACTAACAACAAAGCTATCATTAGTAAATGGCTCTACTTTTAAACTAACATCTCGTTGCGTTTCTCTCATCAAACGCTCTTCAATCTTACGAGCTGTAACAATCTTACCATCACGACCAACAAAAGGAGAAGAATTAGCTCCAAATGTCATCTGTAAAGTTGGCTCATCAATATGTAATAATGGCAAAGGTAAAATATCCGTAGTGTTACATAAAGTCTCACCAACAGAAATATCACTAAGTCCAGCAACCGCTACAATGTCTCCAGCCTCAGCACTCTCTATCTCAACACGTTTATATCCATAAAAACCAAATAGTTTTTGAATTCTAAACTGTTTTGTAGAGCCATCTAGACGACAACAAGTTACCATCTCACCAGTCTTAATCGTACCATTATGTACACGACCAATACCAATTCTACCAACAAACTCATTATAATCAAGCAAGGCAGGTTGGAACTGTAAAGGTTTAGAACTATCTCCAGTAGGCTCTGGAATTTCTTCTAAAATAGTATCAAGAATTTCTCCAAATCCTTCAGTTTGAGTACTTAAATCATCACTATAAGAACATGTACCGTTTAAAGCAGATGCATAAATAACTTTAAAATCAAGTTGATTCTCATCGGCACCTAATTCAATAAATAAATCTAATACTTCATCAACTACTTGCTTACATCTAGCACTAGGTTTATCTACTTTATTAACAACGACAATTGGTTTAACATGTGCTTCAAATGCTTTCTTTAATACAAAACGAGTTTGTGGCATAGCACCTTCATAAGCATCAACAACTAAAATGACTCCGTCAACCATATTCATAATACGTTCCACTTCTCCACCAAAGTCAGCATGTCCTGGTGTATCTAAGATGTTGATACGTACACCCTTATAATCTAATGCTGTTGTCTTAGCTAAAATAGTAATACCACGTTCTTTTTCTAATGCATTAGAATCCATGGATACATTAGAAACATCCTCATTATCACGAAACATTCCAGAATGTTTCAAAATACCATCTACTAATGTTGTTTTTCCATGGTCTACATGCGCAATAATTGCTACATTTCTTTTATTCATACTTTACACCTCTTCTTACGTCGCTCCCAATTATAACACAAAACAAAAAAAAATACTAGACCTTTCTAATATTTTTTATTGTACCTTTTGAACAGCCTCTTCTTAATTAGTATCCTTCGAATGACTACATCCAACAAAAGAAGACATTCCCAAAGTACTAATATTGCATACAAAGATAATTTTTTAATAATAGACTTTCGGTATCGTATATTTTCCAGTTATTTTTTCAACGAAAAAGATGCAAACAAATGCTTGCATCCAATCTAACTATAATTAATTCTAAAGTACTACCATCAAGAAAGTTAATATAATAATATTAACAACTGCAATAGTAAGTACCACTTTTCCTGCCCATTTTAACCAGGTAGTATATTCTACTTTTGCTAAAGCAAGACCTCCCATGATAGCTCCACAAGTTGGTGTAATAAGATTTACTAAACCATTAGCAGCTACCATAGTCATAATAGTAGTCTCAATACTATATCCTACTTGATTAGCAAGTGGTCCAATAATTGGTGCAGATAAAGTAGCTAAACCTGAACTTGATGGAACAAGAACAGATAACACTACATGTAATAAGTAATTAAATGGAGCGAATACAAATTCAGGTACAACCTGTAAAATATTAGCAGCATTATAAATAATATAATTATCTAAATATGTACTTTGCATTAAAACAGAAGCACCTCTAGCAATCGCAATAATTAAAATTACTCCTACCATATCATCAGCACCATCAATAAAGGTATCTACAAATTGTTTTTCACCAGTACGATTAATAAATCCAATAACAACTGACATAATCAAGAACCAAAGTGCTGCTTCATAGAAATACCAGCTACCAAGAGGAGTACCAGTTAACCATCCAGTTATATATTTAAAGAATGTTATCCCGAAATCTTCCCATGGAATAAATCCGATAATCATAACAAGGAAAGTCAATCCAAATAAACATAAAGTAACAATTTGTTTACTTGTTAATTTAACATTTTCATCCTTTTTAGCAGCATGAGCTCCATATTCCATTTCCATATTCCTACGCTCTTGTAAAGAAAGAATAGTAGAACCCTTCTTTTTAATAACTTTCTTAGCATAATTCATAACAAATAAAACAGAAATTAACAAAGTTGTAAGCCATAAAATAGCTCCAATAGCAATTATCAAACCTTGATTAACTTTAACATTATCAGGTAAAGCACTAACGGCAGCACCTACTGCAAACGGATTAATAGTAGATCCTAACACTCCAGAACCTGCTCCTAACAATACAATAGCAGAAGATACTACCGTATCCATTCCTGCCATAACCATAGCAGCAGCAAGCAAAGCATAAAAACCTACTGTCTCTTCCAACATACCATAAGTAGTACCTGCAATAGAGAAAATAAACATCAATATTGGAATTAAAGCAAGTTCATGTCCTTTTAATTTTTTAACTAAAACTTGAATTCCTGTCTCTAAAGCTTTCGTCTTTCCAACGACTGCCAAGAACCCTCCTAGAATAAGTACGAAAATACATACATCGATTGCATTTTCAAAACCTAAAATTGGAGACATCAAAATGTCTGGTAATGTTGCTCTAACAACACCTGTACCATTAACAATAGTATCTCCATCAAATTGAGCTGCTGGTAACAAATATGTTAGCAACCCTAAAAGAAAAATTAAAATTAATATAATTGAAAACGCTGTTATAAAGCCTTTTCTTTTCTTTTTTGTAGCCATAACTATAATTCCTTCCTACTAATTACTGTTCCAGTTTTTCCTTCTAACGCTTGCTTAGCCTTATCTAAAGATGTAATCAATGCTTGCGCATTTCTTCTATTATGTTCCACGAACTGAAGACAAGCTTCAATCTTAGGTAACATACTACCTTCTTTAAATTCCCCTGTTTGCATATATCGTCTTGCTAAAGCAGGAGTTAAAAAATCAATTTGTTTTTCATTTGCTGTATTATAATTAATACAAACTTTTTCTACAGCTGTTAATATTAAGAAAACATCAGCTTTAATATCAATAGCTATTCTAGCACTTGTCTTATCTTTATCAATAACAGCGTCTACTCCCTTTAATTTATTATAATGATAAACTACAGGAATTCCTCCACCTCCACCAGCAATAACAATATTTTTATTTTTCAAAAGCAATTCTATTGTTTTTGTTTCTACTATTTTTTTAGGTTCAGGAGAAGGAACCACTCTTCGGTATCCTCTACCAGCATCTTCTTTAAAGATATAACCTCTTTCAATATATAGCTTATCTGCTTCTTCTTTCGTATAAAAACTACCAATTGGTTTTGTAGGATGAGTAAAAGCAGGATCTTTTTTATCAACAACAACTTGTGTAAGAACAGTAACACAATTACGTCTCATATTTCTTCTAACAAGTTCTTCTTGAATAGATTGTTGTAAATGATACCCTATATATCCTTGACTCATAGCGCCACATTCAGCAAAAGGAACACTAGGAGTATTAACCTCATCATGAGAAACCTCCATTGCCATATTAATCATACCTACTTGCGGACCATTCCCATGAGTAACAACAATATCATAAGTATCCGCTAAATCCACAATATATTTTGCAGTTTTTTGTACTAATCTCAATTGTTCCTCAGGACTATTTCCTAAAGCATTACCACCTAATGCAATTACTATCTTCTTTTTCATTTTTTCATCGTTGCATACATGACAGCTTTAATAGTATGAAGCCTATTTTCTGCTTCATCAAACACTTTTGATTGATCAGACTCAAAAACTTCATCTGTTACTTCCATCTCAGTAATTCCAAACTTATCATGTATCTCCTTTCCAATCTTTGTATTAATATCATGGAAAGATGGTAAACAATGTAAGAAAATAGCATCTTCATTCGCAAGACTCATAAGCTCTGAGGTAACTCGATATGGAGTCAATAATTTAATTCTTTCCTTCCATAAGCTATCATCTTCACCCATGGAAACCCAGACATCTGTATAAACAACAGAAGCACCTTTTAATCCTTCATTCACATCTTCTGTTAACAAAATCTTAGAGCCCTGAGCTTCTGCAAATTTACGACACTGGCTAACTAACTCCGAATTAGGAAACAATTCTGATGGTGCACAACAACAAAAATCAATTCCAAGTTTAGAACAAATAACCATCAAAGAATTACCAACATTATTTCTAGCATCTCCTAAAAATACCAGTTTTCTACCCTTTACACCACCAAAATTTTCATACATCGTCATAATATCAGCTAACATTTGAGTTGGATGAAACTCATTCGTAAGACCATTCCATACAGGAACAGAAGAATACTTAGCCAACTCATCCACAATAGCTTGATCAAAACCACGATATTCAATTCCATCATACATTCTAGATAAAACTCTAGCTGTATCTTTAATACTTTCTTTTTTACCCATTTGTGAACCAGTAGGACCTAAATAAGTAACACCCATACCTAAATCCATAGCACCTACTTCAAAAGCACAACGAGTTCTAGTAGAATCTTTTTCAAATAATAAAACAACATTCTTACCTTTTAAATATTCATGCTTTTTACCAAGTTTTTTCTTTTTTTTAAAATCCATAGCAAGTTGGATTAAATATAAAATTTCTTGTTCACTATAATCAAGTAATTTTAAAAAATCTCTATTATAAAAGTTCATATTAATCCTCCCTTATTAATGGCATACTCATACATCTTGGACCTCCACGTCCACGAGAAAGTTCTGCTCCAGGAATTTCTAAAACTTTAAGACCATTTTCTCTAAGAACTTGATTAGTAATAACATTTCTATCATAGACAACAACAACACCAGGTGCTATACATAAAGTATTAGAACCATCATTCCATTGTTCTCTTTCAGATGCCACTTTATCTCCACCAGCACAAGGAATTAAAGTTACAGGGATTTTTAAATAAGAAGATAAAATATTTTCTAAAGTATCGTTAATTTCTACTACATTTAAATCTTCATCACTATCTTCAATATTACCTTCCGTAATTTCAAAAACTTGTAAGGTATCTACAATACCAGGATGATAAGTAAATTTATTACGATCAACTTGTGTAAATACCGTATCCAAATGCATAAAGGCACGACTATTTGGAATATTGAATGCAAGAACTGTATCAATTTTACATTTCTCATCTTTAAATAAATTCTTAGCCAATTGATCAATTGCCTCAGCTGTAGTTCTTTGTGAAATACCAACTGCTAAAATATGATCATTTAAATTTAAAACATCTCCACCTTCAATATGATAAGGTAAATCACGATCATAATATTTATCTACTTGTCCCTTAAAATCAGGATGATATTTAAAGATATACTCAGCATAAATAGTTTCACGATTTCTAGTAACTGAATACATTTTATTTAAAGAAATACCACGACCAATACTAGCAAAATTATCTCTAGTAAAATAAAGATTAGGCATAGGATCAGCTAAAAAATCAGTCTCCTCTGTTACCAAATCTACTAAAGACTTTTCATCTTTTCTTTGCTCTCTATTGATTTCATAAATTTGAATTCCTTCCATAGTCTTAAGTACAAGTTCATACTCATCTTTAAAACTGTTTAAATATTGGAAAACCAAATCGCGATACTTAGGAGTTCTAATACCCGCTTCATAGATAAATTGTCTAATAAATTCTTCACGAATCTCATCACTTAAAGCTAAAACTTCTGCCATTAATTTTTCCAAATAAACAACTTCTACCCCGTTTTCCTTTAAAACTCTAGCAAACTCATCATGCTCTCTTTGTGCAACTGGTAAATAAGGAATATCATCAAATAATAAATTTCCTAATGTATCAGGAGTTAAATTTAACAACTCATTACCAGGACGATGCAACAAAACTTTCTTTAAAGGTTTTATTTCACTTGTTACATTAATTTTATTCATCACTTCTACCTCCATTATTGAATATTACTTAAAAACTGCTGCAACCTATTCGTTCTAGGATGTTTAAACATTTGCTCTTTATCACCTTCTTCTATAATTTTTCCATGATCCATGAAAATAACTCTAGTAGCAAATTCTTGAGCAAAATTTAACTCGTGTGTTACCACAATCATAGTAATCTTTTCTCGACTCACCTCCAATATTAATGATAAGACTTCTCCTATCATCTCAGGATCTAAAGCACTAGTAGGCTCATCAAATAAAATAACCTCCGGATTCATCATTAAACTTCTAATGATGGCAACACGCTGTTTTTGTCCTCCAGATAAATCCATAGGATAACTATTTTCTTTATCCTCCAAATGAATTTGTCTTAAATATCTTCTTGCCTTATTGATTGCCTCCTCTTTAGACATCAATTTATTTAAAACTGGAGCAAGTGTTAAATTATCAATTACTGTTAAATTATCAAATAATTGATAATTCTGAAACACCATTCCAATTTTACCCTGAATACTTTTATATAATTTATCATCTAGCCTATGTCCATGATAATAAATACTACCACTAGTAGGCTTTTCCAGTAAGTTCAAACATCTAAGTAGTGTTGATTTACCAGAACCAGATGGACCAATAATAACAATTTTTTCATTTTCTTCGATTTCTAAATTAATATTTTTCAAAACAGAAGTACTACCAAACTTCTTAACTAATTTCTTAACCTGATACAACATGATTTAACTTCCTTTCTCCATATTTCATAACTTTAGATAAAATAAAAGTTAAAAATAAATATACTAGTGCAGCAATAATCAAAGGAAAGAAATAATCATAAGTTCTAGAAGAAATAATATCAGCTGCTTTAATAAGTTCAACAATTCCTACATATCCTGCAATAGAAGTCTCTTTAACTAAAGTAATAATCTCATTCCCTAAAGCAGGAAATATCTTAGCTAAAGCCTGTGGAAAAATAACATATCGCATAGTCTTTAAATAATTTAAACCTAATGTCTTAGAAGCTTCTCTTTGCCCTTTATCAATACCATCATAACCAGCTCTAAATATTTCTGCAACATATGCCCCAGAATTAATTCCAAACGTTAAAATTCCAACAATAATTGGTGACAAAGTAGAAGTTTTAAAAATAACATAATATAAAATCATTAATTGTAACAAAGTAGGAGTACCTCGAATCACATAAACATAAATATCACATATCTTACTCAATAAAAAACATTTACCTGTCTGTTTATGAAAATCCCTAACAATAGAAATAAAAACTCCTAATATTAAACCAAGCAAAATAGAAAAGAAGGCTATAATCAAAGTAAATTTAATACCTTCTAAAAAATATAAATATCTATCTTCAAAAATAAATGTCTGGTAAAAAGAATCCCATATCTCACCCATACTACAACCTCACTATTCAGAATACTTAAGTACCAATTTTTCTATCGTTCCATCATCAATTAAACGCTTCAAAACTTTATTAATTTGCTTTCTTAACTTATCATTTCCTTTTTTAACAATCATACCATATCGATCTTGAAACAATATTCCATCCATAATCTTTAATCCGCTATTTGCTTTTACAATTTCTTTAGCAGGAAGTTCATCCATAATTAAACAATCAACTTTATTTGCTTTCACATCCTCAACAGCAGATAAATACTTTTTATGTTGAACTAGTGTAGCATCAGGATAATTATCACTAACATATAAATCAGCAACTGTACCTAGTTGAACTGCTATCTTCTTATTACTAATTTCATCAAAACTTGTAATAGAACTATCCTGTTTTACAACCACTACTTGATTAGAAACAGTATATTCATCAGTAAAATCAACTTGCTTCTTACGCTCATCAGTAATACTGATACCAGCAGCTGCAAAATCTGCTTTGCCACTCTTTACTTCATTTATTAAAAAATCAAAAGAAACATCTTTAACTACTAATTCTTTACCTAATTCTTTTGCAATCTCTTTCGCAATATCAATATCTACTCCTACAATTTCTCCATTTTGATAAAATTCATAAGGAGCAAAACCCGCTTCGGTAACTAAAACAAGTTTACTATCATCTTTAAAAGAACACCCGCTAATTAAAAATAAACATATAAAACAACAGAATAAAACTCTTTTCATACTCTCTACACTACCCTATCTTACTAAGAGTGTAACATGAAAATAAAATAAAGTAAACCAAAATTATTTTTTATGTTTTTTTATATGATTAACTTATAATAATGTCTTAAGTATTAACTTGCAAAAATGTCCCAGCAGTAATATTATATGTCACCGAGATGACATGAATGAGAAAGGTTGAATTAAGAATGAATGAACAAGAAAAATATGAAATAATTAAAAATTTAGTAAATCATAATGGCAGTAAAAAAAGAGCTAGTATAAAGCTCGGTATATCAATAAGGCAAATAATCGCCTAATAATTATTTATAAAAAGAAAGGTAAAGCTGTCTTTGTTCACAGTAATAAAACTCATAAGCCAATTAATACTTTTGATGGAGATTTATTAGTTACCATTGATGATAAAATTTACGAATTAAAAAAACTTAGTAGAAAAGAAAAATACATTCCACCCGTGAATCATCCCTGGAGATTAACAGCGTTTAAAGATCAAATATAAAAAGCACACACAATCATGTGTATGCTTAAATTATAAATTTATTTTTTCGTTAATGTTTATTTTTTGGGAGACATTTTCCTAAATGATTAACATAACTTTTCTAATATTTTTTATTGTACCGTTAATTTTTATTTTACCTATGATAACAAAAATTCTTACGTTCTTCTTCTGTACAAGGTCGCAAAGTACCATCATCCATAACCTCAGCTAAATCTTCAGGTATATCATTACCTAAAGCATCATATGAATCATCGTATTTAGTTTGTCCTCCATTTTTAACAATCTCTTGATTAACAGCAGCAATCATATCATCAAAAACAGGATTATTCGTCATTCCTATAATTTCATCCAACGATAAATCTGTTACTTTTCCCATGATATCTTTAAAAGAAATTTTCCCGTGATTGATCTTTTTATTCATAAAATCTCCTTTCGAAACAATGAGCATATTATATACCATTATCTATTAAAAGTCAATATTACTTCACCTTCTGAACAGTAGCGTCTGATTTTTCTAGCACTGGAGTTCCTGGTTCACTATAATCATAAATTTCCAACACTTCATTATATACTTTCTCTGCTTCTACAGGTACATCATTCAAAAACCATACATCATATCCTCCAGTTTCAGAACCATAACGATATGGACAAGTAAAATTTTCTATATCATACACAGAATATCCTTCAGGAATAGAAACAGAGCCACCTGCAATATCCTGAGAATTTACAGAACTTGTTAAATAATACCGTTCAAAAAACAAATGTTCCCCAACATCAAAATATTTGCTCTCTTCAATATCAATATCTTCAATTTCTTCACTGGCACTACTTTCTTTAGTAACATCAGCACTATCAGAAGTAACACCACATCCAGAAAGAGAAAAACCTAAAGTACTAGCCAATCCAAAAACAGCTAAATTTTTAGTAATAGCTTTCATCATATCACGTATAATCTAATTATGTGAATTTTTCACATATATTAGAAACTCCTTTCTTTATAATTTTTGTACTATAACTGAATTGAGTTATAATATTTAAG
>CASEGV010000003.1:0-78984 GCA_949287595.1 uncultured Mycoplasmatota bacterium
TAGAAAAAATATTTAAAACTATTAACACCAATAAAATTAAGTCTATGCTTGAAAATCAAACATAGACTTATTTAAAATTTTTTCATGCGTTTATCCTGAAAAAAGAACCTTGATAATTGACGAATAATCACAAAGTGTTATAATAAGAGCAATTATGAAAGAGGTAAAGCAGATGAGAAATAAAGAAGTAATAGATGATATTAGGAAATTAACAAGAAAAGAACAAAGAGAAATGCCTTATGAAGAGTTTGTAAAAATGTTAGAAAACTTATCACCAGAGGAAATAATGGAAGTAAGTAAAATCTATGGTTATCCTGTGTTTATAAGAAAGTGCATGGGAACATTACAACATAAAATTCCAATTTTACAAGATGGAGCAGCAGCAATTATTGAAAATGATAAAGGAGAAATACTATTACAAAGCAGAAAAGATAATGATAAATGGGGATTACCTGGAGGATGTCAAGAAGTTGGAGAAAGATTTCAAGAAGTAGTAATTAGAGAAATAAAAGAAGAAACTAATTTAGACGTAAGAGAAGAAGATTTGGAATTATTAGATATTGTCTCAGGCCTTTCTAGAAAAAATGAGTACCCTAATGGAGATGTTGTAATAAATAATACCGCATTATATTTGATTAGAAAGTATTCGGGAGATTTAATCTGGGATGAAGAATCAAAAGATATGAAGTTTTTTCCATTAAATAACTTACCAAAAAATCAAAACGATCCAGATTTAATAAAAGTATATATAAATAAAAAAAGAAAATAATATAAATGTAAAGTTACACTAAAAAGTGTACTTTTTTTAATTCTAAAACGTTTTAATTTATACTTAAGTGATATACTAAAAAAGAAAGGTAGGGAAATAATGAAAGGATTAAAAATATTTCAATATGGTTGTGGAAAAATGAGTGTTTACACCATGCGCTATGTAATAGAAAATGGTGGAACAATTGTAGGAGCTGTGGATAATAATCCAGCAGTAATAGGAAAAGATATTGGAGAAATCATGGGAGGAGATAAAGTAGGAGTAGTTGTAGAAGACGCAGCAAAGTCAGAAGAACTACTAAATAGTTTAAAAACAGACTGTGTCATTGTAACAACAATGAGTCTACTTGCAGATGTAGAAGATGCATTAATGACTTGTGCAAAATGTGGAGTTAATGCCATTACTACTTGTGAAGAAGCTTTCTTCCCAATGAATTCTAATCCAACATTAACTAGTAAGATTGATAAACTTGCCAAAGAAAATAACTGTACCATTACTGGTAGTGGATATCAAGATGCTTTCTGGGGAAATTTAATTACTACTTTAGTAGGAGCAAGTCACAATATCACGAAAATCAAAGGTAGTTCATCTTATAATGTAGAAGACTATGGAATTGCTTTAGCAAAAGCACATGGAGCAGGACTAACAAAAGAAGAGTTTGAACGTGATGTAGCAAGTGCAGATGAAATTTCTGATGAAGAAAGACAAAAAGTAATTGAAAGTGGCGCTTATGCTCCATCATATATGTGGAATGTAAATGGATGGCTTTGTGATAAACTAGGTTTAACCGTAGTAAGTCAAAGACAAAAATGTGTACCACAATTTAATGATTATGATATTGAGTCTAGTACCTTAGGTATGACTGTAAAAGCAGGTATGGCAACAGGTATGAGTGCTGTTGTTACTACCGAGACAAAAGAAGGTATTACACTAGAGACAGAATGTATTGGAAAAGTATATAATAAAGATGAATTCGATAGAAACGAATGGACAATATATGGAGAACCAAATACAACAATGGTAATTGAAAAGCCAAATACAGTAGAACTTACTTGTGCAACTATTATAAACAGAATTCCTGATGTAATAACAGCAGAAGCAGGTTTTGTACCAACATCACGCATGGGAGAATTAAAATATATAGAAAAGGCCTAAAAGTATTGATTTTACTCAATACTTTTTTCTATTAAACTTATTCCTAAAACAAAGTATAATTATAACAAGTTATATGTTATAATTCAGTTAGAGAAAGAAGGAACAATATGTTAAAAATAAAAAAATATGATCTTGATAATCATAATAAATTTATAATAACTACAGAAGAAGGAAGCTTTAGCATAGCTTATGGAGGAACACTAGATTTATTCTGGGAATATATACCAACAGAAAGACTACAAGACTTACCAGAGAAAAAAACCTTTACAATAACAAAAGAAAATTATGATTTCTTTCAAAGTATAGATGAATTATATAATATTATAAAAAATAAAACGCCACTAAAAGAAAAAGATGATGATGAATTTTATCAATTTGTAAAAGATTTAGGTTTAGAAATAAAGCCATCAAAGAAAGAAAATGATAATGACTGGGCAAATGTATTCCATGATAATATGATTGAATGGGTAAGTGATAGTAAAATAGATAAAGATCCTTGTAAACTACAAATACAACCAGAAGAGGAAACATATAAAATAACTTTCTATAAAGGAATGATGGATATTTTTCCTTCCTATACAGTTAGATTTAGTGGTAGCGGAAGTAAAAACAGTCCTTACGAGATACCTTTTATGAATATGTATAATAAACTAGATAGTATAGAAAAAAAACAAACTTACCATCAAATGCATATAGAAGAATATTTATATCAACAAAAAACTTATCAAAAAACAAAAAAAGGAGCTTAATTTAGCTCCTTTATCTATTTACAGAGGATCTTCACACTTAACAGTGAACCTTCCTCACTAATAATATATGTAAAATATTGAAAAACTATACAAAAATAATAAAAAAGTATTTGAGAAATCCTAAAAATATGTTACCTTATCATTGGCTTAAGAAAAGAATAGAAAAGAAAAAACAGTACAAACTAAAAAGGAGGAAGAAAAAATGGAATTAAAAGAGATTAAAGACCAATTATTAAAAAGTGAAAACAAACTAGAAGAATTATGGAGGTCACTTTGACATCGATTCGCTAAAACTAAAAGTAAAGGAACTAGAAGAGAAAACAAAAGAAATAGATTTTTGGAATGATAGACAAAAAGCAGAAAATACTATAAAAGAGTTAAATGATGAAAAAAATACAGTAGATAGCATAGAGCAATTATTAACAAAAGTAAAAGATGATTTAGAGTTAATAAATTTACTGGAATTAGAAAATGATGAAGAATCAATCCAAGAATTAGAACAAGAAATTGTATCAATAGAACAAAAAGTAGAAGAAGTAAGTTTGCTATTGCTTTTAGATGGTCCATATGATAAAAATGATTGTACACTAGAAATACATCCAGGTGCTGGCGGGACAGAGTCTTGTGACTGGGCATTAATGCTATATAGAATGTATACAAGATGGTGTGAAAAAAAGAAATATAAAATAGAAGTTTTGGACTATCAAGATGGAGACGAAGCTGGAATTAAAAGTGTAATGATTAGAGTAAAAGGAAAAAATGCATATGGCTACTTAAAAAATGAAAAAGGTGTTCATCGACTGGTAAGATTATCGCCATTCGATTCAAATAATAGACGTCATACTTCTTTTGCATCGGTAGAAGTAACTCCAGAGATAGAACAAGATAATAGTATAGAAATAGATGAAAAAGATTTAAAAATAGATGTTTATCGTTCGACTGGTGCAGGAGGGCAAGGTGTTAATACAACTGATTCAGCAGTAAGAATTACCCATTTACCTACTAAGATTGTAGTAACTTGTCAAAATGAAAGAAGTCAAATACAAAATAAAGAGCAAGCATTAAAGGTATTAAAAAATAAACTTCTTATGAAAAAAATAGAAGAACAGAATAAAGAATTAAATGCAATAAAAGGAGAACAAATGAACATCAATTTTGGTTCTCAAATCAGAAGTTATGTCCTACATCCCTATTCCATGGTAAAAGATCATAGAACAAATGTAGAAACAAGCAATGTAGGAAAAGTATTAGATGGAGATTTGGACATGTTTATAGAAGCAAATTTAAAAAACAGAAATTAAAGGAGGGCACTTATGAGATGGCTTTCTAAGAAAAATGATTTAAAAATATTAGAAAAAATTAATTCGAAATCAAGTATAAAAAGACATATTCAATTACTAATTGGTTGCCTTTTAATTGCAACATCATATAATTTATTTTTAGTACCCAATAATATTGTTGCTGGTGGAGTTGCCGGTTTTGCAATTATAATTAACCATCTTTTTAATATTGATAATTCGCTAGTAATTTTAATAGGTTCAATTTTTCTATTAATATTAAGCTATTTTTTATTAGGAAAAGAAAAAACAAAAGCAACCATTTTAGGTTCTCTATTATTTCCTGTTTGTGTAAATTTAACTCAAAACATTGGAAATATTATTGATATTGATACGAATCAATTATTATTAATTTCAGTATTTGGCGGAGTAGTATATGGTTTTGGTGCCGGGCTAATATATAAAGCAGGTTTTACAACAGGAGGAACTGACATAATAAATCAAATTTTATCAAAATATCTAAAAATAAGTATGGGAAATAGTATGTTATATTGTGATGGAACTATAGTATTATTAACAGCATTTGTCTTTGGCCCAACACAATTTATGTATTCTATTATTATCTTATATGTAATTAGTTATATGTCAGACCGTGTAATATTAGGAGTATCCGATAGTAAAGCCTTCTACATAGTAACAGAAGAGGAAGAAAAAATAAAAGAATATATCTTAAAATATTTAAATCATGGTGTAACAGTATTTAATGCCAAAGGTGGCTATGCCAAAGAAAAACAAAAAGTTCTAATGTGTGTACTCCCTACAAAAGATTATTATAAATTAAAAGAAGGAATTCATGAAATAGATCCACATTCATTCTTTGTAGTAACAGATGCCTATGAGGTTTTTGGAGGTGAATAATGGATATATTTGTTGAAAATGTAATAAAAAAATTAAAAAGAAAAAAACTAGCTAAGAGAATTGCTATACTACTTGTTTCACTTTTCGTGTTATCCTTAGTATATAATGTATTATTACTACCAACAGACTTAGTAGCAGGCGGAGTAAATGGTATAGCAATCATTACAAATTATGTTTATGGCATAGATTCATCTATAATGATATTATTAATATCAACAGCCTGTCTATTATTTAGTTTTCTCTATTTAGGAACAGAAAGAACTCTAGGAAGTCTATTAGCAACATTTATCTATCCTCTATTTGTAAAATTAACAGCCATAATTACCCAAGGTATTACAATTGATTATAATGATAAGTTTTTAATTATTATTTTTGCCGGAGTAATCGGAGGACTTGCTAATGGATTTATTTATAAAACAGGATTTAGTAATGGTGGACTACCTATTATTAGTCAAATATTATATAAGTATCATAAAATACCAATCGCAAAATCTAGTATGGTAATAAATTCAATGATAATTATCATAGGAAGTTTTTTCTTTGGCTGGTCTATGATGATGTACGCCATTATTTTAGTATTTATAAATAATATGATGATAGACAAAGTACTACTAGGAATATCTAGTAATAAGGCATTTTATATTGTAACAACAAAAGAAAAAGAAATAAGAGAATATATTTTAAATAATTTAAAACACACAGTAACAATTTTTAATGTAGAAGGTGCTTTTCTAGAAAAAAGAAGAAAAGTATTACTATCCGTAATTCCTAAAAGAGATTACTACAAATTAACAGAAGGAATAAAATTAATTGATCCTAATGTCTTTTTTGTAGTAGAAGATGCTTATGAAGTTAAGGGAGGTAAGTAAAGTTATGTAAACTATCAGTAAAATAAAAATAAAAAATTGACACTAGATAGAGCCATGATATAATAATAACAGAAACAATAAAGAAAGATAAGGAGGATAAAAATGAACAAAACAATTGATACAAAACAAGCAACTATTATTATACTAGTAGTAGCAATATTATGTTTATCTGTTGGATTTTCAGCATTTTCAACGGCATTAAATATATCATCAAGTGCCAATGTTTCACCAGATGCAACAACGTTTTCAGTGGTATTTTCATCATCTGATTCAGCATTAGAAACAAACCCTATTAATCCAAAGAAGAGTCCTGAATCAATTGTGGCAACACCCGCAACAATTAATAATGCAAGTGAGCCAACAATCAGTGATTTATCTGCAACTTTTACAGAACCAGGACAAAGTGTAACATATAATTTCTACACAAGAAATACTGGTGAATATGATGCATTCTTAAAAGGAATAACTTTCCAAAATGTTCAATCACAAAGTGCAACTAAAGTTTGTACAGCAAACCCTGGAACAACAGACAGTCTAGTACAAGCTGCATGTAATGATATTCAAATCAGTATCAAAGTAGGTAACGAAAGTGAAGCTACTGCAACAACTAATAATATTACTGGTCATTCATTGTTACAAGGATCATCAGAACCAGTAACAGTAAAAATTGAATATTTAAGTAATGGTACAAGAGCAGATGGAGATTTTTCTGTAAGTTTTGGTGATATATCTTTAAATTATAGTTCAGTAGATTAATACCAACCAAGAAAAGTACAATAATGTAAAGATATTATTGTACTTTTTTATTCTTAATTAGGAGGAGAAAAATGAAAAAATCATACAAAAAATTACTTATATTTCAATTTATCACTTTTCTAATCCTATTATTAAATAGTATAACAACAAAGATAGTAAACCAATACAGTATGTGCCTATTTTTACTAATATTATTAGTAGTATTTAAAATGTTTTTTGGCTATGAAAAAGATAGACATCGTTATACGAAAAGCGTATCCTACGACATAATTATTTTCTTACTAATATATTTTATTATTTATTACCTATTTGGACTAATAGTAGGTTATGCTAAAACAGATAATTATCTAAGCATAGCAGGTATTACTAAAGTATTATTGCCAATTGTAATTATCATTATAGAAAAAGAAATACTAAGGTATATGATGCTAAAAAAATCAGAAAATAATCGATTATTAATTATTACAACCTGTCTATTATTTATATTTTTAGATATCGCAACAATACTTATTCATACAGATTTCACATCAAAACATGATAGTTTTCTATTTATTGCACTAACATTATTACCTAGTATTAGTACTAATATTTCTTTTTCTTATATTTCATTAAAAACAGGTTACAAGCCAGGTTTAATATACTTATTAGTAATGAACTTATATCAATATATAATACCTATTATTCCAAATCCTAGTGAATATATTGTATCTATTATAAAGTTAATATGTCCGATGATAGTACTATATATAGCATATAAGACCTTAAAAACTCCAAAGGAAGACTTAATAGAAAGAGAAAATCCTATTCTACCATGGTTAATACCATCAGTAATTACCTTAATACTTGTCTATTTTATTTCTGGCTATTTTAGGTTCCAAGCTATAGCTATAGCGAGTGGTAGTATGAGCCCGGAAATTGAAAAAGGAGACGTCGTAATTATTGAAAAGAAAATAGATAAAGATAAATTAAAAAAAGGAATGATAATAGCTTATAAATATAATCAAAGAATTATAGTACATAGATTAATAAAAATCGAACAATATAAAGATACGAAATATTACTATACAAAAGGTGATGCCAATAAAAGTGCGGATGACTATTTCATCACAGAAGATATGATTATTGGAATAGCAGAATATAAAATACCATATATAGGAATACCCACAGTATGGTTAAACGAAAGATAAGGAGGACTATATGAAAAAAAATGACAGAAAAAAACCACAACATGCTAACCATAATAATAAACATTCAGAAATAGAAGAACAAATCTCAAAAGGAACTAAAAAGAAAGGAAAAGACCAAATTAACAAAATAGAACCTCCAATAAAGGTAAATACCAAAGGAAAATATATAAGTTTCTCTAACAGAGTATGTATATATAGTATGGTTTGTTTAATTTCAATACTATTAGCTATATTTTGTATAACGAAATCCCTAGTAATTGATAAAGAAGAATATGTAACATATCAAGAAAAAAGTGATATAGATTATAAAGTAAATTTAAAAAGTAATGATTTTTATGAAAGTCCTTATCTAGGAAAAGATATGATATATATAGCTAGTCTAATCAATGGAATTGATATTAACTTCCTATATGATTTTACAATAACAGAACCAGCAAATATAACATTTAATTATGATGTAGTAGCTAGACTAGAAATTGTAGATCCAGTAGATAAGCAAGTATATTATGAAAAAGAGTATACCCTACTAGAAAACCAGCAAGCAACCATAGATCAAAAGCAACAATATTATATAAATCAGCCAATAAGTATTGATTACAACTATTACAACTCTTTAGCTAACAGTTTTAAATCAACCTATGGAGTAGATAGTGAAAGTAATTTAATCGTTTATCTAAGAATAAATAAGAATAACACCAATGATACAGATTTAATAAAAATAAGTAATCAAAGTAACATGTCATTAACAATACCATTATCAGAAAAAGCTATAAATATTCAAATGGATTATAAGGAAATAAATGCTTCTAAAACACTGGTAAAAGAAGAAAATGTTAAGATAGAGAATGCATTATTTGTAATATTTAGTATTATATTTTTATTAATTGCAATCCAAATGTTACATAAATTAATAAAGATACTACCAATATTTCACAAAAAACTATCTTTATATGACAATTATATTAAGAAAATATTAACAGAATATGACAGGCTAATTGTAGAAAGTTCTTATTGCCCTGAATTTGAAAAATATAACATAATTAAAGTAAAAGAATTTAGTGAACTAGTAGATGTTCATGACAATATAAACCAACCAATTTTATATTATGAAGTAACAAAACATCAAAAATCTTATTTCTATATAAAGAGTAATGATGATATTTATCTAACAACAATTAAAGCTGTTGACCTAGAGGAAAAAAATGAAAAGAAATAAGAGAAAAAAAAGTTTATATATAATTTCAGGAATAATAACAATATTAATTGTCTCTATAACAATTGGATATTCTGCGTTTGGAACAGAAATGAATATTTCTGGTATAGCAGCGAGTGTTAGATTAGAAGATAATATTAGAGTAACCGGTCTTTCTGTAGAAAGTACAACTGATAATGCTTCTTCCTCTTATGAAGATTATAATATTGCAGCCCTATTGACAGAAGCCACACTACCAACAGCAAATTCTCAAATAACGTACAAAGTAACAATAACGAATTTTGGAAACACAGAAATGGGAATATTTAGTATTGAAAATCTTCCAGAAAACTTAGATTATGAACTAACAGATTATAATTTACAAGACAAAATATGTGATGCAAACAATAATTGTACCTTAGGAGCACAGAAAGTTTTTTATTTGACTATAAGGTATAAAACAGGAGGATTTAATGGAAATACAGTATACCCCCTTAATTTAAAACTAACATATAAACCATTTCATACAATAACCTATCTTAATATAGATGGAGCAGGCTATCCCCAAGAAATTATGGAAGATACTAATTTACAGTTAACGTTTCAAGAGCCATTTCCTAAATATTTAACGGTATATAATGAATCAAATATAACAGTTCCCTTTATTTACGAAAATGGAGTATTAACAGTAGAAAAAATAACAGAAAACCTAACAGTAGAAAATCGTATAGAATCAGAAGATAAAGATTTTATCATTGAAAATGATAGTGAAACAGAAATTTGGGAAAAAATACCAGATGGTTCTTCCATAACGATTGATGATTTACTAGATACAGGAATGTCTGGAATTAATATTTCAAACAAAAAAATAATTCAAATAGATGTAACAATAGATTATCAGTCAACAACAGGATCGTCACAAAGTGTCAATGTGCTATTAGATGCATCAGGTAGTTCTTATAGTCAAGGCATTACATTTACAAGACAAGGTACCTCCGGAACTGTAAGTTTTTCTAACCTATCTTTAAATCCTAATGATGAATTTAAGGTAACAGTAACAGAAAATAGATTAACAAATCATAGTATAAATATTATTAAAGTAAGTATTAAAGTATATTTTGAAGAATAAACGACAAAAAGAAGGGGAAATACCAAAATTCTCCTCTTTTGTTATGTCGAAATTTATGATATAATGAAATATACTAGGATGGAGGTAAATATGGACTTAATCAGAATAAAAAATGTAGAGAAAAAATATAAAAATGGAGTTACTGCAATCTATGATTTAAATCTTGCTATTGAAAAAGGTTCTTTTACTTTCGTAATTGGCGGGTCTGGTAGTGGAAAAAGTACATTAATCAAGATGCTATATCGTGAGGAAAAACCAACGAAAGGTCAAATAATTGTTGGAGGACTTGATGTAGCAAAACTTAGAAATACAAAAGTATATAAATTGAGAAGAAAACTTGGAATCGTTTTCCAAGATTATCGTCTACTACCTAAACTGACGGTATATGAAAATGTAGCCTTTGCTATGGAAGTAATTGGTGCTAGTAAAGAAAAAACAAGAACAAAGGTATTAAGAGCACTAGAAGAAGTAGGATTAAAGAATAAGGTACATAATTATCCTGACCAATTATCAGGAGGAGAACAACAACGTGTTGCAATTGCTAGAGCAATCGTAAATGATCCTAAATTATTATTATGTGACGAGCCAACTGGAAATCTAGATCCAGAAAGAAGTATGGAAATCATGAAAGTACTAGATAATATCAACAAAACAAGAGGAACAACGATTATTATGGCAACCCATGATAAAGAAATTGTTAATAGTATGAAAAAACAAGTAGTAACTTTAAAAGATGGACATTTGGTTAACTTTAAGCAGAAAGGAACATATATAGATGAGAATATTTAGAATGTTAGCAAGAAGCATTAGAGATGCCTTTAAAAGTGTAATCAGAAATTTTAGCTTATCTTTAGCATCCATCTCTTGTATTACTATTACACTGATTATAGTAGCTATCGCTATTATGGCATCATTTAATGTGCAAAACTTTACGAAAGAAATTGAAAAAGATTTAACTATCGTAATATTTTTAAATAATAATGTAACAGATGAAGAAGTACAAATGGTAGAAAAAGAAATAAAATCAATTCCAAATGTCAATAAAAAAAGTCTTGTTTTTGCATCCAAACAACAAGTAAAAGAAGAAATGCAAGAAGAATCAGAAGTGTTTGATACAGTACTAGATGAATGGAGTGATGAGGAAAGTCCTCTAAAAGATACATTCCAAGTAAAAGTAAAAGACGTAGAAAAAATATCAAATACTGCTGCTAGAATTGAAAAAATAGACCAAGTAAATACAGTAAGATATGGTGAAGGAATGGTAGATAAAATGGTAACTGCCTTCTCATCTATCGAAAAAGTAACATATGGTGTAGTAATAGCCCTAGTTATTGTAACAGTATTCTTAATTATAAATACAATTAAATTAACAATATCAGCAAGAAGAAGAGAAATAGGTATCATGAGATTAGTTGGAGCAAGTAACTTTACCATCAAAACACCATTTATTATTGAAGGTATGATTTTAGGACTATTAGGTTCTATTGTACCAGTAATATTTACTACATATGGATACTTAGCATTCTATAAACATTTTGATGGTTATTTATTTACCCAGTTAATTCAATTAATAGAACCAGAACCATTTATTTATTCAACTGCTGGAATTGTTGTAATAATTGGTATTTTAGTAGGTATGGTTGGTAGTGCCAGTGCCGTAAGAAAGTATTTGAAGATATAATGAAAAAATATAAAATAATATCTTTTCTAGTTCTAATCTCTATTATTGCATCTTATGTCATACTACCTATGGATGCACAAGCTAGTGCCAATACTCTAGCAGAGTTTAGAGCAGAAGTAGAAAAATATACAGCAGATTTACAAGCAAAGCAAGATAAAGTTGCTAAAAATGATAAAGAAGTAGCAGAAATCAAAGCCAGAATTGCAGAAATTGAAGCAGAATTAGATAAGATTGTCGAAGAGATAGGAACTCTTCAAACTGAAATTGATCAAAGTAATCAAGAAATAAAAGAAAAAAGTGAAGAAAGTAAAAAGATACTAGAATATTATCAATTAGCAAACGGAGAAAATGCCTATTTAGAGTATGCTTTTGGAGCGACTAGTATTACAGATATGATTTATCGCATGTCAGTGGTAGAGCAACTAACAGAATATAATGATAAAATCATGAAAGAATTAGAAGATTTAATTGCTAAAAATAAACAACAGCAAGAAGACTTAACAACAAAGCAAACAGAGCAAAAAAAACTACAAACAGAACTAGAAAGTGAAAAAGAAAGAATTAACGCTGATACAAAAGCTCTAAAAGATGCTATGCCAGGAGTACAAGAACAAATCGATGCTGCCAAAGCAAACGTAAAATATTATGAATCTATTGGTTGTGGAGAAAATGAGGATATTCAACAATGCCAAATACGTCATGATAGAAATAATGCATCAAGTGGAGGAGGAAGCAGTAGTGGCGGTGGAGCAGGAAATATTATGCCACCATCAGCAGCAGGATTCTTTAGACCAATGGATAGTGGATATGTAACGCAAAACTGGATGAACAACGGTCATTTAGGAATCGATCTTGGAAACAGAAATTATTCAAATATTGAAATTCATCCAATCGCAACAGGTGTTGTATTTGCTAAATACTATGATAATGCGGGTGCCTTAGTATTAAAAATAAGACATTATACAAACGGAAGATACCTATATTCTACCTATGCACATTTATCAGCTTGGTATGTTAATGTAGGACAAATAGTAACACCAGATACCGTAATTGGACGTATGGGATCAACTGGTAACTCATCAGGACCACATCTACACTTAGAAGTAACTACTTGCGACTGGAATAAAGGTGGAGGATGTACCTGGGCAACTTACCAAAGAAGTACATTAAATCCAAGAAATTATGTTGGATTCCCTAGTGGACTATACTCTTGGTGGTATGGACGATAAGAAACTGTGAATCAGTTTCTTTTTTTTGTAAAAAAAAATATATTTGTTGTAAATCAAAAATAAATTATCGTAAAACAATAAAAATATATTGACTTTTAATATATTAGGAATATAATAATATCAAAAGGAGAAAAAATTATGCAAAAAAATAAAACCAAAACAATTGCGACAGTAATCAGTTTATTATTAAAAATATGTATAGGAATAGGAATTATATTATTACTTGCTTTATGGAAAATACTAGAGGCACTAAATATTAAATTTGATTTATTGGTATTTTTAATCTATCCATGTGGAATTTTATTCTTAATATTAGTATTTCAATTTATAAGATTATTTAACCAGTTAAAAATTGAAAACCCTTTTACAATGACCATGGTAAAATGTCTAAAACAGACAATGTGGATTAGTTTTATCATCGGCATTATCATATTTTTAGCACTATTATTGTCAATCTTTATTTATCCTGCATATACTTTAACGTTAAAAATATCTTTAACTTTCTTCACAATTTTATTTACAGGAGTAGGAATTGCCTTATACTTATTAAGTGAACTGTTTAGACAGGCAACTGAATATAAAGAAGAAAATGATTTAACAATATAGGAGGGTAGTATGGCAATAATTGTAAATTTAGATGTAATGATGGCTAAAAGAAAAATATCATCACAGGAATTAGCAGAAAAGCTAGGAATTACACAGGCAAATCTTTCGATATTAAAAACAAATAAAGGAAAGGCAATTAGATTTTCTACGTTAAATAAAATTTGTGAAGTACTAGATTGTAAACCAGGAGATATTCTAGATTATGAAAGGGATGAAGAACATGGTTAATTTAATATATATATTTTTATTAGCAATCTGGTTTTGTATTATGTATTATGGAACAAAACTAGGATTATCGGTAATATTGTTTAATATTCCGTTAATATGGATAATTTATAAAATATTAAAAAAGAATAATAAAACAAATAATAAAAAAGGTCTAATTTTACTAATACCAATATTTTTGTTATCGTTAACTTACTTTATTTTTGATAGCTTATTCTTCAAAATATTAAACTTTATAGTAATAACAATATTAATAATTTTACTATTTATTATGACAATAAGACCTACTTTTAAAGTAATAGATTTAATAGGTGATGGATTTTGTATTATACTAAATCCTTTAGAATATATTGGTGAAGTATTTACGAAAGTAAAAAAAGAAATAGATAAAAAAATACATTTAAAGAAGGAATTAAAAAAGAAACTAAAATCTATTTTAATTATTCTACCAATTATAATAGTGGTACTTATTCTATTATCATCAGCAGATATGATTTTTAATGATTTAATATCAAATATATTAAACATCCCTGCCAAAGCAATAAATCATATAAAATTTGGAAATATCATCGCTAGAGTATTAATGATAATAGCATTCTTTATCTATTTTTCAGCATTATTATTATATTTACTTTCTAACTATCAAGAAGAAGAGCGTGATGGAGAAGGAATCATCAAAGAAAAAAAGAAAGAAACGGATACAATCAAATTATTATTAATAGTATTAAATATTATCTATATTATTTTTGATATAATACAAATAAAATCTTTATTACTTCATTCAGTAGGTTCAACAATTACGTATGCTGAATATGCAAGACAAGGCTTCTTCCAATTAATGGTAGTATCCCTAATAAATTTATGTGTAATCTTATATACGAAAAAATATGATAACAAAAATGATAATAAAAAAATAAAAGCTTTATCAATACTATTAGTATTTCTAACGTTTATCATTATAATTTCTTCATTTATTAGAATGTATTTATATGAACAAGAATTTGGTTATACTCTATTAAGATTATTAGTATACATTAGTCTATTTACTGAAACAATTTGTCTAATACCGACGATTATCTATATTATAAAAGATAAATTTAATATCGTAAAAAGTTATATGATAATCATAATTACAGTATATGTAATCATCAATTATATAAATATAGACAAAGTAATAGCCATAAGAAATATTGATAGATATCAAAAGAAAAATGATATTGATATTTACTATCTAATGAATAATCATGCTGATAACATCCCTGAGTTAGTAGATTTCTTAGAAGAAGTAAAAGATAAAGATGCAAAAAAATTATTAAAGAAATATTTACAAAAAAGAGATTTTGAAACCAAAGACTTTAGAGAATGGAATCTAGCTAAGTATCAAGCAAGAGAAAGTATAAAAAATTTGAAATAGAGGAATTCTATTTCTTTTTTATTATTTTTAAAATAAATGATTGTATTTTAATAAATGAAATAGTATGATAAAGACAAGAAAGGAAGTAGTATGGGATATAAGTTAATCGCAATGGATTTTGATGGTACTTTACTAACGGATGATAAAAAAGTATTACCAAAAACCGAAGAGATATTAAGAAGTTTAAAAAGAGAAGGTTACAAAGTAGTAGGTGCAACCGCTAGGACATTAGAAGATACAATAAATGCAGTTCCCATAGATATATTTACACATGTAATTGTAAATAATGGAGTAACTATTTATGATGTTGATAGACAACAAGAAGAATGGATGGGATACATCACTCATCAAGAAGCAAATAAAATAATACAAGAAGTAGAAGAAATATCAAAACAAATATATTTAATATCAGGGACAAAATATTACGCTTATAAATTTACAAGTGAATTGTTACCATTTATTGTAGAAAAAACACAAATAGATAAAGTAGAAGATATACAAGAAAAAATAGCCAGAATGAATATATTTCTAAAAACAGGAGAAGATGTCAATACCAATTATCAGTTGATTACCCGGAAATTTTCTAATGTGAATTGCTTTATAATGCAAAATTCAAATAGTAAAGATCAATGGCTAATTATCAATCCCAAAAACATTAATAAAGCAAATACCTTAGAAACATTAGGACAAAATTTAGGAATAAGTACACAAGAAATGATATTTTTTGGAGATGGATTAAATGATTTAGAGGTAATCGAACGAGTAGGTTTAGGTGTAGCCATGGGAAATGCACTACCAGAAGTAAAAGAAAAATCAAAAGCGATAACAACATCTAATAATGAAGATGGAATAGAAAAATTTCTAGTAAAAAAACTAATAAAGAAATAAAAGGAACGGGTGAATATGAGAAAAAGAAAAGAAGAGTATATAGAAATAGTTAGGGAAGCAATATCATACATAAAGAATGTAGAAAGTCTACAAGAATTAGAAAGACAACTTGGAGAAGAACTGACTGACGATAAATTATCGGAAATTAGTAAAACATTAATTGCGATGAAAAGAAGTAACAGAGCACAAAACAGAAGTTATAAAAACAAGGGTCAAGATGAACTTGCTTTAGAAACTCAAATAGAATTTAAAGAAATTAAAGCAATTGATGAAAAATTTAGATGGATGCGAAATCAACCAGCACCAGTAGAAGAAAGAAGAACTACAAATAATACACCAAGAGAATCAAGATTAGAAGAAAGAAGAAAAAAGACAATTTCAGACATAGAGTTAATTAATTATTGGATATCAGACGAGGCAAAAGAAAAATTTCAATTATATAAAGAAACAGGATTTTATAATGAACGATTATCAATTCTAAAAGAACTGCAAAGTATCTATACGAAAGCACTACAAGAACAAAAATCATATAAAAAAGAAATGACTGAAAATATTTATCGTATGGTAGCTGTAGATAGTAATATAAAACAAGGGCTTCCTACTTCAAAAAAACTAATATATGCCCAAATGAATAAAGAAGAATACTCTTCCTTAAAAGAAAAGCTAGAAGATATGACATCAGAGCTTAGAAAATGTTATCAACTTTTAGAGTGCATAATACATCTAAAAGAGTTAGACAATGCGCAAATTAAACTATTAACAAATCCAGAATTAGCAAATGAAGAATTAATCGAAAATTATGATTTTATAGAACCAAAAAATGAAATTGAAAAAGACTTCCAAAGAATTTTAAGAAAATTAGTATTAGGTAAATACACATCAGAATATAGTAATATGCCAGTACGATTTATTCCAGAAGAGGTTAAAGAACTATTAAATCATATGCTAAATTTACCAGAGTATGAATTAGAAGAACTAACTATTTTAGCTATAGATGTAATAAAACAAAAAAGAAAAAATATGAATAAAGAAGAAAATCGTTGGGAAAAAGCATTTTTAAAAAATATAGAAAAAGAATTTACAAGAATAAAACCAGTATTTTATGAAATAGAAGATGAGGATACCAGTGTTTACTATGATATATTAAATAAATTAATGCAAGATGATAGAAATTACGAGTATATCAAAAAGTTACTTGAAATAGAAGAATTTACCAGAGCTAGAACAACTTATAAAGAAAAAGAAGACCACGGTAGCAACAAAGTAATCACTAGAAGAAAAGAACACATTGTTCTATTAGTATTAGATAACTTTATTAAAAATTATAAATTAAAACTTCAAAATCAAGGATTTGACTATATAGAACCAGCATATTATAAAGAAATAATAAAATTATTTATAAATAAAGAAGTAGAATTAACTAAAGAAGAGCAAGATAAATATTATCTAAGAATAGAAGAATTTAAAGAGTATATCAAAGGTAAGGGCTATCAAAGTACAGAAAAAGTATTGACAGATATAGAAGAAATAGAAATATTTGATAATAACTATGAAAAGACCAATATTCAAAATAATAGAGTTCAATACTTTGATAATGAACAAAGAGGAGAAATATATGAATATTTACTTAATGATGGTATAATTAGAAATCTTAGAAAAGGGTATCCTGAATTTAAAACAACTGATACAGTAAGAACATTTCAAATAGAAGGAATAGAGCCTTTTGCTTTTTCAATAGCCTATAATCAAGATGGAAGCAAAAAGGTGGGAATTCATGTACTTGATACAACAACAATAATAAATGGTAATGAATATATTGCTAAAGAACTGGAAGATGGATATGACTTATTGCCAACTTTAAATACTAAAAGAAAATATCCAACTATGATGTTTGAAACTACGATTCAAATGAATAATAATCTTGAAAGTTTAAAAATAAGCCCTGCTAATATAAAGATAGATGATTACTATAACGGTCAAGATTTAGACAAATATAGAGAAATACCTACACTAAAGGAATTTGTAAACTGGTTAGGTCTAATCAGAGATAAAATGAATTATGAAGAAAATATATATCAAGAAAGTAGTATGAAAAACATAATAGAAAGCTATTTATCAGAAACCATCTCATTAAAATTGGAAAGTGAGAAAATTCCTTTTATATATCAAAGTACTTTACCAAATATAGAAGAACTAATTTTAAAAAATCATAATGCTATTTGTCAAGATTTATATAAAATAGAAAGAAAAAAAGCACACCAGATATTTGATATAATGCATGAGCAAGAAAGTAAATATTACATTCCATCAAAAACATCAGATAGCAGAATAGAAATAAATCCATCTACTGAGGAAGGAATATATTTATTAAATACAATTCACAGAATAGGAATGAATAGATACAATCCAGAAGAAGCAGAAACCGAAGTAAAAGAATTGTTAGAAAAATTGAATGAACAACATGAATATGTTCCAAGTAGTCTAGAAAAAAGCAATGAAAAGGGTATCAAAAAAATACTAAAAGCATATCAAAAAAAGGTAGGACATGCATAGCCCTATCTTTTGTTTGTCTTAGAATATGTCTTTGTAAACATTGGTTGAATATTATCTGTAGATAAGTCATAAGCTGTAACACATAAATCATTATCACAAGCAGATATAATAGCAAATCCAGGATTATCTATCCATGAAGCTGGACGCCTATTCACAAGATTACTACATGTTCCAATATAAATTCTTTTGTTTCCTTGATAAAAATAATGGTAATGGGCATAAAGACCAATATCATAATAAAGTTCAGGAGGAAGAAGACGGTCTTCAATACCAGGATGATTTAAGGAAATAATAAATCCGTTCATTTTAACATAGCATCGACCAATACCTAAAGAGAAAAAATCATTTCTTTTAACAGCAAGCATGTTCCATAAGTCCATACCAACTTGTTCAAATTTCTGTTCATGATTACCATGTAACATAAAATTCTGAAATCCCCTGGGATAATTATCTTCACACGCAACAAACTGTTGATAACATTGAGTAATACTTCGGTTAGGACTATTTTTACAATTATAAGAAGGACCATGAAATAAATCTCCAAGTAGAACAACCGTATAAATATCATTATCAAAGAAAAAGTCATACATCCTATTAATTTTATCCCAACTCATAAAAGGACTACCAATATGAGCATCAGCCATAATCCCTATCTTAGAATCTGTAAATTCTAAAATACATTGTTTAGCACATAGTAATTTATATAATTTTTTTTTTCGCATCCTAGAAACATCAGAATGAACTCCATAACCAATAATACCTAGTAACTCTCCATAAGTTAAATCATAATAATTCATAAAATCATAAAAATTAGTAGAACTTATTCTTTGCACAATTTTATTATACTCTTCTTCACCCATACAATCACCAAACCTTTTAACCATTGTAACACCATATCAAGCAAAATATGTCGAAATATTGCTAAAAAGTGAAAAAGAACATAGTAAGGACTATCACATGATATCAAAAAAAGACTCCTAACTCATAAATAGAAGTCTTATTTAGTTAATTTTTTAACTGGTATTTCGTAATTTTTATCAAAATCTAAAAAATCATTGATTCCATTGTTTAAAAAACAAGTATCCATTTGAAAATCTTTAGCAATTACTAATTTCTCTGGATCACAAGAAACATATAAAGCATGAATTCCTTGTTTCTGATAATTCATAGATTGATTAGCAAAATACATCTCTATACTCTCATCATTAGGAATAAAAGATAACTCTACTGCTTTTGCTTTCATTGGTAAAAGAGAAGAAAGTATATTAATATCAAGATCATTGTCAATTAGTAATACTTGATAATTAGCACTAGTTGAATCTTTTTCAGTTGACTTCACAGATATTCCTCCTTTTCCGTGTTCTTTAAGTATAGTAAAAAAGTAATAAAATGTAAAGATATAATGATAGCGCTATTAGATAAATAGTAAAATTATAAAATGTGTAAAGCAGTTTATAGCAATTTTAATCACTATGGTGTATGATAGTAAATAACAAAAGACAAATTGAAAGGCATCAATGGAGGAATAATTTTCCTATAGATTGGTGAAGAAATTAAATATGGAAATAAGAGATTTAAGAAAACAAACAATATCAGGATTATCATTAATTATTTTAAATGATAAAAATAGCACAATAATGAGAAATTGTGCAGAAATAGAGCTAAAAAGAAGAATAAAGAATTTGGGATGGAAATTTGATGATTTATTACATATGGATGATAAAACTATTGCAACAAGAGGTTTAGATATAAATAGTTATTTAATAGGTCCAGATCCTACAATACAACAATTAATGGAAATCTATTTTAATTATTATTATGAGAAAAAATCTAGCGAGAGCCAGTTACTTTTTAGTGAAAGACATATATGTACAGATTTAACCTTCCTTTCTCCTTTTTTTAATAATATTAGAAACATAGAGATTACGAATTTAAGTAAAAGAATAAAAAAGTGTGATAATGAAAAAGAAAAAGAGTATTTAAGAACTTTTAAATTTGCGTTAGAACAAAAGAAAAATGAGATGAATAAAGTAAAGGAAAAATATTATCAGGGAATAGAATTGTTAGAATTTAATGAGGCACTACAATGTTTAGGACAAGAGGATCTACTAGAATTTGGTAAAAATCTAACAGAAGAAGAAATATATAAAATAGGTTTATCACCATTAAGAATGTTAAAATATGATATTATGTTATCACTAAACGACAGTGTGTTTGATGCAGATGCTATAGATACTTTGTATGGACTTAAAAAAATAATTGAGGATAGTAGAAGGCTAAGTACTCAGAAGCAAAAATTACATAATGAAGCACTAACTAAAATAGTAGATTATAGAAGTGAACCTATGAGAAAAGCGTATCAAAAAGTAAGAAGGTCAGTTTACGGTATGAATGAGTAGAAACTGAAAGGATATAGAAATGGCATACATAATGAATTTAAGAAAACAGGTAGGACATGAACCATTAATAGGTCTTGGAGCAACAACACTAGTATTTAATGAGAAAAATGAAATTTTATTGAATCTAAGAACGGACACAAATAACTGGGGAATTCCTGGCGGATCTATGGAGCTTTATGAAACTATCGAAGAAACAGCAATAAGAGAGTTGAAAGAAGAAGCTGGTATTAGTGCAGAAGAATTAGAATTAGTTACAGTATTATCCGGCAAAGATTATTATTTTGAATATCCAAATGGTGATAAATTGTGTACAGTAATTGTTTTATTCAAAGTAAAAAATTATTCTGGAACCGTGAAAGTATCAGATAAGGAAAGTAAAGAATTAAAATTTTTTGCCTTAGATAAATTACCTAATATGGAAAAAAGAGCACAAGCAATTATAGATAAAATTTTAAATGGTAGTATTAAAATATAAAAGCATTGATTAATAAAAGTACAAGAATAATGCTTTTTCTTTTGCAAAAACATTAGGTAGATGCTAATATAAGAGGCAAAGAGCAGTATCTAAAGGAGATAAAAGACAATGAAAGTGAATAAACTAGCTCAAATATTTATGTTTTTTGCAATATTTATTTGTTCTCTATTAGCCATAATTTTTTTAGTCACAAATCATATAATGTTGTTTTTGATAGCATTTGGACTTTGTACCTATATTTCTCTAAATAAAAAAATAAAACATTTTCCAATAATATTATTTATAACGAGTATAGTAATAAGATTAATCGTCGTACTATTATTAAATTTTCCACAAGTAACAGACTTTTCCATTTTATTAGAAGCAGCTAAATCTTTTGCGAAAGGTAATTTTGACTTTCAAAATACTTCTTATTTTACAACCTGGGCCTATCAAACAGGTTTTGTAATCTATGAAGGCTTAGTATTAAAGTTATTTAATAATGTATTGATACTAAAATTACTAAATATAATATATTCATCAACCTTAGTAGTATTAATATATCAAATTGGAAAAAAGATTTGCACAGAAAAAAGTGCAAGAATGTCTTCTTTATTATATATGATTTTTCCCTTTTCTATTTATATGAATACTATTTTAGCAAATCATCATATCGCAACATTTTTAACATACATAGGTATATTTTTATTGTTAAAGGAAAATAAAAAATTAAAACATTATATACTAGCAGCCATACTAATTAGTTTTGGAAACATTATGAGACCAGAAGGAATCATTATAGTTTTTGCCTTTATTCTATATGAAATTTTTAAATTACAAAAAGGTAAAATAAAACAAATTATAAAATATACTTCTGTATTTGTAGTGGTATATTTAGTAATAGGAGTGAGCGCATCACTAATAATTACACAAACTGGAATTAATAAACAAGGATTAAAAAATAATAACCCTGAGTGGAAATTTGTATTAGGATTGAATCATGATAGTTGTGGATATTATAATGAAGAAGATATCATGTATTTATCAGATAGAAAAAAAGAAAGAGAAGTAATAAAAGAAAGAATCATGGTAAATCCAATAAAAATGACACAATTAATGACTTGCAAAATAGATAATTTCTGGTTACAAAGTGATATTTCTGTAAAACACAATATGTATATTACTAAAAAAATAAATATCTTAGGAATGAAAATAAATTTTATGGATATAGAAAAAATATTTATTACTTTTAACAAATTATTATATTTGCTAACACTATTTGCTTGTTTAATAGGTGTTATCTATAACCGTAATAAAATCATAAAAAGTAGTGCTTTCTTCTTTGTAATTTTAATGATGGTAACATTTGGAGTATATTTATTAATAGAAATACAACCTAGATATGCATATTTCATTCAAGTATCTATATTTATATTATCAACATATGGATATGATATGTTATTAAATAAAGTAAAAGCCATATACAAGAATATGAAAAAGAAATATAAAAGGTCAAAAAAGTTTATTTGGATAAAATATAAAGTATAAAAAAATAATATTTTTTCTAAAACTAAAGATAGAAATGTGATAAAATAGTCAAAAATGTGGAAAGTATTGATATAGGTATAAATGAGTGTAATAATAAGAAGGGAGGAAAAATATGTTTAAACTAGTATCAAAATTTAAACCATCTGGAGATCAACCGGAGGCAATTAAAGAATTAGTAGAAGGAATTAAAAAAGGCAAGAAAGAGCAAGTACTGTTAGGAGCAACAGGAACTGGAAAGACATTTACAATTGCAAATGTTATTAAAGAAGTAAATAAACCTACTCTAGTACTAGCTCACAATAAAACATTAGCAGGGCAACTTTACTCAGAATTAAAAGAATTATTTCCAGAAAACAGAGTGGAATACTTTGTCAGCTATTACGATTATTATCAACCAGAAGCGTACGTACCATCAACTGATACTTATATTGAAAAAGATTCATCAATTAATGATGAAATTGATGAACTTCGTCATGCTGCAACGAGTAGTTTATTATCCCGTGATGATGTAATTGTGGTTGCTAGTGTCTCTTGTATTTATGGTATTGGAGAAGTAGAAGAGTATAGAAATAAAATGCTAACGCTATCAGTTGGAGAAGAAGTAGAAAGAAATGAAATATTAACGAAATTAGTAGAAATGATGTATGAGAGAAATGACCTTGATTTTAAACGTGGTACTTTCAGAGTACGTGGCGATGTAGTAGAAATTATACCTGCTTATCAGAATACTACTGGATATCGAGTAGAATTCTTTGGAAATGAAATTGATAGAATTAGCGAAATTGATACATTAACAGGAGCAATTATTTCGAATAAAAAGAATTTAAGTCTCTTTCCAGCAAGTCACTTCGTAGTTAGCGACGAAAAATTAAAAGCTGCCATTGTTCGTATTAAAGAAGAGTTAAAAGAAAGACTACAAGAATTAAAAGAAAATAACAAACTTTTAGCAGCAGAGCGTCTAGAACAAAGAACAAATTATGATATTGAAATGCTAGAGGAAACAGGCTTTTGCTCTGGAATTGAAAACTATTCTGCACCAATGGCTGGAAGAAAAAAAGGAGAAACACCAACAACATTGATGGACTTCTTTCCAAAAGACTATTTGCTAGTAGTAGATGAATCCCATGTTACCTTACCACAGGTAAGAGGAATGTATAATGGAGATAGAGCTAGAAAGATGAATCTTGTAGAATATGGATTCCGTCTTCCAAGTGCTCTAGATAATAGACCATTAAAATATGATGAATTTGAAAAAAAGATAAATCAAGCAATCTATGTATCCGCAACACCAGGAGACCTAGAATTAGAACATACTGGTGGAAAATATGTAGAGCAAATCATTCGTCCAACAGGACTACTAGATCCAACGATTGAAGTTAGAAAAACAGAAGGACAAATTGATGACTTAGTAGGTGAAATTAAAGATAGAATAGAAAAGAATGAAAGAGTATTAGTAACAACGCTAACAATTCGTATGTCAGAAGAGCTAACAAACTATTTAAAAGAGTTAGATATCAAAGTAGCCTATCTTCACTCAGAAATAAAAACGCTAGAACGACTTCAAATTATTCACGACTTACGTGTTGGAAAATATGATGTGGTAGTTGGAATTAACTTATTACGTGAAGGAATTGATATTCCAGAAGTCTCACTTATCGCTATACTAGATGCAGATAAAGAAGGATTCCTACGTAGTACGAGAAGTTTGATTCAAACAGTAGGACGTTGTGCCAGAAATGCGAATGGTCATGTTATTATGTATGGAGATAAAATTACTGACTCTATGAAAGAAACGATAGAAGAGACGGCAAGACGTAGAAAGATTCAAGAAGAATATAATAAAAAGCATGGAATTACACCACAGACTATCAAGAAAGAAATTAGAGAAGTTATCAGTAATGTTGATGAAAAAGCAGCAGAAAAACCAAAGAAGATGACCAAGAAAGAATTTGCCAAAACAGTAGATGCAATCGAACAAGAGATGAGAGAAGCAGCCAAAGCATTAGACTTCGAACGTGCTATGGAATTGCGTGATATCTTATTTGAAATGAAAGCAGGAAATTAACATGGAAAATAAAATATTATTAAGAGAATTAGAAAATAAAGAGAAAGTACATGAAATATTTGAACATCAAATATCAAAAGATTTAAATGAACTAGCTAAAGTAATAAAAAAAGAGCATCCAAACGATTTATTAGTAGTTTTTAATACTGAAGAATACTGGGAAAAAGCAGAAAAGATAATTTCCAAAGAAACAGAAGAGTATCGTTATGGAAAAACAAGGAACTATGCTTTAGTACAACAAACGGCAATGAGAATTGTAGATCAGTATATTGCTTTAAAAATATTAGAAAACTTGTCTACGAAAAATACACCGTTAACTTTGTTCTTTAATGAAGATAGACTAAATATCTTTAAAACAGGAGATTATGTTCGATACGAAATGTTTAAAGATAAGATGCCAAATAGCGACGATATAAAAGAAATATTAACACTAGATGAAAATGCTCCTACTAGAATTCATTTTATAGTAAACGGAATAAAAAGTAACAGGTTATGTGATGCTCTTTGTACCTATCTAGATAACTCTACCACTTTCGCAACTAGAATATACTTATCACCAAATGGCATGTATACTGCAACCGTAAAACAAAATGGTAAACCCGTATTTCTCTGGGAAGCATATGATTATATGATTTTTGATGGAGGCGAGGAAGGATATAAACCTGAACCATATCGTCCCAAAACTAAAAAAGTAGGTCAAAAGAAAAGTGGAAAAGTATAAAAAAGTCTATATTGAAATTACGAATTATTGCAATCTAAATTGTTCTTTCTGTTCACCTGTTACAAAAGAAAAGCGCTTCATGACAGAAGAGGAATTTGAACATATTTTAAAAGAAGTATCCAAAGTGACAAAAGTTATCTATCTTCATGTGAAGGGAGAACCATTACTGCATCCTAAAATAATAAAGTTTCTAGAGTTAGCAGAAAAGTACAACTTAAACGTAAATCTCACAACCAATGGAACATTATTTCCAAAGTTAGTAGACAAATTAAAAGACTGTAAAGCTCTACATAAAATAAATTTTTCTCTTCATTGTGAACAAAATAATCGGGCCTATGAAGAAGAAATCTTCCAAAACGTAGAAAAGCTATCCCCAGATACTGTGATTATTTATCGCTTATGGACCTTAAAAGATAACAAATTAGATAAAAAATCCACAAAAGTAGTGGAAAAATTAAAAGATTATTATCATTTATCCACAGAAACAGTGGAAAAACTACAAAATGAAAATAATGTAAAAATATCATCCACAATATATGTGGATAAAGATAACGAGTTTATCTGTCCAGAAATTACAAATCACAAAAGTTGTGGATATTGTCATGCGCTAAAAACACAAATTGCTATTTTAGTAGATGGAACAGTAGTACCATGTTGTCTAGATAGCAATGGAATCATAGACTTAGGAAATATTTATCAAGAATCTTTGGAAGAAATACAAAATAAAGAAAGGTATCAAAAACTAAAAAAGTCCTTTCAAGATAGAAAACCATCAGAAGAACTATGCAGATCTTGTACATTTAAAGAAAAAAATAACTAAAGAATGATAAACATAGAAAATCATTCTTTTTCGTTTTGTTCGATTGACGAACAAATGTTTCTTGCTATAAAATAAGTATGCATCAAATTAATGAAGAAAAAATAACAAAGTTATGTTATAATATGTGGCAGGTGAAGTATAAATGGATAAAATTATTGTAAAAGGTGCAAGAGAAAACAATTTAAAAAATATAAATATTGAATTACCAAAGAATAAACTTATTGTAATGACTGGTTTATCAGGAAGTGGAAAAAGTAGTTTAGCTTTTGATACTATTTATGCAGAAGGTCAAAGAAGATATGTAGAAAGTCTTTCGGCCTATGCTAGACAATTTTTAGGTGGAAGTGAAAAACCAGATGTAGATAGTATCGAAGGATTATCCCCTGCGATTAGTATTGATCAAAAAACAACAAACAACAATCCAAGATCAACAGTAGGAACAGTAACAGAAATTTATGATTATCTAAGACTAATTTTTGCTCGCGTCGGAGTTCCTTACTGTCCAAACCACAATATTCCAATATCTTCTCAAAGTGTAGAAGAAATGACAAATAAAGTTTTAGAATATCCTGAAGGAACAAAGATAATCATCATGTCACCAGTAGTACATGGCGAAAAAGGAACACAAAAAGATTTACTAGAAGATTTACGCAAAGAAGGATATGTTAGAGTTCGTGTTGACGGAGAAATGATGGATTTATCAGAAGATATCATGCTAGACAAAAACAAAAAACATAAAATTGATGTTGTAATTGATAGATTAATCATCAAAGAAGGTTCTAGATCCAGACTATTTGAAGCAATCGAAGGAGCAACCAAACTATCAGAAGGTAAAGTAGTAGTGGAAATATTAGGAGAAAATAAAAAGGAACTAGTATTATCAGAAGCATTTGCTTGTCCATATTGTGAATTTTCTCTACCAGAATTAGAACCAAGAATCTTTAGTTTCAATGCTCCATATGGTGCTTGTCCAGATTGTAAAGGTCTAGGAGTGAAGCTACAAATAGATGCAGACTTATTAATTCCAGACAAAGATAAATCCATTGCCGATGGATGTATAAAAACATTAACAGATGACCCGGAAGGACTAGACTATAAAAAGTTAGAATGTGTTTGTAAGCATTATAAAATAGATATGAAAAAGCCATGGAAAAAATTAACGAAAAAACAACAAGATGTCGTTCTTTATGGTTCAGATGAAGTAATACATTTTCAGTATTCTTCAAAAAGTGGCAATAAATATAATAGTAGAGATTTCTATGAAGGAATTATAACCAATCTAGAAAGAAGATACATGGAAACAAGTTCAACATGGATCAGAGAATGGCTAGAAAATTATATGGTAGAACACACTTGCGAGACTTGTCATGGAGCAAGATTAAAAGATGACGTATTATCAGTAAAATTAGGTGGAAAAAACATCTATGAAGTAACTGAGATGAGCATTAAAGAGTTAATACCTTTCTTTGATAATCTAGAATTATCAGAAGAGAAAAAAGAAATAGCCAAATTAGTCATTAAAGAAGTCCAAGACCGACTACATTTCTTAAAAAATGTGGGACTTGAATATTTAACACTAAGTAGAAGTGCTGGTACCTTATCAGGTGGAGAAGCACAACGTATAAGATTAGCAACGCAAATTGGATCTCACTTGACGGGTGTACTATATGTATTAGATGAGCCAAGCATTGGACTACATCAACGAGATAATGAAAAATTAATTAATTCTATGTTAGAAATGCGTGACTTAGGAAATACCTTAATTGTAGTGGAACACGATACCGATACCATGCTTGCCTGTGACTATTTAGTAGACATTGGACCAGGTGCTGGAGAACATGGAGGACAAGTAGTAGCAGCCGGAACTCCAGAAGAGGTAATGAAAAATGAAAATAGTATCACAGGACAATATTTGAGTGGAAAGAAATGTATCGAAGTACCAAAAACAAGAAGAAAAGGAAATAAGAAGTTCTTAAAGATAAAAGGTGCTGAAGAGCACAACTTAAAAAATATTGATGTAGATATTCCTCTTGGAACATTTACCTGTGTAACAGGAGTCTCAGGCAGTGGAAAAAGTAGCTTAGTAAATGAAATACTTTGTAAAGCAGTAGCCGCAAAAATATATCACTCCAAAGAAAAGCCAGGAAAGCATAAAAAGATTTTAGGACTAGATAATATTGATAAAATAGTAGCAATTTCTCAAAACCCGATCGGTAGAACACCAAGATCAAATCCCACAACCTATACAGGAGTATTCGATGACATACGTACATTATTCACAACCACCAAAGAAGCGAAAATGTACGGCTTTGAAAAGAATCGTTTCTCATTCAATGTCAAAGGCGGGCGTTGTGAAGCTTGTCGTGGAGATGGTGTGAAAAAAATAGAAATGCACTTCTTACCAGATGTTTATGTACCATGTGAAGTATGTCATGGAACAAGGTATAATAGAGAAACATTAAACATAAAATATAAAGGAAAAAATATTGCAGAAGTACTAGACATGAGAGTATCAGAAGCCCTAGAGTTTTTCTCAAACGTACCAAAAATCAAAAACAAACTCCAAGTATTAGAAGATGTAGGACTTGGTTATATTAAATTAGGTCAACCAGCTCCAACCCTTTCAGGAGGAGAAGCAGAACGTGTAAAATTAGCAAAAGAATTACAGAAAAAAGCAACCGGAAAGACCTTATTTGTACTAGACGAACCAACGACTGGACTTCACACGGATGACATTAAGCGTTTGCTTGCAATTTTACAAAAAATAGTAGATAATAAAGATACGGTAGTAGTGATTGAACACAATCTAGATGTAATCAAAGTTGCTGACTATATCATTGACCTAGGTCCTGAAGGTGGAGATGAAGGAGGACAAATTGTTGCAACAGGAACTCCAGAAGAAGTCGCAAAAGTAAAAGAATCATATACAGGCCAATTTTTAAAGAAGATTTTGTAAAAGAATAAAAGCAAAGAAGGATGTTTATGAATCAAGTAGCATTAGATTTAGGTATAATTCAAATATATTGGTATTCCATCTTTATATTCCTAGGTATGTTAGTAGCGTGTATTTTAATATATAGAGAATCAAAAAAAAGAGGAATAGAAGAAAACTTCTTAGTAAACCTAGCATTTAACACCATAATCATAGGAATTATAGGTGCAAGATTATATTATGTATTATTTAATCTATCTTATTACTTAGATAGACCATTAGAAATATTACAAATTTGGAATGGTGGTCTCGCAATTCATGGCGGTATTATAGCTGGATTAATAGTGGTACTTGTCTCTTGTAAAAAACATAAGGTAAATATCTGGAAAATGCTAGATATCATTGTAGTTGGTCTAATTATTGCTCAAGCCATAGGGCGCTGGGGAAATTTCTTTAACAGTGAAGCATATGGTCCAGTCACGACAGCGGCTCATCTAAAGTCATTAGGAATACCAAACTTTGTAATACAAGGCATGTATATTTTAGGAGAATATAGACAACCTACATTCTTTTATGAGTCAGTATGGTGTTTCTTTGGCTTTTTAGCAATGCTATTAATACGAAGATTTAAATACTTAAAATTAGGTCAATTAACAGGTTTCTATCTACTATGGTATGGTATCATCAGATTATTTATAGAAGGAATGAGAACAGATTCCCTAATGCTTGGAACATTTAAAATGGCACAAATTGTATCAATAGTATTTATCGTATCTGGACTAATTATTATCATTGTCAATATGTTAAGAAAGAATAATAAGCAATATAATGCATAACAGGAGGAAAGAGTATGTATAAGAAAGTTGTAGTGTTTGGTGGAGGAACAGGAATATCCTATTTATTGAGAGGATTAAAAGATTTTCCTGTAGATATTACTGCGGTAATCACAGTATCAGATAACGGACGTTCCACCGGAAAATTAAGAAAGGAATTTAATACACCAGCAGTAGGAGATATTAGAAAGGTAATTACGGCCTTATCTGAAATTGATGAACCTATTAAAGCGATGATGGAATATAGATTCCACACTTCCAGTGACTTAGATGGCCATGCCATGGGAAATTTAATTCTAACTTCTATGTTAGATATTACAGGCTCATTAAAAGAAGCGATTTTCTCACTAAGTAAATTATTCGATGTAAAGCATACCGTGTTACCAATATCAGAAGACTCCTCTCTAACGTTAATGGGATTAGATAAAGCTGGTAATATAATTGAGGGAGAAGAACAAATTACAAAATCAGAACAAAAGATTGAAAAAATATTCTATAAGGAAGAACCAAAAGTCCTACCTGAAGTAATAACAGCCATAGCAGAAGCAGACTTAATCATCTTCAGCATGGGTAGTCTATATACTAGTATTTTACCAAATGTTATCTGTAACGAAGTAAAGAGAGCTTTAAAAGACACAAAAGCTCCAATTATGTATTTATGCAATGCTGTAACTCAACCTGGAGAAACAGACAATTTCACAGTTAGTGACCATGTAAGACTATTAAATAAATATCTAGACTTTAGAAAAATCGATGTAGTAATTGCTAGTAACACTAAAATAGATAAAAAGATTGCCGAAAAATATGCAACGGCAGAACAAAAAGATCCTGTAAAAATAGATTATGCAGCATTAGAAAACCTTGGTGTAGAATTAATTGAAGATGACTTAATAACAATAGAAGCAAACACCTTAAGACATAACAGCCTAAAGTTAAGTACTCTAATATTTAATTATTTAATGAGGGATTAACATGTCATATACAACAGATATTAAAGAAGAAATTTCTAAAAATAATGCTTCAAAATCAGAAATGATTGCAGAGTTATCTGGATATATTAGAAATAATGGACATCAAACACAAAATGGCTTTCAATTAACAACAGAAAATCCTCTTATTTGTGAAAGAATTGAAAAACAAATAGAAACACTTTATGAAGTAAAAATAAAAAAAGAAATAAAAGACAATCTAAACTTTAGTAAGAAAGACTTACTAGCACTAACACTAGAAGAAAAAAAAGACTTTATCTTAGAAGATATTGGCTATCAAGATAAGCAAGGAGAATATTTAGAAAAACCTCCCCAGTATATTGTTGGTGCTAACGAAGAAATTAGAGCATATTTAAGAGGTGTTTTCTTAGCATCAGGAAGTATTAATGACCCTAGAACTTCAAGATACCATATGGAATTATTAATAGAAGAATCAGGAGAAGCCGTATTTGTACAAAAACTATTAAACTTATTTGATTTAAACGTAAAAATTCTAACTAGGGATAAAGGCTATATGCTATATATTAAAGAAGCAGATAAAATAAGTGACTTTTTAAAAATAATAAAGGCAAATAATGCAGTATTATATTTTGAAAACCAAAGAATTTATAGAAATCAAAAAAATCAGGCGAATCGCCTAAATAATTGTGAACAAGCCAATATGGATAAAGTGGTAGCAACAGCAACTGCACAACTAGATGATATTGCCATTATCGAAGATAATCTAGGAATTAGTCTGTTAGATGATAAAACGCAACAAGCTCTAGAGTATCGAAAGAAATATCCAGAAGCATCGCTAAAAGAATTAAGTGAAATTATATCTCTAGAAACAGGAACCTCAATAACGAAATCAGGGCTAAATCATAGATTTAGAAAGATTAAGGAACTAGCAACAAGATTTAAAAAATTAGAAAATAAGGAAAAATAACTATTAGATGACCCTAATAGTTTTATTTTTGAATTATTTTGTCAACAAGGCCATATTCCATGGCTTCTTTGGCATCCAAATAATAATCACGTTCCGTATCTTTTTCTATTTTACGAAGAGTCTGCTTCGTGTTTTTAGCAAGAATTTTATTTAATCTTTTACGAAGCAACACGATATGATCAGAGGTAATCTTAATATCACTAGCTTGTCCTTCTGCACCGCCTAGAGGTTGATGTATCATAATATCAGAATTAGGTAAAGCAAACCTTTTACCAATAGTACCAGAAGAAAGTAAAAAAGCTCCCATACTTGCTGCCATACCAACACAAATAGTAGATACATCACTAGAAATAAATTGCATAGTATCATAAATAGCAAGACCAGAAGAAACACTACCACCTGGAGAATTAATATAAATAGAAATATCGTCATGATTAATAGAATCTAAGTATAACAAAGAAGCAATCACACTATTAGCTAAAGAGTCGTTAATCTCACCACTGATAAAAATAATTCTCTCTTTTAACAATCTAGAAAAAATATCATAGCTACGTTCTCCATCTAATTCTTTTTCAATAACTACAGGAACTAAACTCATATTTATATCACCTATCTTTAGTATAGATGTAAAGAAAATAAAATATGTATATTTCAAAACGACAAAGTATGATACAATAATAAGAGAAAATAAAAAAGGGTGAAGCAAAATGATAGAAACATTAGAAGTAGAAATAAGAGGAAAAAAATATCAATTAAGTAAGGGAATGACTTTAGAAGAAATTGCTAAAGAGTTTCAAAAAGATTATAAATATCCAATTTTATTAGCAAAAGTAAATAATAAATTAGAAGAGTTAACAAACGAAGTAGATGAAAATTCTAAAATAGAGTTTTGTGATTTAACAACCAGAGAAGCAAATAGAACACATATTAGTGGACTTACCTATGTACTACTATATACAATAAAGAAATTATTTGGAGAAGATGCTAATATCTTTGTCCAACATTCTCTAGATAAAGGACTATATATTGAAACGAATTTTAAACTAACAGAAACTAGAATGAAAAATATCAAAGAAGGCATGAAAAAAATAATAGAAGCAGATATGCCTATTATTAAAAGTACTGTAGATAGATCAGAAGCAATTAAATATTTTAATAGTAAAAATGATAAGACGAAGGCTGGAGTAATGACCTATAATACGAATAGTTATATTACGTTATATCGTCTAGGAAATTATTATAATTATTTTTATAATCTAATGCCAACTTCTACAGGAAAAGTAAAAGATTTTGATATAACCTTTATTAAGGATAATGGTTTTGTACTACAATTTCCAACAGTCTATATTCCAGACAAAATTCCACCATACAAACACCATCCACACATGTTTGAAGTCTTCCAAGAATGTCGTGACTGGGCCAAAATAATAGGAGTGGAAAACTCTGTTGATTTAAATAAGGTAGTATCATTAGGTAAAATTAATGATTTAATAAGAATTGATGAAACATTACAAAGCAATCGCCTATTAAATTTAGCAAGAGAAATAAACAAGAGAAGAAAAGATATAAAAATTGTCTTAATGGCTGGACCTTCTTCTTCAGGAAAGACAACAACATCTAAGAAATTATGTATGTACTTAGAAAGTTTTGGACTTCATCCAAAAGTATTATCTATGGATGACTACTTTGTAGAACGAGAAGAAACACCATTAGATGAAAATGGAAAACCAGACTATGAATGTTTAGAAGCAATCGATATGAAGTTGTTTGATAAACAAATCGAAGACTTGTTAAAAGGAAAAAAAGTAACCATTCCAACATATAGCTTTTTGGTTGGCAAAAAAGAATTTAATAAAGAAATCACATTAGGAGAAGAAGATATTCTAGTAATAGAAGGAATACATGCACTAGATAATAAGGTACTAACTAATATCCCAAGAGCTAAAAAATACAAAATATATATTTCTGCGTTAACAGAGTTAAACTTAGATGACCATAATCGTGTATCAACAACCGACAACCGTATGTTAAGAAGAATAATAAGAGATAATAGAACAAGAAATAATAATGTAGAGCATACCTTAAAATCTTGGGATAGCGTAAGACGTGGAGAAGAAAAATATATCTTCCCATTCCAAGATGATGCTGATTTTACATTTAATTCAGCTTTAATTTATGAAATTGGTGTCTTAAAAACTTATGTAGAACCACTACTTTATTCGGTTCCACAAGACTCTCCATATTATGAAGAAGCAAAAAGATTAATAAACTTTTTAAGATTATTTTTACCAATTCCCGCAGATGTTGTTCCACAAGACTCTATCTTAAGAGAATTTATTGGCGGAAGCTGTTTTCATGAATAATATCCACAAAACCTGTGGATATTTTCTTGCGACAAAAAAGTGTCAAAAAACTTAGAATATATTGAAACAAAAAAAAGAACACTATATAATGAAAATAAAGGAGGAATAATAAATGGTAAGAGTAGCAATCAACGGATTCGGAAGAATTGGAAGACTAGCTTTTCGACTAATGGAAGAAGATCCAGAATTTGAAGTTGTCGCAATTAACGACTTAACAGATGCTGAGCAATTAGCATACTTATTAAAGTACGATACAAATCATAGAAATTATCGTATTGATGAAATTCATAGTGAAAATGATACAATTGTAGTAGGAGATAGAAGTATTAAAGTATATGCTGAAACAGATCCATCCCTATTACCATGGAAAGATTTAGATATCGATGTAGTACTAGAATGTACTGGCAAATTTACATCAGAAGAAAAAGCTATGGCACATATTAATGCCGGAGCTAAAAAAGTAATTATTTCTGCTCCAGCAAAAGGAGACGTTAAAACAATTGTTTATAACGTTAACCATATGATTTTAACAGGAGAAGAAAAAATTATTTCTGCAGCTAGCTGTACAACAAATTGCTTAGCACCAGTAGTAGATGTATTAGATAAAGCCTTTGGAATTGTAAAAGGTTATATGACAACAGTACATGCTTATACAAATGATCAAGCAACTCTTGATGTGCCTCATAAAAAAGGAATTAAAGCTCGTCGTGGAAGAGCTTGTGCTGCAAATATTGTTCCAGCATCAACAGGAGCAGCATCTGCAATTGGTAAAGTTTGCCCTAATCTAGATGGAAAACTAGATGGAGCAGCAATGCGTGTACCAGTACCAACTGGTTCTGTCATTGATTTAGTACTTGAATTCTCAAAGAATACAACAGCTGAAGAAATTAATGAAGTATTAAAATCATCTCAAAATGAAACATTACAATATACAGATGATCCTATTGTATCAAGTGATGTTATCGGAAGACATTGTGGTTCTTTAGTAGACGGACTATCTACTAGTGTTCTAGAAGTAGATGGAAAACAACTAGTAAGAGTAGTTTCTTGGTATGACAATGAAATGAGTTATACTGCTCAAATGATAAGAACTGCAAAATATGTATCTAATCTATAATACATAAAAAGATATGAATAGCCATATCTTTTTTCTTTACTTTTCATCTTTATAAACTATAATATAAAAAAAGCAAGTTTAAAGGAGATAAGTAAAATGCCAGAAACGATAAAAACCAAAGAAAAAGAAAAGTGCTTAGAATTAATAAAAGAATTAGAAGAGGTAATAAGTAGTTTAGAAAAGCAAGGATATAACTGTGAATATTATAAAGCAGGTATAGAAGTCATAAAAAATACAGAAAGTGATATTAGTACTCATGACTTTATAAAAACATCATATGGACCCGATTTAAAATATGGTGTAGCTATGGTTTTACAAGATAATTATCTAGCTCATCTAAAAGAATTAGAAAAATATAAAAGTGAACTTATAATAAGAGAAGAACAAGATAAAAAATTAGAAGAAATTTTAAGTCGTGCTGATAAAGAGATACAATATGATATGGATAGTAAATTATTAATAGATTATATAGATCAATTAACTCCATATCTAAGAACTGTAATAAAGAACTCGAGCATTCCATCATTAGCAAAAATAATATACCGCATAATAAAAGTAGAATACAGCAAAAACTTTACTACAGAAATGTTATCCCGCTTAAATAGTAGTATGTTTCCAATAATGAAAACAAAGATTTTTAGTATAATGACAGAAACAGAACGCTATCAAACAATAACAAACGAAGTAGAGAGATATTTAAAAGAAGATTTGAAAAAATATAATATAAGTGCATCTAAGCCAGTAGACTCCATGGTAATAGAACAAATAGTAACACAAGATAATAAAAGCTTCGTATCATTAGATGATAGATTAGCAGACTATAAAATTGATGCCAGTAATTTTCCTACCGTAGAAGAAGAAAAACCATCTGAAAAAACAACAACTTTCTATAGAGCCTTACGAGATAAATTATTATTTTTAAAGGATAAATGGTCAAAAAAAGTACAACCTGAACCTCCTACTTTTGAAGAAGAAGTGGGAATAATAATAAATACTCCTAATTTAAAAGATCCTAACAATACCAATATAGGTATATATGAAGCACAACTAAAAAGACCTTATGAATTCGGAGTAACAACTGTCTTTCATCAACGCACTCGTTCAAATATTAGAAGAGATTTATTACCACCAGATGCACTATTTGTTTTATATGATGAACTTCATCCAGAGGCAGCATACGAAATTATAACCGGTAGAAAAATAGATGTACTATCTTCTACAGAAGGAAATTTACCTGCAATGTTTATCGAAAGAAAGAATGAAGATACAGAAAAATTTGATATTTTATGGCCTAACGAGCTAGAAGATTATTTAAAAATAGAGAAAGGCACTTTAAATAAACAATTAGATTACTGGGAATATGAAGGAAAAAAAGGTATCTATAATCGAACACCAAGCCACAGTTATCAAAAAAAGAAAATGTAATAATCAATTTATTGTAAAATTTATGGCAGAAAAACTAGACTATATTGAAAAAAAATAAGAAAAAGACTAAAATAATATCAGGAGGATAGATAATGAAAACAATCAAAGATATGAATTTAGAAAATAAAAAAGTATTAATTCGTTGTGACTTTAATGTTCCAATGAAAGAAGGGCATATATCAGATGATACCAGAATCACGGCAGCCTTACCAACAATTAAGTATTGTCTAGATCAAAATGCCAAAGTAATTTTATTTTCACATTTAGGAAGAGTAAAAGAAGAAAGTGATTTAGCAAAAAATAATTTAGCACCAGTTGCGAAAAGATTAGAAGAATTACTTAATCAAAAAGTAACATTTGTAGAAAAAACAAGAGGAGAAGAACTAGAGAATGCCATTAATAATATGAACAGTAGAGATATCATACTAGTTCAAAATACTCGTTATGAAGATTTAGATGGTAAAAAAGAAAGCAAAAATGACCCTGAATTAGGTGCTTACTGGGCCTCTTTAGGAGATGTTTTTGTAAATGATGCCTTTGGAACGATCCATAGAGCTCATGCATCTAATGTAGGAATTGCATCACACTTAGATTCATGTATCGGATTTTTAATTGAAAAAGAATTAAATGCCTTAAAAGAATTAGATAATCCTACTCATCCATTTGTCGTAGTATTAGGAGGAGCAAAAGTTGCTGATAAAATCGGCGTAATCGAAAACTTAGTAACCAAAGCTGATAAAATTCTAATTGGTGGAGGAATGGCTTTTACTTTCTTAAAGGCAGAAGGTTATGAAATTGGAAAATCATTATTAGATGAAGAAAACCTAGAATTTTGTAAAAACATTTTAAAAGATTACAAAGATAAGATTATATTACCAGTAGATGTTGCTGTAACAACAGAATATAGTGAAAATGAACCATACAAAACCAAAGATATCACAGAAATGAATGAAAATGAACAAGGATTAGACATTGGCCCTAAAACTGTAGAGTTATTTGAAAGTTATTTAAAAGAAGCAAGTATTGCCGTATGGAATGGACCTTTAGGTGTATATGAATTTGAAAAATATAAAAAGGGAACAGATGAGTTATTAAAATTTGTTGTCGACAATAATGTTAAAATAATTCTTGGCGGTGGAGATATAGTAGCAGCTGCATCTCTTGCAGGATATAAAGACAAAGTATATCATGCATCAACCGGAGGAGGAGCAACTCTTGAATATTTAGAGGGAAAAACTCTACCTGGATTGGAAGCAATAAAATAAGATGAAAGAAAAAATTGAAGTAGCGAATCCATATAATGAAGAACATATAACGATGTTTAAAGAATATGAAGATAAAAATCAGTTATCAAATACGACATCGAATTATTTACTAAAAACAAAAAGTATGTTACAAGAAGCAGATTACAGACAACTAGAACAAGAAAAACCCGAGATAGCAAGAACACTTTTTCTATCACAAAATGGAAAAATTATTACCTCCGCTCATCTTCTAGGGGAAAAAGATCGTAAGATTTGTCGTATGACAATAGATAACACTGCTAGTACAAATCAACAAGAAAAGTTATTAATAGAAGCACAAAATTATGCCTTTACTAGTTTAGGAATGGAAGATGTTGTACTATTACAAGAAGAAGGAAACCATATTCCTTCTAACTTTCTAAAAGAACAAGGCTTTGAGGATTTAGGAATCGAAGCAGGAATGCAAGTATATACCAAATCAAGACAAACAGAAAAAATAACGACGTATCAAATGTAAAAGGAATGATAAAATGATGATAGTATTAAATAATAAATGTAATTTAACAAAACAAGAGTTCTTAAAATATCAAGAAGAACTAGGAAAGATATCTACCAAAAATAAAGTAATATTATGTCCTACATTTCTAAATATTAGTCATTTTGATTTAAACAATGTAGAGCTAGGTGCTCAAAATGTAAGCTCTAACGAACAAGGTGCATATACAGGAGAAGTATCAGCACAACAATTGCAATCAGAACAAGTAAAATATTGTATTGTAGGTCATTCAGAACGTAGGAAATATCAACAAGAAACAGACGAGGAAATAAATCAAAAGATAATGAAATTACTAGAATGTAATATAATACCAATATTATGTGTAGGAGAAACAAAAGAGGAAAGAGAAAAAAATCTAGAACAAGAGATTATCAAAACAGAATTAAAAATAGCTTTAGAAAACTTAACTGATGAGCAAAAAGAAAAAATAATTATAGCTTATGAACCTATCTGGTCAATAGGAACAGGAATCATTCCTACTAATAATCAAATAAAAAAGATGTTCCAAACAATAAAACAACATCTTCCTAATAATAAAGTATTATATGGAGGAAGTGCTAATGAAGAAAATATAGCAGTATTAAAGGAAATAGAAGAAATAGATGGTTATCTATTAGGTGGATTAAGCTTAAAACCAGAAAAATTAAAAGTTTTTATAGAAAAACTAAAAAATTAGACAAATTAGACAGTTTCGACAAAACTTGTCTTTTTTTTCTCTATCATTTTTAGGAAAGGTAGTATATAATGAAAATACGTGCAGTACTGAGAGGAGAACAAATGAAAAAGACAAAAGTATTAGTAGTAGATGATAATAAGAGTTTAGTAGAAATGATAAAGGAATACTTTAAAGATAATTCTAATATCACAATATCACTAGAAGCTTATGATGGTACAGAGGGAATTCGCTTGATTGAAAAGAAACAAGAGGAGTATGATATTGTTCTATTAGACTTAATCATGCCAAACAAAGATGGAATTGCAGTACTGGAGTTTATGAAGAAGAAAGCAATCGATAAGAAAGTCATTGTCCTAACTTCATATAATACACAAGATATGATTCGAAAAGTATCAGAATTAGGAGTTAGTTACTTTATTTTGAAACCTTTTGAATTAGAAGATTTAGAGAAAAGAATTACTGAGGTTGCTGAAGGTGTAAAATTTGGTGGAAAAGAAATAGATGTATATCACAATAATTTACAAATTGCTATCACTAAAACATTACATGAATTAGGCGTACCTTCTCATATAAAAGGATATCAATATATTAGAGAAAGCATATCTCTGGTGTATGAAAGGCCAGAAATTGTAGGAGGGATAACGAAAGAGTTATATCCAGAAGTAGCAAAAAAGTTTAATACCACAGTTTCACGTGTAGAAAGAGCAATCAGACATGCAATAGAAGTTAGTTGGAACCGTGGAAATTGGCAATTGATGGAAGAAATTTTCGGACATAGTGTCGATATCGATAAAGCAAAGCCAACCAACTCAGAATTTATAATTACAGTTGCTGATAAATTAAGATTAGAATTCAGTAAACCATTATCAAACTAAGACGGAAAAAATAGTCCGTCTTTTTTTCTCCACATTGACTTTTTATAAAAACAGAAGTATACTTATTTTATAAAATGTGTAAGGAGGATACAGATTATGGAACGAAAAATAGAAAAATTCCTGCAAAAGTGGCAAAAAGATATCATCAGAAAGCCCTTAATATTATATGGACCGAAACAAGTAGGAAAAAGTTATTCAGCATTACAATTTGGAAAACAAAATTATAAAAACACAATATATTTTAACACCAGCAACAACAAACCATTAGAAGAGTTATTTATAAAAAAAAAATCAACAGAAAAATTAATATTAAATCTATCTTTATTATCAGGAGAAACAATATTACAAGAAGATTCCTTACTTATTTTTGATAATGTAAATAGTATAGAAATTGTAAAAGGATTAAAACTATTTGGAAGTGAACATAGTAAATATCATATCATTGCCATTACTTCTCGTAGAGAAAACCTAAATGAGTTTAAAGGAGAAGAGTTACAATTTAAAGGTATGAATGAAATGGACTTTGAAGAATTTCTCTGGGCCAAAAATGAAAAAGCACTAGCAGAGTTAATTAGAGAATCCTTTACTAAGCACAAAACTTGTCCGTTTCATAAATTAGCACTAGAACTATTTCAAGAATATTTAATGACCGGTGGTCTACCAGAAGTAATTACAGCTAGTCTAGATGGTAAAAGTGAATATGAAATAGATATTATAAAACAAAAGATTTTAGAAGTATACGAAAAAGAACTAATCAACAGTAAAAATCTAATTGATATTCCTAGAGGACTAGAAGTAATCGAATCTCTTCCAGAACAATTAAAAAAGGATAATAAAAAATTTCAATATGGAGTCATCGGTACAGGAAGACGTGCCAAAGAATATGAAAATACAATTAATTATTTAGTAAACAATCAAATTGTATATAGAAGTTATAAAATATCAACCGTAAAATCTCCTCTAAGTAGTTGTAGAGAAACAGATAGTTTTAAACTATATTTACCAGATGATGGACTATTATTCTCAATGCTACATACAAACTTAAAACAACTATTAAGTGATGAAAAAATAAAAGATATATTATATGAAAATAGTATTGCTAAAACTTTAGCAGAGGCAGGATATGCTTTATATTATTATCAGTCAGAAGGAAAAGCTGAAGTAAACTTCGTAATACAAAACAGAATGGGAAAAATAATACCAATTGAATTAATATCTAAAGCAGATTCAAAGGCTAAATCATTAGCCGTATTTATGAAGAAATTTACAGTAACAGAAGCATATCGTGTAACGGAAAATAATTTCGCAACTAAAAAAGATATCAGATATATTCCGATATATGCTGTATTTTGCTTAAATAATAATATTATATAGGAGGAACAAAATGAAAAAACCAATTGTATTAACAATATTAGATGGATATGGATTAAGAGAGGAAACTCATGGAAATGCAGTAGCTCTAGCAAACAATCCAGTATTTAATGAGCTATGGAATACCTATCCACATACTAAGTTAACTGCATCAGGACAATTAGTAGGTCTTCCTAAAGGACAAATGGGAAATAGCGAAGTAGGACACATGAACATTGGAGCCGGAAGAATTGTTTATCAACCATTAGAACTAATTAATAAATCAATCGCAGATAAAGAGTTCTTTCAAAATGAAACAATTAAGAGTGTAATGGATCATGTAAGAAAAAATGAGTCAAAGCTACACTTAATGGGACTAATCAGTGACGGTGGAGTACACTCTCATATAAATCACTTATTAGCTTTACTTGATATGTGTAAAATGGAAGGTATTAAAAATGTTTATCTACATTTATTTACAGATGGACGAGATGTACCACCAAAGAGCGCTTATACCTATATTTCTAAAGTCGAAGAAAAATTAAAAGAAATAGGGTTTGGAACAATCGCATCTATATCAGGTAGATATTACGCTATGGACCGTGATAATAATTATGATAGACTACTAAAGGCATATGATGTAATTGTAAACAATAAAGGAGAAATACAACCCTCTCCAAAAGAATATATTGAAAACAGTTATAAAGACGGAATAACAGATGAGTTTTTCTTACCAGCAAAATTTACACAATCAGGAAATGTCGAAGAAAATGATGGAATTATAGCCTTCAACTTCAGAAAAGATAGATTACGTGAATTATTTACCGCCATCACGAACCCTGCGGCAGTAGACATGGAAACAGTAACGTTCAATAACGTAAAAACAATTACAATGATGCCTGTTGTAGAAAGTGTAAAAGCACCTCATGCATTTAATGATCCTGAACTTACAAATATTTTAGGAGAATATATAGAAAAACAAAACTTATCACAACTAAGAATTGCTGAAACAGAAAAATATGCTCATGTTACGTTCTTCTTCGATGGTGGAAAAGAAGTAGATTATAAAAATGAAAAGAAAATACTAGTACCATCACCAAAAGTTGCAACTTATGATTTAAAACCAGAAATGAGTGCTGATGAAGTAACAGAAAAATTACTTGCAGAACTACCACATACAGATTTAGTAATATTAAACTTTGCAAATGGTGATATGGTAGGACATACAGGCGTATTAGAAGCAGCTATCAAAGCTGTAGAAACAGTAGATACAGATTTAAAATTAATATATGACAAAGTCATGGAATTAGGTGGAATATTAATTGTAACCGCAGATCATGGTAACTGTGAAGAAATGTTAGATGACGATAATAATGTAATCACATCTCATACGACGAATCCAGTACCATTTATTATCACCGAAAAAGGATTAAAACTACATGAAGGTAAACTAGGAGATATCGCTCCTACAATACTAGAGTTAATGAATTTAGAAAAACCAGTTGAAATGACTGGAGAAAGTTTAATAGAAAAATAAAAGCAATGCTTAAGGATTATATTTTCCTTGCATTGCTTTTTCTATGACAGAACGAAAAGCCTCCATATCAAAATCAAGTAATTGATCTAAACTAACATCTAACGCCTTAGAAATGAGCCAGACTGTAAAAGTAGAAAAATAATCATCTCCTTTTTCAGACTCTAAATCACGAATATATTCATGAGAAACACTAACAGCTTCAGCAAGTCGTGCTTGAGTCCAGCCTTTCTCTATCCTAGCTTCTCTAATATGTTCTATAACAATTTTTTTAAAAAATTTTTCATATGTTTTTCGCTCTTCTTTATCCATCATATTATCACCTAGAATTAGTATGCCCAAAAACAGAAAAACAATATGTAAACTAGAACTCTACAACAACTAATTTTGTTCGATTGCACTAAGAAAAAAAGTATTTTATAATACAGATAAAGGAATTGTATAAAAACTACCTCAAGGTTTCATTGCTAGGTATATCTTAAAAAGGAGAAGTTGTTAATGAAGGAAAGAATAATTTTTCATATAGATGTAAATAATGCCTTTTTATCCTGGACCGCAGTTTTATTATTAAAGCAAGGTTATAAGAAGGATATTAGAAAAATACCATCTATCATTGCTGGATCAGAGTCTAATCGTCATGGAATAGTACTAGCAAAGTCTCCAGTAGCTAAAAAATTTGGAATAAAAACAGCAGAAACAATATATCAGGCCAAAAAGAAATGTCCAAGTATAGAAATCTATCCTCCCAATCATCGCTGGTATTATGAACAGTCAAAAAAACTTTTTGAATACTTATCACAATATTCTCCCTTATTAGAGAAATTTTCAATTGACGAGTGTTTCCTAGATATGACAGGTACCAATTATTTATATAAAGACTACTATCAATTAGCAGTAAAAATAAAAGAAGAAGTAAAAGAAAAATTTGGTTTCACAGTAAATATTGGAATAGGAAATAATAAATTATGTGCCAAAATGGCATCAGACTTTGAAAAACCAGATAAAGTACATACTTTATTAAAAAATGAAATAGAACAAAAACTATGGCCCTTAGACGTGGGAGATTTATTCATGGTTGGGAAAAGAACCAAAGAAGAGCTAAACAAGTTAGGAATTTATACTATAAAAGACCTAGCTTTTGCCAATGAAAAAGTATTAGAAAGGAAGTTTAAAAATCAAGCTAAATATCTAAAAGAAGCATCCCTGGGAATAGACAATACCAAAGTAGAACCAAGAAGTAGTAAAACAACCAGTATCTCAACATCAGAAACTCTATCACATGATTATACAGATGAAGAAAAGATAAAAGATATATTATTTAGACAAACAGAAGATGTCACAAGAGAGTTAAGAAAACAAAAACAATATGCAAAAACTGTCGCAGTAATTTATAAAAATAAAGATTTTCAAGGCTACTCTGCGCAAGCAAAACTTCCTCATCTAACAAATAGTACTAAGGAAATATATAAATTAGTAATAGAAATCTTTAACAAAAGTTATAAAAAAGATCCTATAAGATTAATAGGAGTTCGCCTAGCAGATTTATCCGAGACGAAAGAAAGGCAACTAACACTTTTTGAAGAAAATAATGAAGAAGAACAAAAGGAAGAAGAAATACAAAAAACGATAGATGATATTAATCAAAAATTTGGAAAATCAATTGTTGCACCAGCATCATTAAAGATTATCGGTGAGCCAAAATCAAAAAGAAATTTAAAATAGTAAAATAAAGTAAATTTGATTGACGAACCATATTTTGAAAGGTACAATGAGAATAGGGGAAGGAAATAGTAGTATGGAAGAGTTAAGAACGGTATATAGAAATGAAAAAAGTATAGAGAGGATGAATGACTTAATCAGTAATAAAATTGACGAAATATTGTCAGATAATTATCAGAATAAGTTTTTAGAGGGTATTGTTTACATGGGAAGAGATTTTTCTCAAATAGACTCTAGTAAACCAGAAGTAGAATTAATGTTTATTTATAATGATAAAAACTTTGAGCCAGTCGAATTAACAAAGCCAGAAATCATGGAAATTTTATCACAGACAGGTATGAATATTAGCATAATGAACAAGCCAGACTGGTATTATAGCCTAGAAGGAAGATTTCAAGATAGAGGAGAACATCCCTGGGAATTTATTGTAAGACAAGGAACAATTATTTATGACAAAACTGGTAAAATAAAGGAATTACAAGCAGATTTACAAAATGACTTAACTTTAGATAATTATACTTTATTTTTCTCAAATGACTCTTGTAAATTTGAACCACCAATTGAATATATACCAAAACAGTATCGAAAAATAAAAACATTAAATAGTACCAAAAAAGTTGCAGATGCAAGTTAAAAATATAAAGGGAAGATTTGGAATATGGAAAGATTAAAAAAAGTACAAATAGAACCATCAAAGATGGAAATAGTAAATAATATGGTAACAGAAGAAATCGTGAAAGCGTTAGAAAATGATTATTTTGAAGCTATAGAAGGTGTTGTTGCTACAGGACAAGAATTTGGAGTAGTACCAGGAAAGGGTGTTCAATTATTATTTTTATATAATCAATATACGCCAAAAAAAATTCCATCAAAATACATAGAAAATGAAGATATAGAAATGTTTATTCACACAGAAAGCATGGATATCTGGCAATTAGAAAATGAAAAAACCAGAAAGGAAATATTTGGTGGAAACACCTGGGAACAAGAAGTAAAATATGGAACATTACTATATGATAGAAATGGAAATGTAGAAAAATTACGTGAGAGCTTATTAAAAGAAGGAACAACAGATATTGACTTCTGGATAGGAATGTGTGAATTCGAGCCTCCAGTACAATATAAAAAAAGAGCAAAAATCTAAAAAAATGCATTTTTGCTCTTTTTTCAGGCAAAACACCAGAGAAAATGATTGTAAAAGCAGAAAAAATATAGTATATTAAATATAATAGAAGATAAATATAATGGGCATCTATAAATGTTTTCCCTAGGAAATTACACATTTTTTATTATTTTCTAAATAGGGTTAAAATAGAATGGTTTGAAATAAATTGTGCTATTATTTGTAATATGTATTCAAAATAATTTTGCTGATAATTTCAAGGTAAATATTGAAGCATTTTGAAGTTAGTTATTCCATTAATGATAGTATTTCACTCTAATCAAAGAAAATGTCAAATTAAATCAAATGTTAAAAATAAACTTTCTGGTTATACTAAGAATAATACTAGTAAAGTTAGTTTAAGGGTATAGTGATGATGAGATATCTATACAAAGCCTGAAGAAGGTACTGTCATTTGTGAAAAGTAGTATTTACAAATTATCAAATCTAGCAGAACTAATTCATATGAACTAGGTATCCTAGCTAGAGGAGTAATATGATTTATAAAAATAATTAGCAAAAGAGGTGATTGAAACGAAAAAAGGAATACTTAGGTTATTTCTCTTCTTTTCAATTCTATGTTTTGGAGTTTTGAATGTAGAAGCAGAATCTATTGATATATCAAAAACATCAAGTATAACTCTTGTTTATCAATATGAAAACGAAAAATTTTCTAATGTGAACGCATCACTTTATCAATTAGCAACATTTGATATAAATGGTCAATATAAATTTAATAATCTGTATGAAGATGTTACTTTTGACCCGGTTGGAATTACTTCTTCTGATTTAAATTTAAAAGCAACAGAAATAGAGAAATTTATTTCAGAAAATAATTTACAGCCTAATAATAAGCAGCAGATAAATCAAAATGGCATCGCTAATTTTAAAAACTTAATTCCTGGCATGTACCTAGTGCATATTGATAGTACTGAAGTAGGAAATTATCGATACAGTACTTCTCCCATGTTAGTTAGTATCCCAATTTTAGAAAACCAAACATATAAGTATGATATTGAAATGAATGTAAAGATTGAACGGAATGAATTAGAACAAGAAATTACTTCACCAAGCGATGCAGGAGAAGAAGGTAAAATTGACACTAATCCTAATACGCTAGACAATATTATGTTATACGTTTTGTTAATGATGGTTTCAGCTATAGTGATTTTAGGAGTAGTTTATGTTTTAAGAAACAAGGAAGGAGACAAAAATGAAAAAAAGAAATAAGGTATTTTTGATTATCCTGACTATAATTGCTTTTGTAGGAATCTTAAATGTTCATGCAGCAATTACAACGGGCAGCACAACAAGCAGTGATGGTATAAGTAAAATAATTACTGAAAAGGCTAACCTAACAGTTTCTGATATTGATGCTGGTGATCAACTAAGTGCCTATAAAATATTAGATGCATTTTACAATATAAACACTAATGTAATTTCATATGAGTTTACTAACGATTTTAAAGCATATTTAAATTCAATAAATAATAATCTTAGTATTGAAGATTATTTTAATTTAACTAGTGGTGATATAGAAAGCGGAGAGATTACAACTAGTTCAAATTTAGATACACTTGCTAGCGGTTATGCTTCTTATATTAAATCACATAATGTAAAGGGTACTGCTATGAGTATATCAGGGACTACAGCATATCAGACTTTAGATGCTGGAGCTTACTTAGTTTTACCTACTAAAACATTAAGAGTTTACGCAGTTATGGTTGGTAATTTAGATTATACAGCTAATGGAAATGCGTGGGAAATTAATAATGAAAGTATTGTTGCTAAAGTAGAGGATGCCGGAATCACAAAAGCCATAGGTAATAAAGAGGCATCTTCTGGTTCTTATGGTATAGGAGATGTGGTTCCATATGTAATTAAAGCCACGGTACCACTTTATCCTACGAATGCTATAAACAAAACATATGTAATTACAGACACAATTTCTGAAGGATTAGATTTTGAAGCAGTTACAAGTATTAACATTACGGATGGTATTACGGCTTTAACAAATAACAATGGTACATTTACAAATGATGGAAAAACTGTTGCGATTGCAAAAATTAGTGGAAAAACACTAACAATTACATTTATGGTAGACAATGTAACTTCTAATTTAATTAGAATTGAATATAAAGCTACTGTTAATAATAATGCTATTATTGGTGGAAATGGTAATGTAAACAAAGCTAGTTTAGAGTATTCTAATGATCCATATGGTACTGGTACTCATAATACTGCTACTGATGCTGGTGGTGAAGGTGATAAAGAAGTTCCAATTTATGTATATGGTATCCAAATATTTAAACATGCAGCACAAGGTAACACTCCATTAGAAGGCGCAACCTTTGAAATTTATAGCGATATTTCTATGACTTCTGATAACTTAGTGGATACTGTTACAACGGCTACTGATGGATATGTCAAAACTAAAGGTTTAGCTTCAGGTACATATTATATAAAAGAAACCTCAGCACCTACTGGATATCAGTTATTAACGGATCCCATTACGGTTACAATCGGACCAAATCAGGCAAGTGGAAATCAACTTCAAGATACTAATAATGATGGTTATTATGAACTGGACATTGCTAATGCAGCTGTTGGTTTATTACCGGTTACTGGTGGTGCTGGTACAATTATCCTTACAATAATAGGGTTAGCAATTATTGTTGGAGCTTTCTATTTCTTCTTTATTTACCGCAGAAAAAAAGAAGAATCATCCACCAAAAAAAATAATTAGCCATGAGGAAAAAATTAAAAGAAAAGTTAAGTTTTTTAATATTTGTCATCATGATTATTCTAGGAATAGCAATTATCCTATATCCTGTAATTAGTAATCACTTAAGTAAAATTAATTATCAAGAGATTATTGATAATTATGATTTTAAGGTAGCAAAACAGAAAAACTCTTATAATGAACAATTAGTTAATGAAGCAAGAAAATATAATAGTTCTCTTACATCACTTAATATTACAGATGTATTTCAAAATCAGATTGGACAATCTTCTAGTGAGTATTTTTCTGTTTTGAATGTTGATAACAATGGAATGATGGGATATATCTCGATACCAAAGATAGATATTAAAATTCCAATTTATCATGGAACTAGTTCGGATATATTACAAAAAGGAGTAGGTCATTTAGAAGGTAGTTCTATACCAATAGGAGGAGAAAATACACACGCTGTTCTATCTGCTCATAGAGGATTACCATCGTCACGATTATTTACAGATTTAGATCAGCTAAAAGTAGGAGACACTTTCTATATTCATATTTTAGATGAAGTTTTAGCCTATCGTGTTAATCAAGTGTTGGTAGTAGAACCATCAGATATCGATTTTTTACAGATAGTAAAGGGAAAGGATTATGTAACACTAGTTACCTGTACTCCATATGCTATTAATACCCATAGATTGCTAGTTCGTGGAGAAAGAATAGAATATAGTGCTCAAGAGGAAGAAAGTATTGCCATTAATAAAAAAATGTCAATTGCAGATATTGTGTTATATACATGTTTGATATTTGCTGTTTTATTAATCATCGGCTCAATCATTTCTATCACTCATTATCAAAAAAGAAAGGTAATAGACAAAAATATTAAATAAAGAAGTTTCTAATATAGAAGGTATTGAACATTTACAAATGATTTTTATCAATAAAATGATTACTATGGAAAAAAGTAAAATAGCAATTGTTAAAATTGATTTAGTACTTTTCCATAGTTTTTATTCATAGTAAGAATAATTAAATTTATAAAAAAGTAATAAATTCGAAGAATAAATAGTAAATAATTAAAAAAAATAGTAAGGATACTAATAATATAGGTTTTTACTAAAAAATTACTATAATTTACTAAATTAAGAATTCTCAGATAATTTGAATCAATAACTACATACTAGTTGTGAATTTATGATTTTATATTCCGTAGAACTGAACGCTAGCCGTTTGGGTACAACAAGTAGAACTAATAGAGTCGTTTATTACATAAGTAAAAATATATTAATTAAACGATTTAAAAATATTATCTTTGGAGGATTTACATACATAATTAATTATTAAAAAATAAGATTTGTTGTAAAAGTATCAAAGTTAGTGTATATTAACAATAGAGATAATAGAAAAGGCCGCTAATTTAGAAGATTTATATTCACAATGTCATAGTATCGTAAAGGAGGAATGAATAATGTTTAGGATAAAAAAGAAATGGATTATATCATTTCTTTTATGCATGTTAGTAATTCTTTGCTTTAATATATCCTATGCAGGAGTGAGCTCTGAATATAAATATGAAGATGAGGATATTATTATTACTGCACATACTGATGGCGCAGACATTATCCCTGAAGATGCAGAGTTATCTATTACTCCCCTTACAAAAGTGGAGATTACTAATGACATGAACGAGGAGGAAATACTTCAAGCAAAAAAAATAAATGAGCAATACGATTTGATTGAAAAGCAGTTACTTGATGATGCTAAAAAAACTTCTAGTCATGTGGAAGGGTTTTTAGCTTATGATATTAGTTTTTTGATAGATGGTCAAGAAGTTGAACCAAGTGAATACATAAAAGTGGTTATGGATTTCAAAGAATCTACAATTCCTGCAGAAGTATCAAACGATGCTAATGTCACGTTAAAACATTTAAAAGAAGTTAAAAGTGGAACAGATGAAATTGTAGTAGAAGATATGTCTTTGAAGGCAAAAGTTGAGACTACGGAAAACGCAGAAGTAGAAAAAATAGAATTTACATCAAACAGTTTTTCTGCATATACTGTTGTGTGGACTAGCACTGGTGAAGAAGATGGTGATTACCCAATTCATTTGACTTCACATTATGGATATTTGGATGAAAATAATAATTTTATAGAGATTAGCGATGAATATAAAGGAGCTAAATTACCAGATAGATGGCAAGATGGATATAACAATCAATATGATGGTGGAGATTATTATTTAAATGAGTATGCAGAGGATATAGAAAAACCTGACAATAATGGTGTTTATAAGTATCAAACCAGTTACCTTACGCGTGGGGAAAATGCACCTTTTTCTTTAGATAACGAAACTAGTCGAATCAGTGTGAATGATGTTGATAATAATAAAGCAGACTATTATTTTTACGGATATTACAATAACAAGTATTATGAATTAGGTGATAGCTTATCACAAAATGATATTAATTATATTGATATTTATTTTGTATATAAATATGTAAAAAATCTAAATTCTGTAAACACGTTAGATAATGATGAGTACGGAATCACTATGACAATGACTGATTTAGAAAAAAGTAATCAAGAAGAAATATTGGGAGCAGGAGGACTTATAAACAACGTTAATGGAATAAGTTACTTTAATGTCGAGCAAGGAATTTTAAATAGAACCCTAGATGAAAGTGGATATCCTACCCTTTCTGGTGAGGGTGGACGTGGTAGAGTAGAGGGTGATAGTCTAGAACCATTATTTAATAATAATGATACAGTGAATGTTAATCATCTTCTTTTAGAATCTACATATAATGATACTGGCTATTTCGAGTATAGTAGTTTCGAAAATTATGCTTATTTAAAAAGTGACAATAATTTCATTGTCTATGACGCTCTTGGCGCACCGTACATTGGCAACCCAAATTACAGCTTTTATCGAGGTAATTTTATGCCATATGATAATATTGTTGCTGGTATATTTTCTCCTTATACCAATTTATATGACGAAAATGGAGAACCATTAGAAGAAGATGACGAACGTTATAATGAACCTTTATATTTAGCTGGTGGAGGAGAAAACGTTAATTATAATTTTGCAATCACACTAAATATGGATTTTTTTCAGCCTGAAGATGGTATTTCAGTATATAAAGATACTCGCTCTGATATGATTTATGAATTTAATGGTGATGATGATTTCTGGATATTCATAGATGACGTTCTAGTTTTGGATAGTGGTGGCATCCATGATGCTCATTCTGGTTATATTAATTTTGCGACTGGTAAGGTGTATGTTGAACTTGGAACTGATAGTAATGGTAAAATTACCCCGTATGAATCAACTATAAAAGATTTGTTTTGGGAAGCTAAAATATTTCCTGATGGTACTGCTTGGACAGACTATGATGATGAAAGAGCTAATAATTTTTTTAAAGATGATACCTTTACTGACTATACTCGTCACACTATGAAAATGTTTTATATGGAACGAGGTGGAGGCGCATCTGATTTTCATATTAGATTTAATCTGTTACCAATTCCAAGTGAAACTATTATGATTAAGAAAGAATTGGACAATGCCAATAAGGAAATATACGCCAATGAAGATTTTTCTTTTGAATTATATGTAGAAGAAAAAGAACCAGATTCAAGTGATGAAATGCCAGTATATACAGGTAATTATATCAAGGTTACTGAAAGTAACTTGAATACCCTGGGACTTACTACAGAATTGAAAGGAAACAATACTTATACTGGTGATAGTTTACGATGGTCGGAAGATGGACAAAAATTCTATTTAAAACCGGAACAAGCTGTTATGGTCAGTGGCTTAAAAATGAATCAACAATATTATATAAAAGAAGTAGATATTGATAAAAATCGATTTGATCAAACTAATATCAATGCTGAGAAGGCAACAGATAGTAATGAAAGTGATAGTGTTGATTCTACAAACTCTACCACAACTGCAACTTCATCTAAAGAAACAGTATATCAACGCCCTATTATCGTTTTTACTAATAGATGTAGTGAAGGAAATAGTAATGAATTGAGAATCTATAAAAAAATGCAATCTGGTCAATCATCTAATGATTCGTTTTCGTTTTTAATCCAGCTGGAAGGAGCAGATGGCATATTACAAAATTATGAAGGGTCATATTATTTGATTCGAAATGGAGAATATTATTACTATAATGACGATGGCACTTTAGTTTCTAATGGAACTGATAAAAAGGCTTGTGGAAAGTTAGCAGATAATGGTCAAATTTCTGATGTTTTAGTAGGTGATACTATAGTGATTACTCAACTGTTATCTGGAACGGACTTTAAGGTCGTAGAGCTAGAGTATAATATGGAAAATAATGAAGGAATTTATGCAAGCCCTACTTATAAAATAAAAGATGATTCTGCTTTAAATGTTTCCTATAATGAAGGTGCCAGTGGTACAATTTTGTTTGACACAGACGCTAAGGTAGTTATTACTAATTCTTATAAGCAAAATATTCATATTGTCAAAGAATGGACGGGAGTTGATAAGAATCCGGGTGTTAATATTTATGTAGGATTATATCAAAACAATAACCCTGTTGCAGAACAAACGGTTGTGTTAAATTCTTCAAATAATTGGAGTGGTTTATTTAATGAAGTGATTGGCAGTGGATATTCAGTGAAAGAATTACGCCCGGCAAATCCTGGCGAAACAGGAGAATTTGTAATAAATGATATAGAATATATCGGAATAGATGAAGGAAATTCTATTACAATTAATGATATTTCATATACTCTTAATTATAGTGACTTAGAACAAGATACAAAAAATCCTAATCAATTTTATGCATCTATTAATAATATTCAAAACTGGCAAATTGTGAAACGAAGTAGCAAAGATCATTTGTTATTATCAAACGCTACATTTGATTTACTTGACAAAGAAAATAGCAAAGTTGTTTTAACTGGAATATCTAATAATAATGGCATTATAAACTGGAAAGATACAGAAAACAATTCTGTTAAAGTAATTCCAGATGGTGAATATTACTTAGTGGAAACAAGCGCACCCTTAGGATATTTAATTGGCGATAAATGGGAAATTACTATTACAAATGGATTTCCTAGTATACTAATAGGAACTCAAGGAAACAATTTAAGTTTAGATAAAGTAACTATTGATGGTGTTACATTTTATCAACAAGATGGTATTTTAACATTATATTATGATAATCAAAAGATTCCTAATCTACCTTTTACCGGTGGGACGGGCATATACTGGTACATACTAAGCGGGTTTTTATTAGTATTGATAGGTGGAAGTGTTGTAATATATAAAAAAATAAATAGTTAATAAGGTTTAAGAAAAGAAGTAAAATTTTAATTAAAAATATTTATAAAATATTAAACAATGGTATAATTTTCATAAGGTCAAAATCAAAAACCGCTTTTATCAACTTCTGAAGAAACTGCAGTTAGTCAAGTTTCATTCGAGGCATATTACCATTTATACAAAGAAGAAGCAGACCGATATAATGAAACTGGTGTTCTTAGAGGCGTTAGTATTTTTGATGTAGTAAAAATGGAAGCCGCTATAATGAAGAAATGAAAGCAAGAGAAGAACATAGGGAAATGTTGATAGAACAAAGAGTAACTATGTTACCAGAGTCATTTAAATCTTATATTTGTATGGCACATCCAAAAGAAAAAATCTAAAATAAGGAAAAGCAAAATAATTTTTGCTTTTTTTGCTATATTGCTATAAAAAAATAAAAATTTCTACAAAAAAACACTTGCATTTGTTGATTTTACTTGTTATAATTAATTACGTGTGACTGCTTAGATGTGCGAGGTTGTCGATACACCAGGTTAAGTTGCTAATTTGGTATCGGGTTATTTGCACGGAGCAAGTCTATACTAGATATAGGCGAAGGGAGGATTTTTAATGTCAACATCAAAAGTTCGTATAAGATTAAAATCATATGATCACAGAATTCTTGATAATGCAGTAACTAAAATTGTGGAAACAATTAAAAGATCAGGTGGAGAAATCTCAGGTCCAGTACCATTACCAACTGAAATTGAAAAATTCACAATTTTAAGAGCTGTTCACAAATATAAGGATTCACGTGAACAATTCGAAATGCGTACACATAAGAGACTTATTGATATCAAAAATCCTAGCAAGGAAACTATTGATGCATTAGCTCATTTAGATTTACCTAGCGGGGTTGATATTGAAATCAAAACAAAATAATAGGAGGAAACAATAATGAAAGGAATCTTAGGTAAAAAAGTTGGAATGACTCAAGTGTTCACTAAGAACGGTAAGTTAATTCCAGTTACTGTAATTGAAGTTGAACCAAATGTTGTAACTCAAATCAAAACAGTAGCAAAAGATGGATATGATGCAATTCAAATTGCAACAGAAACTATCAGAGAAAAATTATCAAACAAACCAGCAATCGGTCATACTAAGAAAGCTGGAACAGAACCTAAGCGCTTCTTAAGAGAAATTAGAGGAGTAAACGTAGAAGACTATACATTAGGACAAGTAATCAATGTTGATATCTTCGAAGAAGGAGAAATGGTTGACGTAAGCGGAATCAGCAAAGGTAAAGGATTCCAAGGTGTTATCAAACGTCATAACCAAAGCCGTGGACCAATGGGACATGGTTCTCAATACCATAGAGGTGTAGGTTCACTAGGTACTATGCTACCAATGCACGTTTTAAAAGGTAAGAAAATGCCTGGACAAATGGGTAATGTAGCAAGAACTGTTCAAAATCTTGAAATAATTTCAGTAGATACTGAAAACAATGTAATCTTAGTTAAAGGTAATGTTCCAGGTCCAAAGAAATCATTAGTTATGATTCGTACTGCAGTTAAAAAACCAAATGTGAAAAAAGAAGCAGCTGACTTAGTTTCATACGAAGTAAAAGAAGTAGAAGCTAAAGAAGAAGCAACAACACCTGCAGAAGAAACAGCAGAATAAAATCATCACAGGAACAAATAAAAAATGAATATAAATATAATAATGAAATGTGATGAAAGGAGGAATCGTAAATGAAAAAAGTAGAACTTTTAAATCTTAAAGGTGAAAAAGTAAAGGACATTAACTTAAATGAAAACGTATTTGGAATCGAACCAAATAAAAACGTTTTATATGATGCAATCATTTTAGCAAGAGCATCATTAAGACAAGGAACACATAGTACTAAGAATAGATCAGAAGTAAGTGGTGGCGGAAGAAAGCCATGGAGACAAAAAGGAACTGGACGTGCTCGTCAAGGTTCTATCAGAGCTGTACAATGGGTAGGTGGAGGAAGATATGGAACTCCAGTACCAAGAGATTACAGCAAGAAACAAAATCGTAAAGAAAGAAGACTTGCTATCAAGTCAGCTTTAGCTGAAAAAGCAGAAGAAAAAGCAATCATGGTTTTAGAAAACTTAAATTTAACAACACCTAAGACTAAAGATATGAAAGCTTTATTAGAAACATTAAAAATTGCTGATAAAAAAGTATTATTAGTAGTAAAAGAATTTGATGATAATATGATTTTAGCATCAAGAAACTTACAAAACGTAGTATTAATTTCAGCAGACGAAATCAACGTATTAGATGTTGTAGGTACTGATGTATTAGTATTTACACAAGATGCATTAAATGCTGTAGAGGAGGTGCTTAAATAATGAAAGACACTAAATATCTAGAAATCATCAAGGCACCAGTTATTACTGAAAAATCAATGGCAGACAAAGAAAATGGAAAATATACATTCAAAGTTGATCCAAGAGCTAACAAAATTGAAATCAAAAATGCAATTGAAAAAATCTTCAATGTTAAGGTTACATCAATTAGAACAATCAATGTAAAACCTAAAAAAAGAAGAGTTGGTCGTTATACAGGATTAACGAATCGTACAAAGAAAGCAATTGTTACTTTAGCTGAAGGACAAACAATTGATCTTGGTTAGAAGGAGGAAATAAATTATGGCTATCAAAACATATAAACCTACTACACCAGGTCGTAGAAAAATGAGTACATTAGTGAATGAAGATATCACAACAAGTACTCCAGAAAAATCTCTATTAACTACTATTAAGAAAAATAGTGGACGTAACAATCAAGGTAAGATAACAGTTCGTCATCAAGGTGGCGGAGTAAAAAGAAAATATCGTATCATTGATTTCAAAAGAAATAAATTAGAGATACCTGGAACAGTAGCAAGTATCGAATACGATCCAAATAGAACAGCAAACATCGCATTAATCAATTATGCAGATGGTGAGAAAAGATATATCATTGCTCCAAAAGGATTACAAGTAGGAATGAAAATTGAAGCTGGAGCAAATGCTGATATTAAAGTTGGTAACGCATTACCAATCATGAATATCCCAGTAGGTACAATGATTCATAATATTGAATTACGTCCTGGTAAAGGTGGAGAACTAGCAAGATCTGCTGGTACTTCAGCACAAATCCTTGGACGTGAAGGAAAATATGTAATGGTTCGTCTATCTTCTGGTGAACAAAGAAAAGTTTTAGGAACATGTATGGCAACAGTTGGTGAAGTTGGAAATGAAGATTCATCACTTGTTAGATTAGGTAAAGCAGGACGTAAACGTCATATGGGAATAAGACCAACAGTTCGTGGTTCTGTTATGAACCCTAACGACCATCCACATGGTGGTGGTGAAGGACGTGCTCCAGTAGGACGTAAAGCACCAATGACTCCATGGGGTAAACCTGCACTTGGATTAAAGACACGTAAGAAAAAACAATCTGACAAGTTCATCGTACGTCGTCGTAATAGTAAATAGGAAAGGATGATTAAATAATGGCAAGAAGTTTAAAAAAAGGACCTTATGTATTTCAAAGATTATTAAAAAAGGTTCAAGAATTAAATAAGTCTGGTAAAAAAGAAGTCATTAAAACATGGTCACGCCGTTCCACAATTTATCCTGATTTTATAGGACATACATTTGCAGTTCACAATGGTAAAGAATTTATACCAGTATATGTTACTGAAGATATGGTTGGACATAAATTAGGTGAATTTGCATTAACTCGTAAATTCGGTGGACATGGTTCAGACAAAAAATAATTGAAAAATGACTAGGAGGGAAAGAAATGGAAGCAAGAGCAATTGCTAAAGGCCTTAGAGTATCACCTATCAGAGCTCGATTAACAATCGATATGATTCGTGGTAAAAGTGTACAAGAAGCAGCTAACATCTTAGCTAACACAACTAATAAGTCAGCAAGACTTATCAAAAAAGTTCTAGATTCTGCTATTGCTAACGCTGTTAACAATAACAACGCTGATGCTGCTACACTTTATGTAAAAGAAGCAAGAGTAGATGCTGGTCCTGTTATGAAACGTCACTTTTTTGATTCACGTTCTCACATAGGACATAGAGATCATAGAACTAGTCACATTATTATCGTAGTGGCTACAAAAAACTAATAAGGAGGTTAAAACATGGGACAAAAAGTTAATCCAAACGGGTTAAGACTTGGCATCAACAAAGATTGGGAAGCAAAATGGTATGCAAACAAAAAAGACTTTTCTAAAGTGTTAGCAAAAGATATTGAAATCCGTAAATATTTAGAAAAGAACTTAAAGAATGCTGGAATTGCAAAAGTTGAAATCGAAAGAAATGCTAAAAGATGTGAAGTTGTAATCCATACTTCTAAACCAGGAGTTATGATTGGTCGTGGTGGAGAAGAAATTGAAAAATTAAAGAAACAACTATCAAAGATTGCTGATGAAAATGTACAAATCTCAATCGTTGATATTAAAAAAGCAGACATGAACGCTCAATTAGTCGCTGATTCAATTGCAAATCAAATTACTAATAGAGCATCATTCCGTATGGCTCAAAAACGTGCAATTAGAAATGCTATGAAAGCAGGAGCTAAAGGAATTAAAACATCAGTATCTGGACGTTTAGGTGGGGCTGATATGGCACGTAGCGAAGGATACACAGAAGGAACTATTCCTCTACATACATTAAGAGCAGATGTTGATTATGCAACAGCAGAAGCTGATACAACATTTGGTAAAATTGGTGTAAAGGTTTGGATCTATAAAGGAGAAATCCTAAACAAGAAATCTAAGGGAGGTAATTAATATGTTAATACCGTCAAGAACTAAATATCGTCGTGTTCATAGATTACCTTACGAAGGAAGATCACGTGGAAATAGAACATTAAGTTTCGGAGAATATGGTCTAATGGCAAAAGAAGGAGCTTGGATTACTGCAAATCAAATCGAAGCTGCTCGTATTGCAATGACTCGTTACATGAAACGTGGTGGTAAAGTTTGGATCAACGTATTCCCTCATATGCCACTTACTAGAAAACCAATTGGTACAAGACAAGGTAAAGGTAAAGGTAACGTTGAAGGCTGGGTTGCTGTTGTAAAAGAAGGAAAAATCCTTTTTGAGATTTCAGGAGTTACTGAAGAAGTAGCACGTGAGGCATTACGTTTAGCATCTCACAAACTACCAATAGCAACAAAATTTGTAATGAAAGAAAATGGTGGTGAAAATAATGAAGGTTAAAGAGATTAGAGAATTAACAACTGAAGAAATTAATACAAAGTTATTCGAAGCAAAACAAGAACTATTTAACTTACGTTTCCAACAAGCGACTGGAAACCTTGAAAAACCTTCTAGAATTAGAGATTTAAGACACACCGTTGCAAGAATGAAAACTGTTCTAAAAGAACGTGAAAGTAACGAATAGGAGGTTGTATAATGGAAAAGAAAATTGAAAGAGAATTAGTTGGAAAAGTAGTTAGCGCAACTAATGATAAGACAATAAGCGTTTTAGTTGAAACTCATAAAAACCATCCGTTATATCACAAAAGAGTAAAAAGCTCTAAGAAATATAGTGTACATGATGAAAAAAATATCGCTAAAGTTGGAGACACAGTACGTATTGCAGAAACAAGACCTATGTCAAAAACAAAACACTTCTATTTAAAAGAAGTAGTAAAAGAAGCAGTTATTATTTAACGCTTAGATGATTGGAAAGAAGGAGGAATAATCTATGTTACAACAAGAAAGCCGCTTAAAAGTTGCAGACAACACTGGTGCACGTGAGTTATTAGTAATTCGTGTACTTGGCGGAAGTAAAGTAAAAACAGGTAACATTGGTGATGTAGTAGTTGGAACAGTAAAAAATGCAATTCCTAACTCACCATTACCAAAAGGAAAAGTTGTAAAAGCAGTTATCGTTCGTAGTCGTCAAGGCGTTCGTCGTGAAGATGGAAGTTATATTAAGTTCGATGACAATGCTTGTGTTATCATTCGTGATGACAAGAGTCCAGTAGGTACTCGTATTTTTGGACCAGTCGCAAGAGAACTTCGTGATAAAGACTACATGAAAATTGTTTCTTTAGCAAAAGAAGTACTATAATGAGGAGGATAAATTATGAACTTTAAAGTAGGAGATAAAGTTGTAGTTATCGCTGGTTCTGATAAAGGTAAAGAAGGAAAAATTATTAAAACATTAAGAAGCGAAAACAAAGTTGTAGTTGAAGGTGTAAACGTAGTTAAGAAACATCAAAAACCTACAGCTAATGAATCTGGTGGAATTATCGAAGTAGAAAAACCAATTCATGCATCAAATGTTATGATCGTTGATCCTAAGACAAAAAAAGGAACTAGAATCGGACATACAACAGATACAAAAACAGGTAAAAAAATAAGAATTACAAAAAAATCAAACGAGAAGCTTGATTAGTTGGAAGGAGGGTAACTATGAACCGCCTAAAAGAGAAATACTTAAATGAAGTTGTTCCAAGTTTAAAAGAAAAATATAATTATAAATCAATTATGGAAGTTCCAAAGTTAGAAAAGATTGTTATTAATATCGGTGTAGGTGATGCTACATCTAACTCAAAACTAATTGATGCAGCAGTGAATGATTTAGCAAAAATCTCTGGACAAAAACCAGTAGTAACACGTGCTAAAAAATCAATTGCTGGATTCAAACTAAGAGAAGGACATGCAATTGGATGTAAAGTTACATTACGTGGAGAAAACATGTATAACTTTATGGATAAACTAATTGCAATCGCACTACCAAGTGTAAGAGACTTCCGTGGAGTTAGTCCAAAAGCATTTGATGGTAGAGGAAACTATACATTAGGAATTAAAGAACAATTAATCTTTTCAGAAATTGATTATGATGATGTTGTAAAAGTACGTGGAATGGATATCGTATTTGTAACAACAGCAAAAACTAATGAAGAATCATTCGATTTATTAAATGGACTTGGAATTCCTTTTAGAAAGTAAAATGGGAGGAATATTATGGCAAAGAAAAGTATGATAGTAAAAGCTAATAGACCACAAAAGTATAAAGTACGTGAATACACTAGATGTGCTCGTTGTGGTAGACCTCACGCAGTTATGAGTAAATTCGGAATCTGCCGTATTTGCTTCCGTGAATTAGCTTATAAAGGACAAATACCAGGACTTAAGAAATCAAGTTGGTAATTGGAAAGGAGGACAGATACAATTGCAGATATGTTAACTCGTATTCGTAATGCAAATCAAATGCGCTATGAAGAAGTTGAAGTTCCTGCATCTAAAATTAAAGAAGAAATCGCAAGAATTTTAAAAGATGAAGGATTTATTAAAGATTATAAAGTTGTAAAAGAAGATGCTCAAGGAAAAATTCTTTTAACTTTAAAATATAACAAGAAAGAAAGAGTTATAACAGGGCTAAAGAGAATTTCTAAACCAGGACTTCGTGTATATGTAAACAGTAACGAAATTCCAAGAGTATTAAATGGATTAGGAATCGCTATCCTTTCTACATCTAAAGGAATTATGACTGATAAAGAAGCACGTAAAGAAAATATAGGTGGGGAAGTTCTAGCTTATATTTGGTAATAAAGAAAATATAAGGAGGTGTCAAGATGAGCCGTATAGGAAATCGTACAATTATTGTTCCTGAAGGAGTTACAGTAAAAGAAGAAAATAATACAGTAACAGTAACTGGACCAAAAGGAACTCTATCTCAAGTAATGCTAAAAGATATTACTATGAAACAAGATGATAATAAAATTACTTTAGAACGTAAAAATGAAAATGCAAAAGCAATGCATGGTACAATGAATGCTTTAATCCACAACATGATCGAAGGTGTTACTAAAGGCTTTGAAAAAGGACTAGAAATCATTGGTGTTGGATATCGTTTCAATGTTCAAGGTAAGAAATTAGTAATTAATGCTGGTTATTCTCATCCAGTAGAGATGGAAATACCAGAAGGATTAACAGTAGAAGCTAACGGAAATACTGAAATTACTATCAAAGGTATTGATAAAGTATTAGTTGGAGAATTTGCTGCTAATGTAAGAAAAGTAAGACCACCTGAACCATATAAAGGTAAAGGTATTCGTTATAAAGATGAACATGTTCGTCGTAAAGAAGGAAAGAAAGCTGCTTAGTAAGTAGGAAAGGAGAAATCAAAGTATGATAAAGAAACAATCTCGTAACAGTATGCGTGAAGTTCGTCATGAAAGAATTCGTAAAAACTTGATGGGAACAAGCGCAGTACCTAGATTATGCGTATTCCGTTCTAACACTGGAATTTATGCACAAATTATCGATGATGAAACTAGAACTACTCTTGTATCTGCTTCCTCATTAGACAAAGATTTAAATATCAAAAATGGAAGTAATGTTGAAGCAGCTAAAGTTGTTGGTAAGGCAATTGCCGAAAAAGCAACAAAAGCAAAAATTACAAAAGTGGTATTTGATAGAGGAGGATACCTTTATCATGGACGTGTAAAAGCATTAGCTGATGCTGCACGTGAAAATGGATTAGAATTCTAATAGGAGGGTATTATGCAAAGAAAGTCAAACGAACCTAGAGAAAAGTTGTTTGAAGAATTAGTAATCGATGTTAAAAGCGTAGTAAAAGTTACTAAAGGTGGACGTCGTAGAAGATATTCAGCAACTGTTGTCGTAGGTGATCGTAAAGGTAAAGTTGGATTAGGTATTGGAAAAGCAAACGAAGTACCTGATGCAATAAAGAAAGCAATTCAAGATGCAAACAAGAAAATGATCACAATACCTCTAATTGATGGAAGAACAGTAGCACATGAAATGATTGGAACTAGTGGAGCTGCGAGAGTAATTATCAAACCTGCTCCAGCTGGTACTGGTATCATCGCTGGTGGAGCTGTTCGTGCTATCTTAGAATTAGCAGGAATTCGTGATGTTGTCTCTAAATCACTAGGAGCAAGAACTAAAATTAATACTGCAACTGCTGCATTAAATGCATTAAAAGCAATGAAAACAGTTGAACAAGTAGCAGCACTTCGTGGTAAAACAGTAGAGGAGATATTAGGATAATGAAATTACATGAATTAGAAAAAAATATCGGTGCTACTCATGCAAGAAAACGTGTAGGACGCGGTCCAGGTAGTGGTCTTGGTAAAACAAGTGGACGCGGACAAAAAGGACAAAAAGCACGTAGTGGTGGTAGTATCAATCCAGTATTTGAAGGTGGACAATTACCATTATATAGAAGACTTCCAAAGAGAGGTTTCAAGAATGCATTATTTAAGACAACTTATGCAACAATCAATGTAGAAGATTTAAATGCATTTGAAGATGGTACTGTAGTAACACCTGCATTACTAAAGGACAAAGGAATTATTAAAAAAGGTTTAGATGGACTAAAAGTTTTAGGAAATGGAAAATTAGAGCGTAAGCTTACAATTCAAGCAAATAAATTTTCAAAAACTGCTCTAGAAAAGATCAAAGAATCAGGAAGCAAAGCTGAGGTGATCTAGTATGTTTAAAACTATGAAGCAATTATTTACCTCAACGAATAAAGATTTACGTCATCGTATTTACTTTACTCTTGCGGCATTAATGATCTTCATACTAGGTATTTCAATTCGTGTTCCTGGAACAGAAGACTTAACAAGTAGTTTAGGATTCTTAGAATTAATCAATACGCTTGGTGGTGGAGCACTAAAAAACTTCTCAATCTTTGCATTAGGTGTTATGCCATATATTACGGCATCAATCATCATGCAATTATTACAAATGGATATTATTCCATATTTTACAGAGCTAAAAAACCAAGGTGCAACAGGAAGACGTAAATTAAATCAAATTACTAGATATGTAGGTATCATCTTTGCTTTTATTGAAGGATATGCATTCTCATTTGCCTTTATTGGTAAATCAGGAGATGTCGTAGAATATCTTTATATAGCAACTGTTTTAACAGCTGGTACCGCATTCTTACTTTGGTTAGGTGATCAAATAACACAAAAAGGAATAGGAAATGGAATCAGTCTAATTATCATGGCTGGTATCATTGCAACATTACCTCAAATGTTTATTGATGCATTTACTGGTCTAATTGCGTTTGATGGTACAGCACAAGTAATTACATTAGGAATTATCAAATTTATTCTATTTGTAATAGTATACTTTGCAATAGTCATTGGTATGATATTTGTTCAAGAATCAGAACGAAGAATACCAATTCAATATGCCAATAAATCAACAAGTGCATATGGCGCTTCAGCACAAAGTTTTATGCCAATCAAAATTAATACAGCAGGAGTTATTCCAGTAATATTTGCATCAAGCTTACTTGCAATCCCTGGAATTTTAGCACAAGTAATAAAAAATGAAACATTTACTTTAGTTGTACAAAAATATTTAACATATACAACTCCAGTTGGATTCTTAATCTATGTAGTCTTAATTTTCTTCTTTGCATACTTCTATACGTTTATTCAAGTAAAACCAGAAGAGTTTGCAAAGAACTTACAAGAAAATGGAGGATACATTCCAGGAATCAGACCTGGAGAAGAAACCAAAAAACATGTAAGCAAAATATTATCAAGACTTACTATTTTAGGATCAACATTCTTAGTAGTAATTGCTGGATTACCAATTCTATTTTCTAAATTGACAAGCTTACCTACAAGTGTATCCATTGGTGGTACAGGATTATTAATCGTAGTAGGTGTAGCACTTGAAACTTATAAACAATTGGAAGGAAGTATTTTGACCAGAAGTTATAAGAGAGGATATAGTAGAAGGTAAAAATGAAAAATATTATGTTTATAGCACCACCTGCTGCTGGAAAAGGAACACAAGCAGAGCTAGTTGTTGCAAAATATCATATTCCACATATCTCTACTGGCGATATCTTAAGAGAAATTGCCAAAGAAGATAGTGAAGTAGGAAATTATGTTGCAGAAACACTAGCAAGTGGTAAATTAGTAAAAGATGAAATTACATATCAACTAATTGAAAAAAGACTAGGACAGAAAGACTGTAAAAATGGTTACATTATTGATGGTTTTCCAAGAAGTCTAGAGCAAGCAGTTGAATATGATAACATCCTAAAGAAATTAGGGTATGAAGTAGGAAATGTAATTTCAATTGTAATCGATGAAAAAACATTAGAAAGAAGAATAACAGGCAGAAGAGTATGTGAAGACTGTCATGCCGTCTATAACATTAATGAAGAATCGAGTGCACCAGCACAAGAGTCTGTCTGTGATATCTGTGGTGGAAAACTATACCAAAGAAATGATGACAACCTAGAAGCATTCCAAACTAGATATAAAATGTATCAAGAAAAAACAGAACCAATTATAGAACACTATAAAAAACAAGGTGTATTATATGAGGTAGACGGAAATGATACAATAGAAAATGTTTTTAAACAAGTAGATAAAATTATCAGCTTATCATCAAAATAAAGCTATGCAAATAATGGAGATGAAAAATAATGATAACAATTAAAAGTAAGAGAGAAATTGAATTATTAAAAATTGCTGGTAATATTGTATATCAAACTCATCAGTATCTAAAACCATTGATAAAAGAAGGAATCACAACCAAAGAGTTAGATAAGCTAGCAGAAGACTTCATAAGAAGTAAGGATGCTACTCCTTCTTTTAAAGGATACGAGGGTTTCCCATCTACACTATGTACAAGTATCAATTCAGAAGTAGTCCACGGGTTTCCAAGTGATAGAAAATTAAAAAATGGAGACATTATCTCTATTGATATTGGAGCCTGTTATAAAGGATATCATGGAGATTCTGCTTGGACTTACACCGTAGGAGAAGTAGATGAAAAAACAAAACAGTTACTAGAAGACACTGAAAAATCCTTATTCATAGGCCTAGAACAAGTAAAGCCAGGTAATAGAATAGGAGATATTGGTTATGCGATTGAACAGTACGCCCGAAAACATAATCTAGGTGTTGTAAGAGAGTTATGTGGTCATGGAGTAGGAACTTCTGTACATGAAGACCCTGAAGTACCAAATTATGGAATACCTAATACCGGTCCAAGATTAAAAGAAGGAATGGTAATTGCGGTAGAACCAATGTTAACCTTAGGTAGTCCAAAAGTATTCTTACATGATAATGATTGGACTGTAGACACACAAGATGGTAGCTTATCTGCCCATTTTGAACATACAGTCGTAGTAACAAAAGATGGATATCAAATCTTAACAGGAGAGTGATAAAGATGGCCAAAGAAGATACAATTGAAATTGAAGGTAAAGTTCTTGAAATTATCCCAGGTGGGAAATTCAAAGTTCAACTAGAAAATGGACACATTGTGGAAGCTCACGTTTCTGGTAAAATACGAATGAACTATATTCGTATCTTAGCAGGAGATACCGTAATGATAGAACTTTCACCTTATGATTTAACACGTGGGCGTATAACCTATCGTAAATAATAGGAGGGATAAAAATGAAAGTTAAAGCATCAGTAAAACCAATTTGCGAAAAATGCAAAGTTGTAAAACGTAAAGGTACAGTAAGAATAATCTGTGAAAATCCAAAGCATAAACAAAAACAAGGATAATTTTTTAGGAGGTGTATTAAATGGCACGTATTAAAGGTGTAGATATTCCAAATGATAAACACATTTGCATTTCATTAACTTATATTTATGGTATTGGAAAAAGTTTAGCAAGACAAATTTTAAAAGCAGTAAACATTGATCCAACAAAAAAGACGAAAGACTTATCACAAGAAGAATTAGTTAAGATTCGTGATGAAATTAACAAACACTTAACTGAAGGTGATCTTCGTCGTGAAGTAAGTATGAATATCAAAACTAAAATGGAGATCAATTCTTATCAAGGAAGTCGCCATAAAAAAGGATTACCTGTAAGAGGACAAAGAACAAACCGTAATGCTCGTACTCGTAAAGGTAAAGGAAAAGTAGTAGCAAACAAGAAGAAAGTTTAGTTAGAAATTAACAAGGATAATTTTTTGAAGGAGGTAAACTCATGGCATACAAGACAAGAAAAAGAAAAGTAAAAAAGAATGTTCCTGAAGGTATTGCACATATTCATTCAACATTCAATAATACAATTACTACGATTACAGATAAGGATGGTAACGTAATTAGCTGGGCATCAGCTGGTGCTATCGGATTTAAAGGTAGTAAAAAATCAACACCATTCGCTGCTGGAATGGCTGCAGAAGCAGCAGGTAAAGCAGCATATGATATGGGAATGCGTAAAGTAGAAGTACGCGTAAAAGGTTTAGGACCAGGTAGAGAAACAGCAATTCGTTCACTTCAAACTGCTGGATTAGAAGTAACAACAATCGTTGATGTTACACCAATACCACACAATGGATGTCGTCCACCAAAACGTCCACGTGTATAATTAATGAATAAGGGAGGTTAGTTTCATGTTACAATTTGAAAAACCAATTTACAAAATAACAGATTCTGTAGAAAGCAATTTCTATGGTAGATTTGAATTAGAACCATTAGAAAGAGGATTCGGAACTACAATTGGTAATGCATTAAGAAGAGTAATGTTATCATCTCTTCCAGGAAGTGCTATTAGTAGTATTAAAATTGATGGAGTGTTACATGAATTCCAAACAATCGAAGGAGTTTATGAAGACGTTACAACTATCATCTTAAACTTAAAAGGTGTAGTATTTAAAAATCATTCAAATGAACCAAAAGTAGTTCGTATCAATACTAGTAAAGAAGGAGAAATTACTGCTGGAGATATTGAACACGATGCTGATATCGAAGTAATTAACAAAGATAAAGTTATCGCTACATTATCAAAAGGAGCAACTCTAAACATGGAAATGACTGTAACAAATGGTCGTGGATATGTAAGAAGTGAAGACAACAAGAAGATTTATGATATTAAAAAAGCAGGAGTTATTGCTATTGACTCATTATATTCTCCTATTGAAAGAGTATCATATGAAGTTGCAAACGCTCGCGTTGGACAAGATGAAAGTTATGATAAATTAATTTTAGACGTATGGACAAACGGTTCAATCAAACCAGAAGAAGCAATTGCTTTAGCTTCTAGAATTTTAATTGAACATTTCCAAATCTTAACAGACTTATCATCAATTGCAGATGTAAGTGGAATGATGATTGAAAAAACAGAAGATCCAAAAGTAAAAGCATTAGAGACATCTATTGAAGACTTAGACTTCTCTGTCAGAGCATATAACTGCTTAAAGAGAGCTGGAATTCATACTCTACAAGATCTTGTTAATAAGAGTGAATCAGACATGATGAAAATACGTAATCTAGGTAAAAAATCACTAAAAGAAGTATTAGACAAAATTAGAGATATGGGTCTAGTATTACGTGATGATGACTAATATATAAGGAGGAAATAACTATGAGAAAATTAGGTGTAGATAACAAACATAGAAGAAGCATGCTAGCAACTATGACAAAACAAGTAGTAATTAACGAAAGTATTACTACTACAGAAACTAGAGCTAAAGAAGTTCGTAAGTTTGTTGAAAAAATGATTACTTATGGTAAAAAAGGTGATTTAGTTTCTCGTCGTAAAGCGTTAGCATTCTTACATAATGATAAAAAAGTTGTGGATAAAATTTTCCATGATTTAGCAAAACGTTATGAAAACAGAAATGGTGGATATACTCAAATTTTAAAATTATCTGAACGTCGTGGAGATAATTCATTAATGGTAATTTTAAAATTAGTAGATGAAGCTAAACCAGAAGAAAAACCTGCTAAAGAAAAAGCTAAGAAGAAAGAAGCAGAAGAAAAGTAAGACACAAAAACACAATTGTGTCTTTTTTTATGATATAATATCATTAGGTGATAAATAATGTTTTTAAATGTAAGCAAGAGCAAAAATGATACTATAACAGAAAAATATAAGGGAGAAGAAAAAAGAATATATCAAGAATTGCACGAATATATACAAGAACGAGAAGAAAAGGACTTTATTTCAGAAGAAGAGTTTTTATCAAATTCTTTTTTAAAAAATAAATATCGTAGAGAATATGCCTTAGTAATGGAATATTTAGATAACTTATCATTAACGACAGCCCAAGAAAATTTAGGCATTACAAAAGAAGAACTATTACATCAAGCAGTACTGGATTATACAACAGTTGCTGGAGCAATCAAAATGACAAAAGATAAAGAACAAGAAAGAAGATTTAAAGAAGATTATGATTTAAATAGATTTATAAAACTGGATTCAACAATAAGATTAGATAAATTTAAGGATTATCAAAAATCAAATGGAAATACCTTCTCTTTAGAACAAGATATAGATGATAAATTAACGAGAATGATACTTCAAACAGAAAGAGAATATAGAGCACAAGAAAACGAATTAGATGCCATGTTTAATAGTATAAATGAAGAACCAACTCAAAAGGGAAATAGCCATAAAAATAAAAAATAAAAGAGTAATAAGAAAATCGTAAAAGGATGTCAACATTCTTTTTTTTTTAATCATTTTATTATATAATAAGAATGAGAAAAAGATAGGTAAAAGAGGTGTCGGTATGAAAGCATTAATTACAGGAGCATCATCTGGAATAGGACTAGATATGGCAAGATATTTAGCAACCAAGAAATATGAACTAATTCTAGTCGCAAGGAACAAAGAAAAACTAGAAGAGATTCAAGAGTCTCTCCCTACCAAAGTAACAATTATTGTTGCGGATTTATCTAACGAACAAAAAGTAAAAGAATTATATGTACTAACGAAAAAAGAAAATATAGATATTTTAATTAATAATGCAGGATTTGGTACTTTTGGAGAATTTACTAAGACAGATCTTCAAACAGAACTAAATATGATTGATACTAATATTAAAGCAGTACATATTTTAACAAAAGCTTTTTTAAAGGATATGGAAAAAAGAAATTCTGGTTATATTCTAAATGTTGCCTCTTCCGCAGCTTTTCAACCGGGACCATTAATGAGTACTTATTATGCAACAAAATCATATGTATATCAATTGTCAGAAGCACTATGGTATGAACAAAAGAAAAAGAAATCAAAAGTTCAAATATCCGTTCTTTGTCCAGGACCAGTAGACACTAACTTCAATGCAGTAGCAGGAGTAAAATTTGGAGTAAAACCATTAAAAAGTACCTATGTTGCGAAATATGCAATTGATGAGATGATGAAAGGTAAAATGCTAATTATCCCTGGATTTACCATGAAGTGTGCAAAATTCTTTGGAAGATTTGTATCTGATAAATTTTTATTAAGGTGTGCTTATAGAATACAAAAGAAAAAAGCCAAATAGTTGGCTTTTTTAAACGCTTTATTATATAATAGAAAGTAAAACAAAAGGAGGGAAGATAAATGGAATTATTAGAAGTAACAAATTTAAAGTATCAAAATATGATTGAAGATATCTCCTTCCAAGTAAAATCAGGACAATTTATAACTATCTCAGGTGGAAATAATTGTGGCAAAACAACACTAATTAGAATATTAAGTGGACAATTAGAAGTAAAAGAGACAATAAAATTATTAGGAACTTATATAGAAGAATATCCACAGAACTTGTGGAAAGAAATTACTGGTACAATTATTCCACAGGATAATCCAGAGTTTTTATTTGATACGGTAGAAGAGGAATTAAATTATACGATTCATTTATTTAAAAAAACAGAAGAAGAAAAGAAAGATACCTATAAAGAAATAGTAAAAAAATATAAACTAACAAAATTTCAAAAAAAAGATCCCAATAAAGTACCAATCTTTATAAAGATAAAGATTCTTTTAGCAGAAAAAATGCTCGCAACGCCACAAATCTTATTTCTAGATGATATTTGTCAGGAATTAGAAACAAAAGATCAAGAGGAGTTTATAAAATTATTACGTACATTACAATTAGAAACAAAAATCGCAATTATCATGACAACATCAGATTTAAATGTTTCCTTAGAAAGTGACTATCTATTAGTAATAAATGATGGAAAAATCCTATTAGAAGGAGAACCATTAACAGTAATAGAAAAAGATAATACTCTAAATAAAATAGGATTAGACTTACCTTTTATGGTAGATTTATCTGTCAAGTTAAGAGATTATAATGTGGTAGATAAAGTAGAACTAAATATGGACAGGATGGTAGATACAATATGGAAATAGTATTAGAGAATGTAAAACAAAATGACTGGGAACTAACAACGACATTATCTAGTAATGACATGATAGGAATAACAGGACCAGAATATGAAGAACTATTAAATATTTTAACATTAAGAAAACTACCAGAAGGAAAAATTACCATAGATAATCAAGAACTAACTCCAGAAAATTATTTAGAATATTATAAAAAAATAAGTATAATAGAAAAACAATTTAAAAAACTGCCATATTTAAATACGATTAAAGACCATATGGACTATATCATTAACTATTATCATCTTCAAATAAAAAACATTGATAAAAAAGAACATGACTCATTAAAAATAGTAGGTCTAGATACTAATATGTTAGATAGAAACATAACGACACTTTCTAAATCAGAACAAAAGAAAGTCCAAATTGCAATGAGTTTATTATCTAATCCAGACATTTTAATATTTGACGATTTATTTCAATATTTAGATAACAAAAGTAGAAAAAAAATTATCATGGTACTAACAAAACTAAAGGAACAGTACCATAAATTAATTATTATTGGAAGTAATAATGCAGATATGTTATACCAATATACGACAAAAATGCTCTTTGTAAAAAATAAAAGAATCTTCTTAGAAGGTGCAACAGAAGAGACATATGAAAGAGTGGATTATATAAAAAGGAATGGATATAAGATTCCAGAAATAGTTCAATTTACATATAAAGCAATAAAAAAGAAGAAAGTAAAAATAGACTATCATAAAGATATTAGAGATATAATTAAAGATATTTATAAACATGTATAATCCACAATTCCTGTGGAAAAAGGAGAAAATATGAGGTATTTAATAACATTATCATACGATGGAACAAATTATAAAGGCTATCAAACACAACCAGGATTAGTAACGATTCAAGAACAAATTGAAAAAGCACTAACCAAGATTAATGATAGTAAAAAGACAACATTTACATCCTCTGGCAGAACAGATAAAGGTGTACATGCTAAAATGCAATGCGGGCACGCAGACCTAGATATAAATATTACAGAATATAAATTAAAACGAGCAATGAATAGTAACCTACCAGAAGATATCCACGTAATTAAAACAGAAAAGGTAGTGGATGATTTTCATGCTAGATATAATGTATTAGAAAAGACTTATGAATACTATATGAATATAGGAGAATATAATCCCATAGAAAGAAATTATGTATTTCAATATAATTACAAATTAAACGTAGAAAAAATGCAAGAAGGAATAAAGTATTTATTAGGAGAACATGACTTTAGAGCTTTTGTAACAGAGAACAAAGAAAAAGAAAATTGCATAAGAACAATTTCTAAAGCAACCGTAGAAAGAATAAATGATAATATCATAAAATTTACTTTTACAGGAAATGGTTTCCTACGCTATCAAATTCGCAATATGGTTGGTATACTAATTAGAGTAGGAGAAGAAAAAGAATCTCCTGAATATGTAGAATATTTTTTAAATAAAAAAGACAGATCTAAAGGTGGAAAAACTGCCCCGGCAGAAGGTCTATATCTAACAAATATCAGGTACAAGTAATAGCCGTATAATCAGTAGCTATTGCTTTTTTTTGCATTTTATGGTATAATATGCCCAATCAAGGATATTAGGGGGATAAAAAATGGAAAAGAAAGGGCTAGTTGAAGATTTAAAATACAAGTACTATCTACTCTGCGATATAGATAAAATAGACATGCCAAAATACCTATCAGAAGAAGAGCTAAAAGAGTGGAGAAAAGAATTAGAAAAGGAAAAACAAGAATTAGAAAAAAAGTCATATCTTAAACAAGTTCAAAAAATAGGAAATAAAATAAGAAATTTAAAACGCAAGTACTATTTACTTTGTAATCCAGATGAAATAGATATGCCTAAATTCCTATCAGAAGAAGAACAAAAAGAATGGCTAGAACAATTAAAAGAGGAAAAAACAAAACAAGAAAGTAAAAAAGGTGCTAAACCAATTCAAAAAATAGGTAGTAAAATTGAAAAAATAAAGTATACCTATCGCTTAATAATGAAGCCAGCAGCAATTAAAATGCCTAAAGGACTATCAATAGAAGAACAAGAAGAATGGGTAAGGAATCAGTATAATAAAAAAGCAAAAATACATAAAAAATTTGGTGCAGAAAAGTTTCAAAAATTTGTTCTATCATTTGATAAAGTTAAATTTAAAGTGTTAAATAGAAAATTAATAAAAAAATTATACATAAAATTATCTGATAAAATAATTCAATATAATACAGACAAATATTTATGTAAAGGAAAACCTATAACAGAAGAACAATTAGATTATGAATGGAGAAGCAAAACTTTAGTTAGGGTAGAACTAAATGAGAGAAAAAGTCTTAACTATCATATAGGTGTAAATAGAAGAAAAGAACAATTTCCATTAGCACTAGAAATGAATAAAAGAATACATAAAGACAGTATAAAGAGAAATGGAAAAATATTTGGTGTTTGTGTAGGCCTAGGGTTATTAGGAATGCCAATTTTACCACAATTAATAGGGGGATATCAAATCTTAGCTGCATTTAAAAACATGCAATGTATAAATATTCAAGAATATAATTTATCTAGAATGAAAGCAGAAGAAAGAAGAATTGCTACAATAAATATGAGAGAAATTAATAGGATAGGAAAAAATAATCAAGATTTAATCTCAGAAATATCCAAAGCAAAAAAAAGAGGCGAAAGTGTAGCAACTTTAGAAAGTATAGTAGCAGGATTAAACACCAAAGAATCATTAGAACAAATGAGAGCCTTAATATTACAACAGAAGCGAAGACTTGAAAAAAATAATCAGCAACAAAAGCAAACCGAGAATAAAGATAATAATTCGCTTGCTACTAAACAAGATACATTTAATAGTCAAGCAAATCAAATTATAAATAATGCAACAAATATAAGTGCATTACAATCAATGAAAAATGCAGTATTACAAGCTGTAGAAGGACAAATGCCAAATAGTATTTCAATAGGAAATATAAAGAAATAAGGGGGAATGATTTATGGCATCATCAATATTACCATTAGTAAATGGAGAAACAACTTCTTCTTTGCTAAGTGGAGGTATAGTTCCAACAGGTACAACAAGTGCTATTGCCGGTACAGGAACAGCACTATATGTTATCGATGGTAAAAAAGGAGAAAGAGAGTTTAAACCTAAAAAGGTATCTACTACATTGGCTTCGTCAACATCGTCAACTATTGCCTCTACAGCAATCAATAATCACAATAATCTAGAATACCAAAGATATCTAAATCAATTACAACAAGCAAACGTAGCAAGAGACACACAAGAAATGCTGGCTGCACAGTTACCAGATGATTTAGATGAACTTCTTGCCATGATAGATACAAGAGAACAGGAACTAGTATCTTTAGAAGAACAAGAAGAAAAAGTACACGTAAAACATTTATAAAATAAAAAAAAGTATTGATTTTTAATACTTTTTTTAGTATAATCATAATCGGTACATTCGAAATATCCCCACATTGATTAGGTCCTGGGAAAACCTAATTAAAGGTAAAGGAGAGTAATTATGAAAAGCTATATGCAAAAGAAAGAAACAGTAGAACGTAAATGGTACGTTATCGACGCTGAAGGTAAATCTTTAGGTCGTGTAGCATCACTTGCTGCAAAATACTTACGTGGAAAACACAAACCAACTTATACTCCACATATTGATTGTGGAGATAACATCATTATCGTAAATGCAGAAAAAGTAAAATTAACTGGTAATAAATTAAACGATAAGATGTATTACAACCATTCACAATATTTAGGTGGTCTAAGAGAAAGAACAGCAAAAGAAATGATTGAAAAATATCCAGTAGAAATGGTAGAAAGAGCTGTAAAAGGTATGCTACCACATAACAGATTAGGTAGACAAATGTATAAGAAATTATTTGTATACACAGGAAGCGAGCACAAACATGAGGCACAAAAGCCTGAAGTGCTTGAAGTGAAATAGGAGGTTAAAAGGTTATGGCAAAAGAAAAGAAAAATAAATATTATGGAACTGGTCACAGAAAGACTAGTGTTGCTAAAGTTACTTTAACTCCAGGAACTGGAAAAATCACTGTTAACGGAAGAGATGTAAATGAATACTTCCCATCTGAACTTTGTGTAATGGATTTATGTCAACCATTAGAAATGACTAACACTAGAGAAATTTTTGATGTAGATGCTAAAGTAAGTGGTGGTGGATATACTGGTCAAACAGGAGCTATCCGTCATGGTATTACAAAAGCATTATTAGAATATGATTCAACAACTCCAGATGATTCTGATAATAGCTTCAGAAAAATCTTAAAAGCTGCTGGATTTATTACTAGAGATCCTCGTAAGAAAGAACGTAAGAAACCAGGATTAAAGAAAGCACGTCGTGCTCCACAATTCTCAAAACGTTAATTTATACTGTTTCTAAAACCATTGAAATTCTTAGATTTCGATGGTTTTTTGTTGTAATAAAGTGACAATAAGCATAATTATGTCGCATATATGTCACACATATGTCGCAATTAAAAGAGGCAATAATTCTATTACCTCTTTTAATTGCAAATAACCTATATCCTCTTCCTTCCATTTTAATTTTCAACTTTTATTAAAAAATAGTAAAATTGAATCATAGAAAAACAATTGCCTGAATGCAATTGTTTTGGTTCTATCAACTTTATATTCGTAGTATAAAGATTTTTTTATTCATTATTAATTTGCTTTTGATTTTTAAAATCAATTGCATTTTCAGAGGTTACCACAGGCTTACCTAGTTCTTTTTCAATATTACGTCTAGTAATAGCAGCAATATTTCCACCAGTATTAGCATCATTTTTTAAAGCACGCATACCATGTGAATCATTAGTTCTGTGTAATTCTGTAGTAGTAACTTCTGCTAGAGTAGTTAAGGCTAATTCCATTGGTGACATATTGTCTCTTAAAACTTGCTTTTTATTTAAATGTTTAATTTCTTTATGTTTATTGGTTGTAATTCCAAAAGTTCCTCTGCTGATTTCATCCGTTAATATGGCAAAATCATTAGAAGTTTTTGCCCCTCTATTCTTCCACTCATCAGTCAATTCATTTCTAGCAGGGATTCCTTTAATTCTAGCATTAATCCATTCTTCAGAATAACCTTTTTTCTGATATGTCATTCTTGCTCTTTCAATTGCAATTTCTGGATTAATTGTTTCTTGTATTCTTTCCTCAGCTAATCTTGCAAACCATAGCTTAAATGGTTCGGCATTTGGAGATGGAACACTTTGAATAATTCTAAAGATTGTTTCACGATTACCACAATCTGTTTCTCTCATTTTTCCATCCTTCGCTTTTAGTTTCAACCCGTGACAATTTGTCACGACTTCACTTTCTTCTTCAAAAAGTCTTTGCTTTAATTTTCTCCAATAAGCACCAGCATCTTTAGTACCAGTTAATATTTGCACAATATCAACTATAGAATAATACCATTCTCCCTGGTACTCTTTCCTCCTTATTCTACTAGTCTCAAATAATATTAGCTCTTTATTTTCTATTAAGTCATTTTCCATCAATATCACTTCCTTCGGATTTATCAATATTATTATTAAACTCTTCGGTTATATTTTTAATTATTTCAACTATAGTTTGTATCTCTTTATTTGAAAGAGCATAACTACTATTTTTATCAATAAGTTCATACTACCCTTTGCTGGTTAAACTAATGACATTCTCAAAACCTAGAAACATAATTTCTCCTATAATCTAACTATTCCAACAACATTTATAGGTAATTGTTCAACTTCTTCTTTGCATTATAAGTGCAAAGAAGATTGCAATACAATTTCTTGATTATTTATGCGAGATTTTTTCATCCATAGTTATATATTATATTATTCTGAATTTCAAGTGGAATTCCAACTTTAATGGTACCAAATACTGGATTTTTATTATGTTAGAATCCAATTCAATAATTTCCATTACCACTTGAATCCTTATCTAAAAGTACAGAAAAAGAAATATTTAGAACTCTAGTAACACCAATAATATTAGGCGGTATCTAGCAATAATTTTTTGCATAAAATTTAAAATTGTTACTAAAAAATATACCATAGTAGTTCTCTTTTCAATTCGAATTATACCTTATAAAGAACCCTTTTTCAATAAAAAATGACAAAATGCAGAAGATGGAAAGAAAGTATAATACTGATAATATTCATTATAGGAACAAATTTTATTATAGGGCTTTATTCTACATTGTAAATAATGTAGTAGATATAAGACTTCAACTTAATTTAATCAATAACTTTATCAATTGTAAAACCAGCAAAACTGTACTTTTGTGTCAAAGGAAAAAAATAAGCATATAATACATCAGGTGATTAACATGCTAAACTTAGATTATCTACAACAATTATTAGTAATTGCGATTGCATTAAGTGCAATTACTTGTGCAGTAATACAAAAAACAAAATCTTGTTTTAAAACAAGTAAATATTTATGTATTTATTCTTTCTTTGTAAATATGCTAGTGGGAATCATATTTTGTTATACATTTACGAGTATTAAATTACCAACAAGTCTTTGGATTGGCTTCTTCTCATTTATTGGTGCTGATACTATCTATAAATCATTAGAAGGAAAATTAGCATCACATACAGATTTAATCAATAGAAAAACAGTAACAATATCAAAAGAGAATATTATTAATGAGGAGGATAAAAAATAATGGAAAAACCAATATATCCGTTAAGAAATATGAGAATTACACAAAGGTATGGAGAAGGAACCCATATCAATAGTTTTGCAATCGATGATGCTGGCAAAGATACAGGGATAGAGGATGTATATGCCCCGTTTACGGGAACAATAAAAAAGATATATCCACAAGACGCTAATGAAGTATGGTTAGAAAGTGATAATCCTGTAGAATATCCTGATGGTACAATAGACTATATGACAATTCTATTTGCTCATGCTAATGATATTAGTAATTTATATGTAGGAAAGAAAATAAGTCAGAAGGAACCATTCTATAAAGAAGGAACATCAGGAAATGCCACTGGGAATCATTGTCATATAGAATGTGCAAAAGGAAAATATCAAAGTCCTGGCTGGACAGCAAATCCCGAAGGTTATTATGTAATAATAAACGGTAAAAATCCCGAAGAATGTCTATGGATAGAAGATGAGACAAATATAATAAATAGCAATGGATATAACTTCAAAAAACTAACAAAAGAAAATGCGCCTACATTACCAGAAGAAGATTCTAATATAGAACAATTAGAACCATTGCCAGAGCAACCAAATGATGAGGAAGAAAACTCCAATTTAGAAAACCAAAAAACACTACCTAAATTAATCTATACCTGTCCAAAAGACGACTTATATGGTATCTACTTAAAAGAAGGAGAACAATTATATCTAAAATAAAAGGGGCTGTTACGAAATTAAATGATTAATTTCTAACAGTTCTTTTTTGTTTTGGAAAAGGAAATTTTTCTTTTTTTATATTTTTGTCTACGTACCA